>NZ_SZZM01000003.1:0-302710 GCF_005281615.1 Rhodoligotrophos defluvii | reverse complement strand
CTTGACGCGAACGGCATGGTGACCAGCTGGAACACGGGCGCGGAGCGGTTCAAGGGCTATCAGACCGCCGAAATCCTCGGGCAACACTTCTCCCGCTTCTACACGGAGGAGGATCGCACGAAGGGATTGCCTGAGCTTGGCCTCAGGACCGCCGAAGTTGAGGGCAGGTTCGAAGGTGAGGGCTGGCGCGTCCGCAAGGACGGAACACGGTTTTGGGCGCATGTCCTGATCGATTCGATCCGCGAACCCACGGGGAGGCTCGTGGGCTATGCGAAGATCATCCGTGATCTGACCGGCCGCAGGCGCGCAGAGGAACTGCTTCGGAAAAGCCAGGAGCAGTTCCGTTTGCTGGTCCAGGGGGTCACGGACTATGCGATTTTCATGCTCGATCCGGCAGGCCGGGTGAGCAGCTGGAACATGGGTGCCCAGCGCATCAAGGGCTATCTCCCGGAGGAGATCATCGGCGAGCACTTCTCGCGCTTCTATACCGAAGAGGACCGTGCCCGCGGCGAGCCGGAAAAGGCGCTCGCAACCGCGGCCAGGGAGGGGCGGTTCGAGAAGGAGGCGCAGCGCGTGCGCAAGGATGGCACGCGATTCTGGGCGCACGTGGTTATCGACCCCATCCGCGATGACGGCGGCCAGCTCATCGGCTTCGCCAAAGTGACCCGCGATATCACCGAGCGCAAGGAGGCACAGCGTGCCCTCGAGGAGGCGCGCGAAGCCCTGTTCCAGTCCCAAAAAATGGAAGCCATCGGCCAGCTGACCGGCGGCATAGCTCATGACTTCAATAACCTGCTCATGGCCGTGATCGTCAGCCTCGAGTTCCTGCGCAAGCGCATGCCGCAAGACCCTGCCCTCCTGCGCCTGCTGGACAACGCGCTCCAGGGGGCGCATCGCGGCGCCTCCCTGACCCAACGCATGCTCACCTTCGCCCGCCGGCAAGCGCTCAATTACACAGCGGTGGATGTGCCGAGTCTCGTTCGCGGCATGACGGATCTCATCCAGCGCTCTATCGGTCCGTTGGTGATGATCGAGACACGCTTTCCCCTCGATCTGCCCCGCGTTCAGACCGATGAAAATCAGCTCGAAACAGCGCTGCTCAATCTGGTGGTGAATGCCCGCGACGCGATGCCGGAAGGAGGACAGGTCATCATTGCCGCTCGCGAGGAGATCGTCGGCAGCCATAATTCCGCGCGGCTCAAGCCCGGGCGTTATGTGTGCCTTGCGGTACAAGACACCGGGATGGGCATGGACGAGGAGACATTGGCCCGGGCGATGGACCCGTTCTTCACCACAAAAGGGGTAGGGAAGGGCACCGGCCTCGGCCTGTCGATGGTTCAGGGGCTCGCCGAGCAGTCGGGCGGGCGGCTGGTGCTCGTGAGCGAGAAGAACGTAGGCACCACGGCCGAGCTCTGGCTGCCCGTCGCGGAGACCTATGAGCAAGGGCTGGCGGCGCGCTTGGCCGTGCCCGGCGAGGCAGAATCGCGCAAGCCGAGTGCACTGGTGATCCTGGCGGTTGACGATGACGGTTTGGTGTTGATGAGCACCAGCGCCATGCTCGAGGATCTCGGCCACGAAGTCATCGAGGCAGCCTCCGGGGCGGAAGCCCTGGAGACGCTCCGCAGCAATAAGCGCGTGGACCTGGTGATCACCGACCAGGTGATGCCACAGATGACGGGGACGCAGCTGGCCGCCGCCATCAGGGCCGAATGGCCCGACCTCCCGGTGATCATCGCCACAGGCTATGCCGAACTGCCGGAGGACGTCGCCGCCGTTCTGCCGAAACTCTCGAAGCCATTTCGACAGGACGACCTCAGCCGCATCATAGCAGAGGTCATGCCGGCCTGAGCAACGAGCCACTTCGGCTCGGCCAGGACTCGGCACGCGGAACGGAAACGCATTTCATGGAACGGGGCGCTGCACTTGATCGTTCTGGGGCTGCACTTATCTTGAAATGGCCGCGGGTGACTGATTCGCGGCCGCCAAATGGTACAAGCCGATGATAATGTTCGAGACTGCGCGCTCGGGCGTCAGTCGACACTGGCCTGTCGCCGAGGCCCGTTTGCAAGGCGCTGTGCGCCAGAAGGCTGGCCATGCCTAAGGCATGAGGTGAACACCGGCTGCAGCAGGAATCGAGCCATAGCCAATCCCAAGCGATGACAATCAACGGAGGTTGCGTGTGACCGCGCGCGCACTGAGCGAACTGAACTCGGGTGCTTTCGAGCCAGATATGGTTTCGGCCATGCTGGCGGCTTACAACAAGGCGGTGAACGCCCTCGGTACCCGCTCCGACGAGCCCACGCGATTGAGAATCGCCCACGCCATTATCGGTTTCGCCACGCAGGGAGAAAGCGACCCCGGCCGCCTGTGCGAAAAGGCGCTGGCGATCGTCTAGTCAGACTTCGCCCCGCCCGTGAATGGGATGGGCGATCGGAGCCCGACGCCCGCAGAGCTGCATCAGCAGAGCGCCTTGCACGAGCCGCTGCCTCTCACCTCAGCCACCGTCTTGGTCAACGCGTCGAGCCCGACCGCGCCGGGCAGGAACTTGTCGCCGATGACGAAGGCCGGCGTGCCCTGAATACCAAGCTCGCGAGCGAGCCTGTAGCCGTCCTCGATTTGCGCGGTAACCGCCTCGCCCTGCATATCCGCCTTCAGCTTTTCCAGATCGAGGCCGACCTTCTTGGCCGTGGCAAATACGGCCGCCTCGTCCAACGAGCCGTTATGGGCCATCAGCGCGTTGTGGAATTCCCAATACTTATCCTGGTTCTTGGCGGCAATCGCCGCCTTTGCGGCGACCAGCGAACCAGGCCCGAGGATCGGGAACTCCTTCAGCACGAAACGGACATTCTTGTCCTGCTTCAGAAGCGCCATGAGATCCGGCTGGGAGCGCTTGCAGTACCCGCAGTTGTAGTCGAAGAACTCGACCACGGTGACATCGCCCTCGGGGTTGCCCGCCACGAAGTCCTTCTCATCGCGGAAAATGGCCTTCGCATTCTCCTTGATGGCATCAGCCGCCTGCGCGAGCTGCTGCTGCTGCTCCTTCTGGTCGAGCGCCTGGATCACCTCACGCAGGAATTCGGGATTTTCCAGCAAGTACTGCCGGATGGTCTCGATGATCTCGCCGCGCTGGGCATCGTTGAATTCCGCCGCGGACAATCGGCTGTCCATGGCCGGCACGGCGAGCAGGCAGGCGAGGCTCACGGCCGTGAGCAGACGTCGGGCAAAATGCATCAAGACCTCTCCGAAACACCAGGTTGTGAATCCGGACTATACAGGGCTTAGTCCTTACCAACCTTCACATTCAGGATATCGTTCGCGCGGATCCATTCGGGCGTGCCGCGCTTGAACGCGGCAAGCGAGCGCTTGGCCTTCTGCTTGGCAAGCTCGACGTCGCCGCTGATCAAAGCGGCCTCAGCCGTCTCCAGATCCGCCATGGGGATATTGTTGCGTCGCGCGTAGGCGATGGCGAGCTGGGCGTGCAGTTCGGAGGAATCCGTCTCGTAGCGCTTCGCCCGCTGCAGCTGCTGGATCGCCGGCTCGATCAGTCGATCATCATTGGTGTTGAGCATGGCTTGGGCCAGCATGATGCGGACCAGGCCCTGATTGGGCATGAGTTCCACCGCCTTCTGCAGGGCGGGCACCGCCTCCCTGACCTTGCCCGATTCGAGCAGTGCCTGGCCGCGCAGTTCCCAGAAATAAGGATTGTTCGGCTGCGCTCTCTGCAAGGGCTCGAGTTCGGCGAGGGCGCCTCTGAGATCCCCCGTGCGGAAGGCGGCAATGGAGCGCGCATAGCGGGCGGGCGCGCTGGTGTCGCTGGTGGGATAGCGCTGATAGACCCGCTGGGGCGAGGTCAGGAACCCCATCAGCTTGGCCTGCACCATCGCATGGCGCGCCTTGAGCGCGGGGCTGTCTCCCGCATCGAAATAGGGGCTCTTGCGGGCGTTGATCTCGAGATTGCGCACCCGGTCCAGCGGCATCGGGTGGCTCAGCACGTAAGGGTCGACAGGCACCGACGAGGCGAGGGATTCGTTCGACAGCCTCTCGAACAGGTCGATCATGCCGCGCGCCGACTGCCTGGTGGCCGTGAGATACTTCAACGCCGCCTGGTCTGCCGCCGATTCCTGCGCACGGGCATAGGAAAGCAGGTTGCGCTCGGCGAGCGACTGGCCGCCCAGCATGATTCCCTGGCCGCTGCGGGCCAGTTCGCCCTGGCCGGCCAGACCTGCCCCGATCATGGTCGCCGCACCGACCAGCATGCCGATGATCGCCGCGGTGCTGGCCTTGTCCAGCTGCTTTTGCATGCGCGACAGGTGCCCGCCGGCAATGTGCCCGGTCTCGTGGGCCAACACGCCGATCACCTCGTTGGGCGTTTCCGCCCTGGTGAGCAGGCCGGTGTGAATGAAGATCCGCTGCCCGCCGGCGACAAAGGCGTTAATGGTATCCGAGTTGATGATGTAGACCTGCACCGCTTCAGGCTTCAGGCCGGCCGCCCGGAACAGGGGGGTCGCATAGTCGCGCAGCAGCTGTTCGATCTCGTTGTCGCGGATCAAGGGCAGGCTGGCCGCCTTGGCCTGGGGCACGGGAATTCCGCCGGCCGCCACCGAAACGGCCGTCAGGCCGGCGAGGCAGCGAACGGCGATACCTCTTATGATCCGATGCAGTAGAGCCATGAGCGCACCGTTGTCTGAAAGCTCACCGTTTGTCGTGAAATGCGGCAATACTGCGGCCCGTGGGGCACGCCGCTTCGGGCCTCGCGATCACATCTTTGCGCCACGCCCGACCGCCGCACCAGCGGCAACGGGAGGGGGACCGGTGTTTGCGTCCCCCTCACCAACTGCACCGCGCAATCCTGCTCAATGCCTGAACAGTCGCGCCCGCTGCCACCACCCGCGGCGCGCGGGGCGCTCCGGCTGGGGCTCCGGCGCCGCACTCACCTGAGCCACTTCAGGCTGGCGCGCCTCCTCGGCGTGTTCCGGTTCGGCCGGCACGGGCGTCAGGTCGTCGGTCGGCGCCGTGGATTCGGCCGGATGCGGCCCAACCGCTTCGCCATTCGATGGCCGCGCCACAGATGCTGGTGGTTCCTGTGGAGCCTCTGTCGGCGCCTCGCCGGCCGCCTCTGTCGGGACTGCCGTCTCGGTGATCTCCGGGCCCTTCACGGCTGGCTGCTCGGCGGCTTGCGCCGCCGGCTTGGCTTTGGCCTTGGCGCGGGGCCGCCGCCTCGGTTCCGCTTTCGCGCTGTCGACCGCCGCCTCCTGGGCTGCCGGCTCGGCCGTGGTCGCGGCCTCCTCGCCAGGCTGGGCGGCCTTGCGTGCACGGCTACGCCGTGGTCGCTTGGCCGGTGCTGGTGCCGCCTCCGGCGCGGCTTCCGCTAGAGCCTCGCCCGTGGGGGCCGGCGCCGCTGGAGCCAGCTCGGCCTCGGCGGTGCCGATTTCCAATTCGATCACGTCGGAGGCTTCGGGCGCCTCGAGCGGACCGCCGGCAACCGCATCGCTCAAGGCGACGGAGATGCCGTCATCATTCTCGTAGACGGGCTGCTCCCGTCCATGTCTGCCGCGATGGCGGTCCTCCGAACGGCGCTTCCGGTCGAATTTTTCGCGCGCGACCTGCGGTTCGGCCCCTGCCTCGAACTCGGGGATGAAAACGTCGCCGACCTCCGGCTGCGGTCCTGCGCCAGGATCGACCCAGCCGCCAGTGGCGGTTGCGCCATGCTCAGCCTCATGACCATGGCGCCGGCCGCCGCGCCGGCCCCGCCTGCGCCGACGGCGGCGGCCGCCTTCTTCGGCGTCATGGCCGTTGCGCTCGCGCCGGTGCTCGCCCGGGCCGCCGTGGGCCGCTTCGGCGGCCTCCACCTGCTCGGCCACCGCATCGGCCAGCTCTTCGTCTGCAACCGCCTCTTCCGGCGCCACCTCGGCAAAGGCGGTGTCGACCTGCACGGCGGCGGGCAACGGCCGGGTCGGCCGACCCTCTGCGCGCTCGACCTTGAAGTTCTCGTTGCGCAGGTCCGTGCTGGGCTCCAGATAGATCGAAGCTCTATAGGCCTGCTCGATCGTGAGCACGTTGTGCCGCTTCTGGTTGAGCAGATAGAAGGCGACCTGAGGATCGCAGCGGACCGTCACGTCCTCGGCCCGGCGCATCAGGTGCTCTTCAACGCCCCGCAACACCGACAGGGCACAGGATTCTATCGAGCGGACCACCCCGCGGCCAAGGCACGTGGGGCAGGACACGGTCGAGCCCTCAAGCATCCCGACCCGCAGCCGCTGCCGCGACATTTCCAGAAGCCCGAAATGGCTGATGCGGCCGACCTGAATGCGGGCGCGGTCGTTCTTCAGCGCCTCCTTCATGCGGCGCTCCACCGCACGATTGTTGCGCTTCTCCTCCATGTCGATGAAGTCGATGACGATCAGGCCGGCAAGATCGCGCAGGCGCAACTGCCGGGCGATTTCGTCGGCCGCTTCGAGATTGGTCTTGAGCGCCGTATCTTCGATATTGTGCTCGCGCGTGGACTTGCCCGAGTTCACGTCGATCGAGACCAGCGCCTCGGTCTGATTGATGACGATGTAGCCGCCGGAGCTCAAGGTGACGGTGGGTGAGAACAGGCCATCCAATTGGCTTTCGACCTGATACCGGCTGAACAGCGGCCGCGGCTCCTGATAGAGCTTCACATTGCGCGCATGGCTCGGCATGAGCATTTTCATGAACTCGCGCGCCTCGCGGTGGGCCGCCGCGCCTTCGACCAGGATCTGCTCCACATCCTTGGTGTAGAGGTCGCGAATCGCCCGCTTGATCAGGCTGCCTTCCTCGTAGATCAGCGTCGGCGCCGTGGATTTCAGCGTCAGGTCGCGAATGCTCTCCCACTGCCGCAGCAGATAATCGTAATCTCGCTTGATCTCCGCCTTGGTGCGGTTGGCACCGGCGGTGCGGACGATGACGCCCATGCCCTCCGGCACATCCATTTCCCGCGCCACTTCCTTCAGGCGCCGCCGGTCGTTGGCGTCCGTGATCTTGCGCGAAATTCCGCCGCCGCGCCCAGTGTTCGGCATCAGCACGCAGTAGCGTCCGGCAAGGGACAGATAGGTGGTCAGTGCCGCGCCCTTATTGCCGCGCTCTTCCTTCACCACCTGCACCAGCAGGATCTGCCGACGCTTGATCACCTCCTGAATCTTGTAGACGCGCTTCACATTGCGCTTGAAGCCGGAAGCCTCTTCCAGAGCATCGTCTGATCCGACGGAATCGACCGCCTGAGCTTCGGGATCTTCATCGATCTCCTCGACCGTCCCGCCGTTCGTTCGGCCGCTCTCTTCGCCGTCGGCCGCTGCGCGGCCGGCCTTGACGTCCGCGCCGTTGCCATTCATGGCCGATGCCGATGCGGCATCACCATTGGCGTGCTCCGTGCCGTTGCTGCCGGTGGGCCCGTCCTCGCTCGCCTTCTCGAAATCGTCGTCGGACGCGCGCTGGTTGCGGGATTCCTCCTTGAGCAGTGCCTGACGGTCGGCCACCGGAATCTGATAATAGTCGGGGTGGATTTCGCTGAAGGCAAGAAAGCCGTGGCGGTTGCCGCCGTAGTCGACGAAGGCCGCCTGCAGCGACGGTTCTACGCGCGTCACCTTGGCGAGATAGATATTGCCGCGGATTTGTTTTCGCGACGACGACTCGTAGTCGAATTCCTCAATCTTGTTCCCACGCAGCACGACCACCCGGGTCTCCTCCGGGTGCGCCGCGTCGATCAGCATAGTGCTTCCCATGTTTTTCTGTCTCCCACGCCCGCGCGGAATGCAATGCATAGCCGCCGGTCTGGCATGCGGCATCCAAAGCCGCGGCCATCACCGCCGGAACAGCGCGAGCGCATCGTGTTGTCCAGGAAGCAGGCGGGGTTTTGCAGTGCCGAAAGGGGGCGGACGGAACGCTGGAAACTCCGGAGAGCCTCTCTTCCAATGCGGGTCTGCCCAAACCAATCTCAGCCGACTTATGCAACAGCCTGTTCCGATTCAGTTCATATCGCTCCAAACCCATGGAGCAGCTTCAAAGTCCTCCTCTGCAGGACAAAGTCCCGCTGGAAGCAGGAGCATATGCAACCTGCAAGAGCAGGTCTGCAATTCGAACGGCCAGCCAGTCGGCTCAGAGCAATGCGACCAAAAGGCCAGCGCGTGAAAAAACTGCAGAGGCATCATACACCACAGTGATCCTGGCGCATAATGACCTCAGTGCCCTAATTAGCGGACATGGTCGAAGCTTGGCAAGTGCAGTTGCTGTTCCCAGGCACTTGGCCAAGGCTTGACCCACGTCGCGCGGCTCCCATACTCAATCTGGCTTCCAGCCGCGGGCCGGGGCAACGGAAAAGTCAGATTTTACGTAATCTTTAGTTAACTGCTCCCTCATAGTCTGCCATATGCACGGAACGGTTCGGGCGGCGGTGCCGGTTCCGGGCGTATGTGATGTTTCGGGTCGGCGAAAGGGCGCTGCGCAGTGAAACCGGGCAACCACGCACGGGTGTCGCGAAATCTGCGCGTCTGGATGTTCTTTTGCCTGCTAGCCACCTGTATTCCTACTCTTTTCCAGCAAGGTCCCGCGCCGGCCTTTGCCCAAGACGGCGCCAGCAGCAGGATTGAGGCGATCGGCGCCAGAGTCGCCGGCGACCAGCGCAAGACCCGCTTCGTGCTCGATCTCAGCCGGCCAGCCGCCTACACCGTCACCGTCGTGCCGGACCCGTTCCGGGTGGTCATCGACATGCGCGGGGTAATCTTCAGCCTCCCGGCCGGTATCGGCAAGCTGGGCCGCGGTCTCGTTCGCGAATATCGCTACGGCCGTTTCGACGGCGACAAGGCGCGCATCGTGATCGATACCAGCGCGCCGGTGCTGATCGACCGCACCTTCCTGGTCGAGCCTGCCGACGGCGGGCCGGCACGCATGGTCATCGACCTCATCGAAACAGATGTGGCCACCTACGCAAAAATCAAGGAACGGCTGGATCGCGAGCAAGCGAACGCGACGGCGCACATAGAACCGCGACGAGGGATCGGCGCCGATAGCCCGGGGGCCGATACAACGGGTTCTGAAGGAGCCGGCGCCGCTCCATCCCGCAGCATCGGCAAGCCACCGCTGCCCAAGCCCCGTCCGCAAAAAAAGTCGCTGCTGGCCGCATTGACTCCCTTGGATTTGGACAGCGACGCTGCCGTCGCGCCCGACGCGGCGAGGCCGGTGGTCAAGGACAATGCACGGGTGGAGCCGACCGCCGTGTTTTCCCCGGCAGCGACCGGCAGCGCGGAGCCCGTGCCGCCGGCGCTGCCTGCAAAGCCGAAGGGGAAGCCGGTGGTGGTCATCGATCCGGGGCACGGGGGCGTCGATCCCGGCGCCATCAGCCGGTCGGGCACCCGCGAGAAGGACGTGGTGCTCGGATTCGCGCGGGCTCTGCGCGACGCCCTGCAGGCGACCGGGCGCTACGACGTGAAGATGACCCGCGCGGACGACACGTTCATCAGCCTCGGCGGCCGCGTGGCCATCGCCCAGAAGCACGGCGCCGATCTGTTCATCTCGATCCACGCGGATTCGCTGAAGCGCGGCGTTGCACGCGGCTCCACGGTCTACACCCTGTCCGACAAGGCCTCGGACCAGGAGGCGGCCGAGATCGCCGCCTCCGAAAACAAGGCCGATCTGGTCGGCGGCATTCCTCCCGAAGCCGAGAGCGAGGGGCTCGCCGATATTCTCGTGGACCTCGTGCAGCGGGAAACCCGCAACCATTCGATGTTCTTCGCCAACACCCTGGTCAGCCAGCTGCAGGATGCGACCAGGCTGAACAGCAAGCCTCATCGGTATGCGGGCTTCCGGGTGCTGCGCGCGCCCGACGTGCCCTCGGTGCTCTTGGAACTCGGCTATCTCTCGAGCCCCGAGGACGAGAAGCTCCTGACGTCCGCCGCCTGGCGCAAGCGGGTCGCCCGCTCCATTGTCTCGGCGGTGGACGGTTTCTTCGGCACCCACGTTTCGCAGCGCCGCTAGGCCAAAGCTTTCCGGCCTGCGATGCCACGTCGCTGCCATATTGCGCCGATATCCCCGGCGATATCGCTCGACTGTGCCATCACTTTCGGCTTATCCCTGTCGGGGAATGCTGTCGCGAGCCGCGAAGCGTGATAGGATGCACGGATGATTTGCGGCTTGGGGGGAGCGGGTTCCGGCTCAGACCCGGCAATCCACGTGAATGGGTGCTGGTCGTGTTCAGCAACATTGGCCGGGGGCTGGCTGGCAGCACGCCGTGGGCCTCGAGAAGATAGAGCTTCATGCTGAGATTTTTTGGCTATCTCTTTGCCGTCGGCTTCATTCTGTTCGGTGCAGCGGCCGCTGTCGCCGGCTATGTGGTCTGGACCATGTCCGACGAGCTGCCGGACTACCGGCAGCTGGCTGAGTACGAGCCGCCGGTGACCACCAGGGTTCATGCGGCGGATGGCACGCTGATCGCCGAATATGCCCGCGAGCGCCGCCTCTATGTGCCGGTCAGCGCCATTCCGACGCTGGTCATCAATGCCTTTCTCGCGGCGGAGGACAAGAGCTTCTACCAGCATGGCGGGCTCGATCCGTTCGGCATCGCGCGCGCCGTCGTCACCAATGTCGAGAACTATCTCCATGGCGGCGGCCACATGGTGGGCGCCTCCACCATCACCCAGCAGGTCGCCAAGAATTTCCTTCTGACGAATGAGCGGACCCTCGACCGGAAGCTCAAGGAAGCGCTGCTGGCTATGCGCATCGAGCAGGCCTATTCCAAGGACAAGATTCTCGAGCTCTATCTCAACGAGATCTATCTCGGCTTCGGGGCATACGGGGTTGCGGCGGCGGCGCTCAACTATTTCGGCAAATCGCTGAATGACCTCACACTGGCCGAGGCTGCCTATCTTGCCGCGCTGCCGAAGGCGCCGGCCAATTACCATCCCACCCGCTATACCGCGCGCGCCGTGGAGCGGCGCAATTGGGTGCTGCAGCAGATGTCAGCGAACGGCTTCGTCTCGCGGGAGGAGGCCGAGGCGGCCATGAAGGCGCCGCTCGCCATCAACCCGCGCTCCATCGGCGCCGAGCTGTTCTCCGCCGAGTACTTCACCGAGGAGGTGCGCCGGGAGGTGCTCGAGCTCTATGGGGAAAAGAAGCTCTATGACGGCGGTCTTTCCATCCGCACCACCCTGCAGCCCGCCTTGCAGATCTACGCGCGACAGGTGCTCAACCGCGGGCTTGTGAAGTTCGACCGCGCCCGTGGGTATCGCGGGCCGGTGAAGACTATCGACATCAGCGGCGACTGGGGCAAGGCTTTGGCCGATATGAATGCCCCCGCCGATATCGCGCCCTGGCAGCTGGCGGTGGTGCTGGAAACCACCGACAAGGAGGCCACCATCGGGCTCACCCCCAAGCGTCTGGTGGGTGGCGGCCTCGAGAAGGGGCGGGACACCGGCGTTATCCCCCTGAAACTGCTCACCTGGGCGCGCGCCGCCACGGGGCGTGGCCTCGGACCTCAGGTCAAGTCGGTGGAACAGGTGCTCAAGCCGGGGGACGTAGTCTATGTGGCACCGGCGGAAGAAGGCGGCATCTTCCACCTGGTGCAGGTCCCGGAGATTGAAGGCGGCCTTGTGGCCATGGACCCGCATACCGGGCGAGTGCTCGCCATGGTGGGCGGCTTCTCCTATGGGATGAGCCAGTTCAACCGCGCCTCCCAGGCCCGGCGGCAGCCCGGCTCGTCCTTCAAGCCGTTCGTCTATGCGGCGGCACTCGAGAATGGCTATACGCCCTCCAGCGTCATCATGGACGCGCCGATCGAGGTGCGCATGGCGAACGGCACCATATGGAGCCCCAAGAACTACTCGAACAAGTTCTATGGGCCGTCCACCCTGCGCCGCGGCATAGAGCTCTCGCGAAACGTCATGACCGTGCGGCTTGCCCAGGACATGGGGCTGGAGAAGGTGTCGGAGCTTGCCGAGCGCTTCGGCATCTACGACAAGATGCCGCCGGTGCTGTCCATGGCCTTGGGCGCCGGCGAGACCACGCTCATGCGCATGACCGCCGCCTTCAGCATGCTGGACAATGGGGGCAAGCGCATCAATCCCACGCTGATCGACCGCATTCAGGACCGCTATGGGCATACGATCTACCGTCATGACGCCCGCGACTGCAGCCAGTGCAAGGCGGACGGGTGGCACAACCAGCCCGAGCCGGAACTCGTCGACAACCGCGAGCAGGTGATCGATCCCTACACCGCCTATCAGATCACCTCGATGATGGAGGGCGTGGTCCAGCGCGGCACGGGCAGGATCGTCTCCAAGGTGGGCAAGCCGCTGGCCGGCAAGACGGGAACCACCAATGACGAGAAGGATGCCTGGTTCGTGGGGTACGCGCCCGATCTCGCGGTCGGCATCTATGTCGGCTATGACAATCCGCGGCCCATGGGGCGCGGCTCGACGGGCGGCGAGATCGCAGCCCCCATCTTCGCCGATTTCATGAAGCTTGCCCTCAAGGACAAGCCGGGCATTCCCTTCCGGATACCGCCGGGCGTCCAGCTCATCCCCATCAACCCCAGCAACGGCCAGCGTGCCGCCTACGGCGATGCCAATGTGATCCTGGAGGCTTTCAAGCCGGGCGAAGGGCCGCCGAACGATACGGTGGTGATCGGCGGCCAGGCGGTCGCTCATGGGGGAGGCGCGGATTTCTCGCTGCCGCAGGGCGATGGCGGCCTGTCGACGGGCACGGGCGGACTTTACTGAGCGCCTCTGGCATTTACAGGCAGGCTTCGGCTGCCTATGTAGGCCACGAGGAATCTCCATTTGCCGACGGGAAGGTCAGACGGACGTCATGCGTGCCGAAGTGCAGAAATTGGTCGATGAAATCCAGCAGTCCTTGGCGCTGCTAAGGAGGCATCTTTGACTGGGAGAAAGCCCTCAGACGTCTCGATGAGCTGAACGCGGCTGCCGAAGACCCCAAGCTGTGGGACGATCCGCAGCGGGCGCAAGGCCTCATGCGCGAGCGTCAGCAGCTGGAAGACCAGATCAAGGCGGTGCGTGGCTTGGAGCAGTCGCTCACCGACAATGTCGAGCTGATTGCGCTCGGCGAGGAGGAGGGCGACGAGACCGTCGTCACCGATGCCGAGGCGGCGCTCGCCGATTTGCGGGACGAGGTGGCCAAGCGCCAGATCGAGACGCTGCTCTCGGGCGAGGCGGACCACAACGACTGCTATCTCGAGGTCCATTCCGGCGCCGGCGGCACCGAAAGCCAGGATTGGGCGGAGATGCTGGCGCGCATGTATCTCCGCTATGCCGAGGCGCACGGCTTCAAGGTGGAGACCATCGAGGCCCATGCCGGCGAGGAGGCGGGCCTGAAATCGGCGACCTTCCAGATCAAGGGCCACAACGCCTATGGCTGGCTCAAGTCCGAATCGGGCGTGCATCGGTTGGTGCGCATTTCGCCCTTCGATTCCAATGCCCGCCGCCACACGTCCTTCGCCTCTGTCGGCGTGTACCCCGTGATCGACGAGACGATCGAGATCGACGTCAACGAGAGCGACTGCCGAATCGATACCTATCGCGCGTCGGGGGCGGGCGGGCAGCATGTGAACACCACCGACAGCGCCGTGCGCATCACCCATATCCCCACCGGCATCGTGGTGCAGTGCCAGATGGAGCGGTCGCAGCACAAGAACCGGGCCACCGCCTGGCAGATGCTGCGGGCCCGGCTCTATGAAGCCGAGCTCAAGCGGCGCGAGGAGGCGGCCAATGCGCAGAACGCGCAGAAGACCGATGTGGGCTGGGGCCACCAGATCCGCTCATACGTGCTGCAGCCCTACCAAATGGTGAAAGATCTCAGAACAGGGGTCGAGACCAGCGATACGGCCGGGGTGCTCGACGGCAAGATCGATCAGTTCCTCGAAGCAGCGCTGGCGCAGCGGGTCTACGGCAACCAGGCCGAGGCGGCGGCGGAATAAGGCTGCGCCCGTATTCGGCCGGTACGCCGAAAAGGCGCGGGCCGGCGAGGTGTCTTGTACCCGCCGGCGCGAACGCCTTATGCTGACGACAGCTGTTCTCGGCGCCGTCCGGCCAATTCGGAACGAGCCGGCAGCAGGGTGTCGAGGTCAGGCGTTCCATCGGGGAGTATCATGAAATCGTGGCTGGTCATGCTTGCCGACTACAATGCGTGGGCAAATGAGCGTCTGTTTGAAGCGGCTTCCGGCTTGTCGGATCAGGACTACCGGGCCGACCGCGGCGCTTTCTTCGGCTCGATGCACGGCACGCTCAACCACCTGCTGGTGGCGGACCGCATCTGGATGAGCCGGTTCACCAACGATCCGCACGAGCCCGCGACCCTCGACACCATCCTCTATGACGATTTCAACGCGCTCCGTCAGGCGCGCCGCATCGAGGATGCGCGGATAAGGGACTTCGTCGGCTCGCTCGACGAGGACAGGCTGCGATCGACCGTCACCTACCGCACGAAGACCAGTCCGGCCATGATCGAACAGGAGCTCGGACCGGTGCTGCTGCATTTCTTCAACCATCAGACACATCACCGCGGGCAGGCGCATTGCATTCTGACCGGGCTGACCGGCCAGGCGCCGGCACTGGACCTGCTCGTCTATCAGCGACAAAGCGGGGTCAGCATTCAGAGCCAGCAAGGCGGCCTATCCCTCGCACCGGAACGGCGGCCCCACCGTTCGGAGCCGCGCGTGTCATAGCGCGGATTGCGCGAAGCGATCCGTTCTCGTGCTGCCAATGATGCTCAGTGGGGCGTGTCGGTGCCCGGCAGGCGCGGGCGCTCCTTGACGGGATCGTGGTCGCTGCCGCCGTAACCTTCGCCCGCGTGCAGGTCCTCATATTGGGTGAAGGCGTCGGAATAGAGCGCCTCGCTCGGGTGGTGATCGCGCGGGAAATATGAGGCTTCGTCCGCGCTGATCGCGAGATGGCTGCTCTCGAGCGGCTCCTCCGAGCGACGGATGCTGCCTTCCACAAACGCGCCGTTCTCGATCGAGATCGTCTCGTGGGTGATGTCGCCCTCCACGTGGGCGCCCGCGAAGATATGGATATTGAGCGCGTGCAGCGGGCCGATGATCCGCCCGCGCACCACGATCTCCTCGGCCACTACCTCGCCGTGAATCGAGCCGTGATTGTCTATCACCACATTGGCGGCGCGGACGTCACCATGAATGGTGCCGTCGACCTGCAGTTCGCCGCTGGTGATCAGCTTGCCCTCGATGACCACGTCGGCGGTGATGATGCTGGGACCTGCCCGGCGCTGCGGCTTGCCGCGGTCGCCATCGTCGGTGGCTGCGAGAGGAGCTTGCCTATTCCTGCCTTTGAAGATCATTCCGCGCCTGCCAGAAGCGTTGGGGGTCGACCGCGCGCCCGTCGACACGCGTCTCGTAATGTAGGTGGGCTCCAGTGCTTCGGCCCGAATTCCCGAGTCGTCCGATCACCTGGCGTTTTGCGACGCGTTGCCCGGGAACAACAGAAATCGCACTCAAGTGAGCATATCGGGTGGACACGCCCTTGTCATGGTAGATCACCACGGATTTGCCATATCCTGCCGACCATTGCGCCTCGACAACAATACCTGCGGCCGTCGCCAGTACCGGCGCGCCGAATTCCGCCCGGAGGTCTACGCCCAAATGCATGGCGCGCTTACGATGGAAGGGATCACGCCGCGGGCCAAAGCCGCTTGTCACGGTGTGCTGACCCAGCGGCACGGCCAGGGGAAGGGCATCAAGGCCCTCATGCAGCGCCGCCAGCTCGGTGCGCCGGGCTTCGACCGCCTCAAGACGCGCCCATAGCGGGTCGCTACGCTCGAACGATGCAATCGGCACAAAGGGGCCGCCAACCGCGTCGGCGGGTTTCAGCTTACCAGGCGCCGTCGTGTCACCGGCCGCATTGGAATCGGCAATGAGCCTCGCGGGCGGGATGCCGAGCCTGCCGGCCATGCGCCTGACGGCGGCGACCCGCTGGGCGAGCTTTTCGTCCATCCTCTCGATCACGCTCGCATGGCGCTGCGCTAGGGCCGCGGCGAGAGCCTCGATCTTGTTCAACGGCTCTTGCGCCGCGGCCGCCGTGCGAAATGGCGCGGCATATCGGCTCGGGATGGAGCCCGGATCAAGGCTCCCCTGCTTGCCGGAATCATCAGTGCTTTCCGGCGGCAAATCCGCGGGCTCCGCTGTGGGCCGGGCTGCAGCGGGTTCCGGGTCCAGCTCGCGCTGCGGGTAAACTGAGGGCGCCCAGCCCTGATGGACATAGGTTTCGAGCATCTGCTGGCGAGAAAGCAGGGCCTGATAATCGCGCCGCAGCGCCTCGATCCTGGCGAGATATTCGTCCTGGTTGAGCAGCAGGCGGTCGTTGACCATCTCGACCGCGTTGCGCATGTCCGACAGCCGCGCCTGGTAGGCATGCTTGGTCTCGGCCAGCCGGCGTCCGTGCAGGGCGATGATCTGCTCCTTGAAGGCCACGTTGACGGTGGCGTAGGCGAGCCAGAACAGGAGCCCCCCGCCGAGCACGCATGCCAGAACCTGGATCGTGGGTGACAGCACGATATAGCGAATGTCACCCTCGCTGCGCACATAGATCTGCCGCTCGCGGAAGGCCTGACGGAGCAGGCGGGTCAAGCTCGTTGTGGAATTCTTAACGCGCGAACGCCTGTCCATCCCCCGGGTCCAGATCAACTTCCGCAACAAAGACTCGTGTCACAACGTAAAGTCGTAACCTGCACACTCGCATTCGAACACTGAGACCGTCAATCCTTTTGAGCCGGCGATGAAGAACAGACATATTTCCCCTCGGCCGCCGGATTGGTTTCAATCCATGGCCCTGCAGTAGGCGAGCACTTCGGAGACATGTCCCTCGACCCGAACATTTCTCCATATCTTGGCGATGATCCCGGACCGATCAATTACGAACGTGCTGCGTTCGATACCCATGAATGTTCGTCCATACATGGACTTTTCGCGCCAGACGCCATAATCCTCCAATACGGAATGATTGACGTCGGAGGCCAGCGGGATCGAAAGGCTGTGCTTGCGCTTGAATTTCTCGTGTTGTTCGACAGGATCGGCGGAGATTCCGAGCAGAGCAGTGTCGGCATGCTCGAACTGGTCTTTCGCGGCGCTGAATTCGATCGCCTCGCGGGTGCAGCCTGGGGTATCGTCGCGCGGGTAGAAGTAGAGCACCAGCTTGCGGCCGGCAAAGTCGCCGAGGCTCATGGTCCTGCCGCCATCGCCAGGCAGGGAAAAGTGAGGCGCGGCAGAGCCTTCTTTCAGGTCACCAGGCATAATGCCATCCTTTCGTCTACTTTAGGTGATGGAAGGGGCCTGTTTCGAGGTTGTGCACTGTCTCCGCAGAGGTAGATTACTGTCGCCCGCGCGCGGAGGTGTTTTCATGTCGATCATCGTCGGACGATCCGCTGGTTCTGGTTTGCCGGGACCTCGAGGCTGTGATCTCGAACATGTTCAGAGGACAGAGCGACCCGTGTTGGTGTGCTAGCCAAGATACAACGATTTGCGCAAGCGGATAACCAGAATAGGCTTGATCTCGCTCGGCAGCGCCCTGTTGTGTCTCGCGCTGCTCCTGCTGATTGTCCTGTGGCGGCTGAGCGTCGGGCCTATCTCGCTTGGCTTCATGAGCGCGCCGATCGAAGCTCTGATCAACTCGAATCTCGCAGGGATGCGCCTCGAGCTCGCCGATGCCATCATCGAGCGCTCCGATTCCGGCCGGCCGCGGATACGGCTGCGCGATGTGCGGCTGACCGATCCGCAAGGCGAGCTTCTTGCCGAAGCGCCCAGGGCCTCCCTCGGCCTCGACGGCAGCGCCCTGTGGACGGGCCGCGTGCTCGTGCGCAAGCTCGAGCTGATCGGACCGCATATTCTCGTACGCCGCTCGCTGGACGGCAACATCGCGCTGGGGGTGGGCCAAGCGGCCGCGCCGGACGACGAGTTCGTGCTGCCGCGCTCCGTCGGGCGCGGATCCAGCCAGCGGACGGGTACGATGCAGGTCAGCGCCGCCGAGCGCAAGAGCGATGCACGCCAGCTCGAACCCGGGTTGTTCAGCTTCATTCACAAAGAGCTGCTGTCCGACCCTGACGCGGGGGAGACGGCGGCCTCATCGCTGGAGGCGATCGTCATAACCGATGCCCGGGTGTCGCTGTTCGATGCCATAAACGACGCCACCTGGGAAATGCCGGAGGTCAATCTCAATTTCCAGCGCGATACGGCGGGCCTGAAGCTGATCGCCAATGCAGACGTGGCGAGCGGGCCGGTGCCATGGAAGCTGAATGTGGTGGCGAGCTATGCTGATGCGCAGGACAAGGTGGTTGCCCAGGCGAGCATCCAGGACCTGGTGCCGGCCGATCTCTCCGGGCAGATCTTCTCGCTGTCGCAGCTGGCAGAAGTGAAGGTGCCGCTTTCCGGCGAAGCGCGTTTCGAGATGACCGGAGGGGGGCGGATCCTGCGTGCTGATGCCGTGCTGAGTGCCGCGGCAGGCTATGTCGGCTTTCCCGGCTTCATTTCGCAGCCCATCCTGGTGGATGAAGGCGTGCTGCGGCTGTCGTTCGAGCCGGAAAGCGGCGACATCGTCATCGGTGATTCCGCGTTTTTCATCGGTGGGTCCCAGGCGAAGCTGAATGGCGTCGTTCACCCGGTCCAGGCGGCGGACGGCCGCGTGAGCGCGCTGCAGCTGGAGCTGAAGGCCCATGGCATCAGCCTGGACACGACTGGGACGATCGCGGACGCATTAGCGATCGACAATATCGACTTCGTCGGCACGGCCCTGCTGGACCAGGGCTCGCTCAGGGTGGATGATCTGGTGCTGCGGGCGGGCAATGCCGGCGTGCGCCTGCGCGGAACCTTCACCGAGACGCCGGAGGCGGTGGCCGTGCGTTTCGGGGCCCGGCTGAACCAAGTGCCGCTGGAAATGCTGAAGAAACTTTGGCCGCCGATGGCTGCGCCGGCCGCGCGCAACTGGATCAACGCGCACGTGTCGTCCGGCGTCATCACCGACGGCGAGATGATCGTCGACTTGCCGGGCGCGGTGATCGCCAATGCGCTGGCCGGCCAGGCCATCCCGGACGAGAACATCACCTTCAACTTCAGCCTTGCCGGTGTCGACACCCGCTACTATGCGGAGCTGCCACCCATCCGCAACGCCACCGGCGGCGGCGTGCTGCGCGGCGACAGCTTCGACCTCCAGCTCGACAATGGGGTCGTCACCCTGCCGTCGGGCGCCACCGTCGAGCTCGCGCGGGGCACGATGAAGGTCACCCATCTGATGGTGGAGGGCACGCGGGCGGCTTTTGAGCTGCATGTGCGCGGGCCGGCGCAAGGCTTCATCGAGCTGGTCGACCAGCCGCCCCTGCAATACATCAGCAAAGCCGGCTTGCGGCTCGCCGACCTCGGGGGAACTGTCGAGGGGCTTTTCAAGTTCGAGCTGCCCCTGAGCGCGGATATGACCGCAGACCAGGTCGCCCTCGATGCTCAGGCGAAGATCCGTGACGTCAGTCTTCCCAACGCCCTGCACGACATCAGCATCAATGGCGGCGAGCTTGACGTGACCGTCACCATGCAGGGCGCAGAAGGCAGGGGCAACGTGCTGCTCAACGGCGTCCGCAGCGCGCTCGACTGGCGCATGTCCTTCATCAACAACACGCCGGACGAGCGGCACATCACCGCCCGCGCCACCCTCAGCGATGGGGACCGACAGCGGCTCGGCATCGACATCAACGACCTGGTGGCAGGCCCTATCGACCTGACCGTGAATGTGGACCTGTCCAAGACCGAGGTCGCCGGGGCCGAGGTGGAGGCAGATCTGTCGAAAGCCACCCTCATGGTGCAGGGCATCCACTGGGAACGGCCTCCCTCGGGCAAGACCCGCGCCACCATGAAGGTGGCCGTTGCCGATCATGGCGCGCTCAACGTCACCGATTTCGCGCTCACCGGCACCGATCTCGACGTGCGCGGCGATTTCACCGTCAATGCGCGCGGCGACGTCCAGCGCTCGCACCTGCCGGTGGTCAGGTTGGGGCAGGGCAATGATCTCTCCCTGGTCTTGCACCGCCTGGACGACAACCGGATAGAGGTTGCCGTGGATGGGGCGAGCTTCGATGCGCGTCCCATGATTTCCGCCCTGTTCGAAGAAAGGGATACCGATCATCTGAAGCCATTGATTACTCAGATGAAAGGCAAGATTGCCAGCGTGATCGGCTTCCGCAACGAGCGGCTGGTGGATGTCGAATTCAGCGGTTCGGCCAGCGAAAAAGGCATTGCCGCCATCAAGCTGACCGGCCGCTTCAATGATGGTTCGCCGTTCGCCATGACCATGGAGCCGAAGCCGCAGGGCCGCCGTCTGATGACGGCGAGCAGCGAAAACGCCGGCGCGGTGCTGCGTGCCATGGACCTCTATTCGCGCGTCAGGGGCGGCCGGCTGCAGTTCACCGGGCTGCTCGGGCCGGCGGGCACGGCGCTGCTGGATAATGGCCAACTCCGGCTGCAGAGCTTCGAAGTCATGGACGAGCCGGCCCTGCAGTTCGACGAAAAAGGCAATCCCGTGCGCCTCAATCCGCGCCAGGCCGGACGGACCGGCACGATGGTGTTTTCCAATTTCAGCATGCCGTTTTCCGCCAATGCCGCCGGTGTCTATATCGGCGACACCCTGCTGCAGGGGCCGGCGCTGGGGGCGACCGCCAAGGGCGTCATCCGCAAGCAGGACAAGGCGATCGATATCGGCGGCACCATCATACCGGCCTATGCGCTGAACTCGCTGTTGAGCGCCGTTCCCGTGCTGGGCGAAATGCTCATGGGCGGCAAGGGCCAGGGCATGTTCGGCATCACCTTCGCGATCCGTGGCACCACGGACAAACCGCAGGTTCTGTTCAATCCCATCTCGGCTTTGGCCCCCGGCTTCCTGCGCAAGATCTTCGAGTTCCAGGGCAGCAGCGGCACGCGCGCGGTCGTGCCCAGTGCACCGGCACGGAGGGCGCCACCACCATCGCGACGCCTGCCCACCTCGCCGCAGCAGCATCCCCCTCAGCCGGACCGCTGAAGCCTCGCATCGGTACCAGCTCCTCAATGCATTTTCGTCGGTTCACTGCCTTGACTCCATACCAACTAGTTGGTACCAGAGAGATACATACCGACTGGTTGGTACGAAAGGAGGGCGAATGGCCAGTGAAGCGGCGCAGGGGTCAAAAGCGAAGCTGCTCGACGCAGCCGTGCGCGTCTTTCGCAAAAAGGGCTATGCCGGAACCCGCGTCGAGGACATCTGCGAGGAGGCCGGTCTGACCAAAGGCAGCTTCTTCCATCACTTCAAGTCCAAGGAGGAAGTGGCCATTGCCGCGGCGGATCTTTTCTCAGACCGCGCGGATGCCTTCTTTGCGGACGCAGACTACCACAGGGTGAGCGATCCGGCCGATCGGCTGATCGCCTATGCGGATTTCCGCAAGCGCCATGCGGCGGGCGCGTTGGCCGATTTCACCTGTCTGCTCGGGATGCTGACCCAGGAGACCTATGAGACACATCCGTCGATCCGCGACGCGGCCGGCAAGCACATTCTCGAGCATGCCGCGGCCATCGCCAAAGATGCAGCCGAAGCAAAAGCGCTGCACGCGCCCGAGGCCCGCTGGACACCCGAAAGCCTCGGCATCTTCACACAGGCCGTCATTCAAGGCGCCTTCATCCTCGCCAAGAGCAAGGGGGACGAAGGCATTGCCCAGGACTGCCTCGAGCACCTGCAGCGCTATCTGGCGCTGCTCTTCAATCGGCCGTTCACAGAGGAGGAGGAGACCCGATGACCATCCGGCAAAAGATCACGCCGTTCCTGTGGTTCGACGCGAATGCGGAGGAGGCGGTCAAGTTTTACATCTCGCTGTTCAAGGATTCGCGCATCACCTACGTGCTCCACTACGGCAAGGGGGATCCGGGCCCCGAGGGCGCCATCATGTGCATCGGTTTCGAGCTGGAGGGCCAAAGGTTCGGGGCGATCAATGGCGGACCGATCTTCAAGCTGAGCGAAGCGATGTCGCTCTTCGTCGAATGCGACACCCAGGAAGAAATCGACCGCCTCTCGGCCGCGCTCAGCGAAGGTGGCGAGATCCAGCCCTGCGGCTGGGTGAAGGATCGCTTCGGCCTGTCATGGCAGATCAACTACGCGAAGTATCTCGACATGGTTGCGGATAAGGATCCCGCGAGGAGCCGCCGTGTGATCGAGGCCTTGTTCGGCATGAAGAAGGTGGACGTCGCCGCGCTGGAAAGGGCGTATGCAGGGGCATGAAGCGGCTGTGATGGCTGCGCCGGCCGATCCCATCGACCGGGCGCAGTTGCCTCGTCGGCGCCGCTCTCGGTCAGACGGGCTTCAGCAGCACGTGGCGCTTCTTGCCCATGGAGATCTTCACCGCATCCGCTGTGGCCGAAAGCACCACCGTCGCCTTGTCGTCCTCGACGAGGGCGTCGTCCACGCGGATCGCCCGGTTGGCGATGGCGCGCCGTGCTTCCGAGTTGGATGACGCAAGGCCAGCGCGCACCGTGGCACTCAGGATGCCGAGGCCGGCGATGAGCTCATCCCGCGGAATCTCCACCGTGGGCAGGCCCTCGGCGGCAACGCCGGCTTCGAAGGCCTGACGCGCCGTCTCGGCCGCCTCTTCCGCCGCGTCGCGGCCGTGCAAAAGGGCGGTGGCCTCGGTTGCCAGGACCTTCTTGGCCTCGTTGATCTCCTGACCCTGGAGGGCAGCGAGCCGTTCGATCTCCGCCAGCGGCAACTCCGTGAACAGCTTGAGGAACCGGCCCACGTCGGCATCGTCGGTGTTGCGCCAGAACTGCCAGTACGCGTAGGGGCTCAGCATCTCGGCCTTGAGCCAGATCGCGCCCTGCGCGGTCTTGCCCATCTTGGTGCCGGACGACGTGGTGATCAGCGGGCACGTCAAGGCATAGAGCTGGCTCGTGCCCATGCGGCGGCCGAGGTCGATGCCGTTGATGATGTTGCCCCACTGGTCGGAGCCACCCATCTGCAGGCGCACGTCATAGCGGCGGTTCAACTCCACGAAGTCATAGGCCTGGAGGATCATGTAGTTGAACTCCAGGAACGATAGCTCGTGCTCGCGCTCGAGCCGCATCTTCACGGACTCGAAGGTGAGCATGCGGTTGACCGAGAAATGGCGGCCCACGTCGCGCAGAAATTCGATGTAGTTGAGCGGCGCCAGCCACTCCGCATTGTCGGCCATGCGCGCGTCGTTGCCGCTGCCGGTGACATGGCTGCCGAAGGTCAGGAACCGGCTGAACACCTCGCGCAGGCTGGCCTTGTTCTCCTCGATCTGCTCCAGGCTCAGGATCTTGCGGCTTTCATCCTTGCCCGAGGGGTCGCCCACCCGGGTGGTGCCACCGCCCATGAGCGCGATCGGCCGATGGCCACACTTCTGAAACCAGCGCAGCATCATGATGGACAGGAGGTGGCCCACATGCAGCGAAGGCCCGGTGCAGTCATAGCCCACATACGCGGTCACCGGGCCGGCCGCGCAGAGGGCATCGAGCCCGTCCAGATCGGAGCACTGGTGGACAAAGCCACGCTCGTGCAGGATTTTTAGAAAATCGGACTTAAACTGATTCATGGATGAGCCGGTTCATGCCAGGATGCGCTGCTTCGGTGCCGCGTCTTAGCACAGGGGAAGACCATGGCAAATGTCTTGGCGGCCCATCTCGCGGGGCGCAGCGCTCACGGCGCGCCGCTGACCTTCCCCGGCACCGATGACGGGCGGTGTCCTTTATCCGACGGAGATGTCCCGGCGGCAGGCATCCAAGCCATGTCGCCGTCATTGCCGGCCTCCACTCAGCAGTCCAGCGATCGTTCCTTGGCCCGTGAGTGTGGCCCTGGATGCTCGGCTCAAGGCCGAGCATGACGGTTTGGTTTCAGATCGACAACTTCCGTCATTGTCGGGCTTGAGCCGACAATCCAGGGCATCAGGAGGCCATGTGCCCTGTAGTCCCAAGGGAGGGATGCCTAGTCCGAGCGTGCCCTAATCGGCCTGGGCCGGAGCGATGGCCACGCTCTCGCCGCAGCCGCAGGCGGAGGTCTGGTTGGGATTGTTGAACACGAAGCCCGAGGTGAGCAGCGTGGTCTTGTAGTCCATCTCGGTGCCGAGCAGGAACATGATCGCCGCCGGGTCGATGAAGATCTTGGCGCCCTTGTCCTCCACCACCTCGTCGCCCGGCTTCTGCTCGGTCGCATAGTCGAGCGTGTACTCCATGCCGGCGCAGCCGCCCTTCTTGACCCCGACTCTCAGGCCGAGGATGGGCTTATCCGCGCGAGTGGAAAGCTCGCGCAGGCGCGCTGCCGCCGCCTCGGTGAGCGTCATGGCCTTGGGCCTCGCCCGCAGTCTCGATTGCACTGTGCTCATGCGCCAACTCTCGAAATCCTCTGTCTCTAATATAGCATTCGCCGCGGCCAACACCACAACCAGCCTCGCACATTCCGCGTGACGGATTACGGCCTCACCAGTAGTTCAGGGCGGCGCGCGCCTCGTCCGACATCCGGCTCTGGTCCCAGGGCGGGTCGAACACCAGGTTCACGTTGGTGCCGGCCACGCCGGGGACCGCATTAATGGCATTTTCCACCCAGCCTGGCATATCGCCCGCCACCGGACAGCCCGGGGCGGTGAGCGTCATGTCCACCGTCACGGTGCGGTCGTCGTCGATATCCACCTTGTAGACGAGGCCGAGCTCGTAGATGTCGACCGGGATTTCCGGGTCATAGACCGTCTTCAATGCGGCGATGATATCGTCCGTCAGCCGCGCCAGCTCCTCGGGCGGAATGGCACTCGTGGCTTCCGCTTCGGCCGCTGCGGCAAGACTGTTGTCGCTCATGGCATTCGTCCCTAGCTGAACAGGCGGGCGGCCGATTTCAGGGCCTCGACCAGCCGGTCGACCTCTTCCATCGTATTATACATGGCGAAGGACGCGCGGCAGGTCGAGGTCTGACCGAAGCGCTGCAGCAGCGGCTGTGCGCAATGGGTGCCGGCCCTGACCGCCACACCGTGCCGATCGATCACCGTCGCCACGTCGTGGGCATGAGCGCCTTCGAGCGCAAACGAGATGATCGCGCCCTTGTCCGGCGCCGTGCCGAAGATGCGCAGGCTGTTGATCTCGGCCATGCGCCGGGTGGCATAGGCCAGAAGCTCCGCCTCGTGCGCCGCGATCGCCTCGCGCCCCACCGCCATCATGTAGTTGAGCGCAGCCCCGAGCCCAATCGCCTGGACGATGGCCGGGGTTCCCGCCTCGAACCGGTGTGGCGGCGGCGCATAGGTGACCGTGTCGAGGGTCACGTCCTGGATCATCTCGCCGCCGCCCTGATAGGGCGGCATGGCCGTCAGGCGCTCGGCCTTACCGTAGAGCACGCCGATGCCCGAGGGGCCATAGGTCTTGTGCCCGGTGAAGACGTAGAAGTCGCAGTCGAGGTCCTGAACGTCGACCACCGTGTGCACCGCGCCCTGGCTGCCATCCACCAGCACAGGAATGCCGCGGGCATGCGCGAGCCGGATGATCTCCTTGATCGGCGTGATGGTGCCCAGCGCGTTCGACATGTGGGTGATGGCCACCATTTTCACCCGGGGGCCGAGCAGCTTCTCGTATTCCTCCAGGATCAGCGCGCCGTTGTCGTCGATGGGCGCCCATTTGAGCACTGCTCCGCGTCGCTCCCGGTGGAAATGCCAGGGCACGATGTTGGAGTGGTGCTCGAGGATCGAGAGGACGATCTCGTCGCCTTCGCCGATCACCATGCCGCCGAAGCTCTGGGCCACCAGGTTGATGGCCTCGGTGGCATTGCGGGTGAAGACGATATCGTCGACCGAGGGGGCATTCAGGAAAGCGCGCACGCTCTCGCGCGCGTCCTCATAGGCCTGGGTCGCCGCATTGGACAGGAAATGCAGGCCGCGATGGACATTGGCATATTCCATTTCATAGGAATGGCGCACCGCATCGATGACCGCCTTGGGCTTCTGGGCCGAGGCGGCATTATCGAGATAGGTGAGGGGCTTGCCATAGACCTCGCGGGCCAGGATCGGAAAATCCGCCCGGATGCGCGCCACGTCGAGCCGTGGGGCCACCGGCTTGACCAGGCCCGCTGCTGCGGCTTCAGCCATTCCCATTCTCCCCACTCGAGATGAGCCAGCCTTCCGCCAGGGCGGCTAGGCGCTCGCGGATACCCTCATGGTCCACGGCATCGAAGGCCTCGGCCACGAAGGCCGCGATCAGCATGGACTTGGCTTGCGGCTCCGGAATGCCGCGGGCCATGAGATAGAACAGAAGGTCCTCATTCAGCTGGCCGGCGGTGGCGCCATGGCCGCAGGCCACGTCGTCGGCGAAAATCTCCAGCTCCGGCTTGGCGTCGAACTCGGCCCGTTCGGAAAGCAGGAGGCCATGGCTCTGCTGCTTGCCGTCGGTCTTCTGGGCATATTGCTCGACGATCAGCTTGCCTTGAAAGATCCCGTGCGCCTCGTCATCCAGCACTGCCTTGAACAGCTCGCGGCTGGTGCAATGGGGAACGGCATGGTTGACCACCAGGGTCGTGTCGCAATGCTGCTTGCCCGCCAGCAGATAGGCGCCGGAAATATTGGCATCCGCCTCCTCGCCGCGGAATTTCGCGAAGATCTGGTTGCGGGAGAGCCGGCTTCCGGCGGTGGCGGTGAACTCGCGGAATCTGGCTCGGGCGCCGATCTCCACATGCAGATTGGCCAGGTGGACGGCCTCAAGGCTGTCGTCCTGCACCTTGATCCGCTGGAACGTGGCGTCATCGCCGATGCGGATTTCCGTCACTGCGCCCGCCACGTGATCGGCAGCGGCGCCCACATGGGTCTCGATCAGGGTGAGGGCCGCGCCCGCCTCCAGCACCACCACATTGCGCAGGCCGCTGATATGGGCGGAAGGATCGGTCACCACCGAGATGATCTCGATAGGCTGCTCGACCGCCACGCCGGCCGCGACGTGAATGGCGGCGCCATCGCGCAGGAAGGCTGCGTTCAGCGCGCGGATCGGGTCGGCCTCCGGTCCGTAAACTTTGCCGAAAGTGTCCTTGAGCCAGGCCGGCGCGTCTTCCGGCATCTCGCTCAAGGTGAGCACGGTGAGACCGTCGGCCACTGGCAGCTCCGAACGCTGCGCATCGAACCGGCCGTCGACGAACACCAGCCGCGCCGCATCAAGCCCGGTGAACGGCGATTTGGCCATGAGCCGCTCCACCACGCCAGCGGCGGGCTTGGCCGGTTCGGTCAGGGGCAGATAGGCGCTCTGCAATGCGCGGCGCAGGTCGGTCCAGCGCCATTCCTCGATGCGGCGGTGGGGCAGGCCCGTGGCCGCGAAAGCCGAATAGCCGGCCTCCCGCTGCTTGTCGAGCCAGGGGCTCAGCGGTGCGTTGGCGCGGAAGGCCGGGAAGGCATCCAGAAGCGCCTGTTCGGTCCGGGTCTGCTGAACTGCGACGTTCATCGTCGATACGCGTCCTTAGGCTGGTGGTCTGGGGAAGAAGCGGCGTCAGGCGGCGCTCGCCTCATACTCCGCATAACCACTGCGCTCGAGCTCGAGCGCGAGGTTCTTGTCTCCCGACCGCACGATGCGGCCCGCGGACAGCACATGCACCTTGTCGGGCACGATATAGTCGAGCAGCCGCTGGTAATGGGTGATCACCAGCATGGACCGGTCGGGCGCACGCAGGGCGTTCACGCCATCGGCCACGATCTTCAGGGCATCGATGTCGAGGCCGGAGTCGGTCTCGTCCAGCACGCAGAGATGGGGCTGCAGCACCGCCATCTGCAGGATTTCGGCACGCTTCTTCTCGCCGCCCGAAAAGCCCACATTCACCGGCCGCTTCAGCATGTCCTGGGCAATGCGGAGCTGGTCGGCCTTCTGCCGCACCAGCCGCAGGAAGTCAGGGGTCGACAGCTCCGCCTCGCCCCGCTGCTTGCGCTGGGCGTTGAGCGCGGTCTTGAGCAGCTGCATCATGGCCACGCCAGGGATCTCGATCGGATACTGGAAGGCGAGGAACAGGCCCGCGGCGGCACGCTCATAGGGCTCCATCTCTAGGAGGTCCTGGCCCATGAAGGTGATCGAGCCTTCGGTCACCTCATAGTCTTCCTTGCCGGCCAGCACATAGGACAGCGTCGACTTGCCCGAGCCGTTCGGGCCCATGATCGCATGCACCTCGCCGGCCGCGATGGTCAGGTCGATGCCCTTGAGGATCTCGCGATCCTCGATCTTCACATGCAGGTTCTTGATTTCAAGCATTGCTTCAACCGCCAGAACTAAACCGTTGCGCCCATGGGCGCGGTGAACGTCTCGTCAATGATATTGCCGGTGTTCAAAACCCCGGCTGGCTCGAACAGCAGGATCTCCGCTTCCTGCTCCGCCACCGGCCGGTGATCCACACCACGGGGCACCACCAGGGCCTCGCCCGGACCGAGCTCAACCACCCGGTCCCTGAACTCGATGCGGATCGCGCCTCTCCACACCAGGAACAACTCGTCTTCATGCTCGTGATGATGCCAGGGAAATTCCCCCTGAACCTTCACCAGCTTGAGCTCCTGGCCGTTCAGCGAGGCCACGACCTTCGGCCGCCAGTGCTCGCTGAACTGGGCGAACTTGTCGTCGAGCGCGAACTTGTCCGGCATCATCCGACCGAGCCCTCGAGGCTGATGCCGATCAGCTTCTGCGTCTCGGCCATGAACTCCATCGGCAGCTGCTGCAGCACGTCGCGCACGAAGCCGTTCACGATCAACGCCACCGCCTCCTCCTCGGAGAGCCCGCGCTGCATGACGTAGAACATCTGATCGTCGGAGATCTTCGACGTCGTCGCTTCGTGCTCGAACTGGGCCGAGGCATTCTTCGCCTCGATATAGGGCACGGTATGCGCGCCGCACTGATCGCCGATCAGCAGCGAGTCGCACTGGGTGAAGTTGCGCGCATTCGTTGCCTTGGGGTGCGCCGAGACCAGCCCGCGATATGTGTTCTGCGAGAAGCCCGCGGCAATGCCCTTGGAAATGATGCGGCTCGACGTGTTGCAGCCGAGATGGATCATCTTGGTGCCGCTATCGACCTGCTGGTGACCGTTCGAGATGGCGATGGAGTAGAACTCGCCGCGCGAATTGTCGCCCCGCAGGATGCAGCTCGGATATTTCCAAGTGATGGCCGAGCCGGTCTCCACCTGCGTCCAGGAGATCTTGGAGTTCACACCCCGGCAGTCGCCGCGCTTGGTGACGAAGTTGAACACGCCACCCTTGCCCTCAGCATCGCCGGGATACCAGTTCTGCACCGTGGAATACTTGATCTCCGCGTCATCCAGCGCGATCAGCTCGACCACGGCCGCATGCAGCTGGTTTTCGTCGCGCATCGGCGCCGTGCAGCCTTCGAGATAGGAGACGTAAGAACCCTTGTCGGCGATAATCAGGGTGCGTTCGAACTGGCCGGTGTCCTTTTCGTTGATGCGGAAATAGGTGGACAGCTCCATGGGGCAGCGCACGCCCGGCGGCACATAGACGAAGGAGCCGTCGGAGAACACGGCCGAGTTCAGCGCAGCGAAGAAATTGTCGGACTGCGGCACCACCGAGCCCAAATACTTCTTTACAAGCTCGGGATGGTCCCGCAGCGCTTCCGAGATCGAGCAGAAGATCACGCCCGCCTTGGCCAGCTCTTCCTTGAAGGTGGTAACCACGGACACGGAATCGAACACCGCGTCCACGGCCACGCGCGTCCGCTCGGCGCCCTCGCCATCGGCTCCATCCAGCCGCGCACCCTCGACGCCCGCCAGAATGGCCTGCTCGCGCAGGGGAATGCCGAGCTTCTCATAGGTGCGGAGCAGCTCCGGATCGACCTCGTCCAGGCTCTTCGGGCCCGAGCCCTGCTTCTTGGGTGCCGCGTAGTAGTAGAGATCCTGATAATCGATCTTGTGATAGCTGACCCGCGCCCATTTCGGCTCGTCCATGGTGAGCCAGCGGCGATAGGCATCGAGCCGCCATTCCAGCATCCAGGCAGGCTCGCCCTTCTTCTCCGAGATGAAGCGGATGATGTCCTCGTTCAGGCCCTTGGGGGCCTTCTCGACCTCGATCTCGGTGGTGAAGCCGTACTTGTACTTGTCCACGTCGATGGCGCGGACCTTTTCGATCGTCTCGAGATCAGCCATTCCTCTTCCTCACATCATCCCGTGCGCCGCCAGCGTCGTCCTCAGGCGGCATATTGTGTCCGCTTCCGCTCAACAATGCGTGCAAGGCTGGCAAGCAACCTATCGATATCGGCCTCGGTGCTCGACCAGCCCAGGCTCACGCGAATGGCGCCGCTGCTCAGTTCATCACCCACGCCCATGGCGGCCAGCACGTGGGAGCGGGCGACCTTGCCCGACGAGCAGGCAGAACCGGAGCTCACCGCAATACCGTCGAGGTCCAGCGCCACAAGCAGCAGCTCCGCGCTGATGCCCGGCACCGCAAAGCAGCTGGTATTGCTGAGCCGCTCGGTACCGGATCCGAAAATGACCGCGTCGGGCGCAAGCTCAACCAATGCCGTCTCGAACCGGTCGCGCAAGGCCGCAAGTCGGGACGGCTCACTCGCCCTCGCCAGAGACCGCTGCGCCGCTTGGACCGCAGCGCCGAAGCCGGCGATCCCCGCCACATTTTCCGTGCCGGCGCGGCGCCGTTTCTCCTGGCCACCGCCCCACATATGGGGGCGCAAGTTCAGATTATCACGTACAATAAGCGCACCGGTGCCCTGCGGCCCGCCGAGCTTATGACCACTGACCGACATCATGTCGAGATCGAGCACGGGCCAGGAAAGCGACAGCCGACCAGCGGCCTGAACCGCATCCACATGCACCAGGGCACCGCGGTCATGCGCCAAGCGCGCAATCTCGGCGATGGGCTGGATAACGCCCGTCTCGTTGTTGGCGGCCATGACCGACACCAGGGTCGGCCCCGGATCGGCGAGCAGACTCTCGAGCTGATCGAGATCGATGACGCCGGCCGAATTCGTGCGGACCGTCACGAGCGCGCATCCACGAGCCTGGGCCGGCTCCAGGATGCTGGCGTGCTCGACCGCCGATACCACGATGCGTTCGACCGGCGCACCGAAGATCGCCAGGTTGTTCGCTTCCGTGGCGCTGCTGGTGAAGACCACCATTTCCGGCCGGGCCCCGACCAGGGCCGCCACTTCACCCCGCGCCTCTTCGATCAGTCCGCGTGCACGGCGGCCCTCATAGTGCACCGACGAGCCGTTGCCAACCACATCGAGCGCGGCAGTGACGGCGGCACGGGCTTCCGGCCGCAACGGCGTGGTCGCGTTATGGTCGAGATATGTGCGCAAGCCCGTCATGCGACCATTGGTTTCAGTGCGTGTTGGTTTAGCGGAACGGCCGGATGGGGACGGTCGCTCAAGCATTTCCCTTGGCGTGCTGAGCGTTACCATCCCGTCCCTGCCATTGGAGCCTGCAACCGAGCTGCGACCGCGAGGCCACCATCAAGCGCGAATTACTTGAAACCAGACGCCGGGCTTGTGATATGAAACGTCGGCGGCCGGTCCGTACCCTTGAACAATTCTAAGGTGCATATAGAAAACCTGACTGGCCGAGTCAACAAATGGTCTGGGGCCTTTCCGCTTGGTGAGAGCGGGGGGCTTGTTTTGGAATTGGTCAAGAGAGCACACCGAGGATCGACATGCCGGAAGTGATTTTCAACGGGCCAGCGGGTCGCATCGAGGGCCGCTATCACCATAACAAGGGCCCGAACGCGCCGGTTGCCGTGATCTTGCACCCGCACCCGACCTTCGGCGGCACGATGAACCATCCGATCGTGCACGCCCTGTACTACGCGTTCGTGCGGCGGGACTTCTCCGTGTTGCGCTTCAATTTTCGCGGGGTTTCCCGCAGCCAGGGCGTGTTCGACAACGGCGCGGGCGAGCTGTCGGACGCGGCTGCAGCACTCGACTGGGTGCAGGTGATCAACAGGGATGCGCGCAGCTGCTGGATCGCCGGCTTCGACTTCGGCTCATGGATCGCCATGCAGCTCTTGATGCGCCGGCCGGAGATCGAGGGCTTCATCTCCGTTGCGCCCATGGCCAACCATTACGATTTTTCGTTCCTCGCCCCATGCCCCGCGTCCGGCATCTTCATCAATGGCGAAAAGGACGCGGTGACCGCGCCCGAGCACGTGACCAGCCTGGTCAGCAAGCTCAAGACCCAGCGCGGCATCACCATCGAGCACAAGCTGGTGCCCGGCGCGAACCATTTCTTCGAAAACAAGCTCGACGAGCTGATGGAAGTGGTCGAAGACTATATCGACCGCCGCCTGGCCCAGAGCGAGGCGGCTTAAGGACAAGAGGCCGCCATCGCTGCCGGGCCGAATGGACAACTTCCGGAAAGCTTACGTCTAGCTCACCCGCCACTCCTGCTCCACCAGACGCAGGTGAGACGGGATGGCTCCGGCGCAGGCCTGGTGCGCCACGCGCACCTCGGCAAGGGTTGCCTCGATGCTGGTGCGCCAGAAGTCGAGAAAGCGGGTCAGACGCGGGAAGCGAGGCGCCGTGTCATAATGCTGCCAAAGGAAGGTTTGCAAGATCTCCGGGTGGTCGGGCAGGTAATAGAGAATCTCTGCGGTGGTGAGCTGCAGACGCTCGTCGAGATGGGCTTTACGCAGACTGTTACGATCCCAGATCAACGGCTCCATACGGTCCTCATGAGTCGGGTTATCGGGTCATATCATTTTGAATTTTGTGCGGACTTGCGCGGCCGTCAAGGCCTGTTCGAACGCATTTAGCGTTTAGAAACAGTATGTTAGCAGCAAATTCCGAGTGCTGCTAACAACGTAACCAAACAACTCGCGATGCTTCCCCCCTTTACGAATCGCGCCCGCTCGGGCCATAAGCATCCATTCCATCAGCTTTGAGCCTCATGGAGGCACCCCGTAAGGGCTATTGAAGACTCTGCACGTTCAGGTCTGGTATGGCGCCGCTCGTTTCTCTGCACGGTTTGGTCAAGCGCTTTGCTGGAATAACGGCGGTCGATGGCATTTCCCTCGAAGTCGGCGAAGGAGAAGTCCTCGGCTTTCTCGGCCCGAATGGGGCAGGCAAATCGACCACGATGAAAATGGCGACCGGCTTCCTGCCGCCGGATTCCGGGCAAGCCGTCATCTGCGGACACGACGTGGCAAGCCAGCCCAAGGCGGCCAAGCGCGCTCTCGGCTATCTGCCGGAAGGGGCGCCCGCTTATGGGGAGATGACGCCGCGTGCCTTCCTGAGCTTCGTTGCCGATATCCGCGGGCTTTCCGGCGGGGGGCGCCGTGCGGCGCTCGACCGGGCGATGGGGCTGACCGAGCTCGAGGCGGTTGCGGAGCAGCCGATTGAAACCCTGTCCAAGGGCTTCAAGCGCCGGGTCGGGCTTGCCCAGGCCATTCTGCACGACCCGCCGGTGCTGATCCTGGATGAGCCGACCGATGGCCTCGATCCCAACCAGAAGCACCAGGTGCGGCAGCTGATCACCGAGATGGCGCCGCGCAAGGCGATCATCATCTCGACGCACATCCTGGAAGAGGTAGACGCGGTCTGCAGCCGCGCGGTGATCATTGCCCGCGGGCGAATCGTGGCGGACGGCACGGCGGACGCGCTGCGGCGGCTGGTTCCTTCGGCCGACGGCGCACCGGTCAGCCTGGAGGAGGCCTTTCGCCGGCTCACCACGACGGAAGGGGAGGGTCAGCGCCATGGCTAACATTCTGGCCGTCACCCGGCGCGAACTCGCCAGCTATTTCGCGACGCCGATCGCTTATGTGTTCCTGGCCATCTTCGTCGCGCTGGCGGGGGTATTCACCTTCTATCTCGGGCAGTTCTTCGATCGCGGCGTGGCGGACCTCAGCCCATTCTTCGACTACCACCTGTGGCTTTATCTGCTGCTGGTGCCCGCCATCGCCATGCGCCTGTGGGCGGAGGAGTGGCGCTCGGGCACGGTCGAGCTGCTGATGACCCTGCCGGTCTCCACAACGGAGGCGGTCGTCGGCAAATGGCTCGCCGGGTGGATCTTTCTCGGGATCGCCTTGCTGTGCACGGTGCCACTCTGGATTACGGTGAATGTCCTAGGAAAGCCCGACAATGGCGTGATCGCGGCAGCTTATCTCGGCTCCTTCCTCATGGCCGGCGGTTTCCTCGCCATCGGGGCGGCGATGTCGGCGGTCAGCCGCAATCAGGTGATCGCCTTCATCCTTGCTGCGGTCATGTGCTTCCTGTTCGTGATGAGCGGCACCAATCTCGTGCTCGGTGCCCTGCAGGGCTGGGCGCCGCAGGTGGTCACCGCCGCGGTCGCATCTCTCTCAGCGCTCACCCATTACACCAATATGTCGCGCGGCCTGATCGGCGCGGCCGACCTCGTCTATGTGGCCTCGCTGATTGCCTTTTGGCTCTTCGTCAACGCGGTCGTGGTCGAACTCGGCCGGGCGGAGTAGGGCGATGAGTAGCGCATCTCCCAATTCGCCCTCGCGTCGGCTGCTCGCGGCCGCCGCTATTGTCCTGGCGTTTCTTACCCTGCTGGGCGTCAACCTGTTCGCGTCCCAGGAGCTGCCGCTGACCAGGCTCGATGTGACGGAGGACAAGCTCTATACCATTTCCGAGAGTACTCGCGCCGAGATGGCGGGCCTTCGGGAGCCGATCATGGTGCGGCTCTTTTTCTCGAAACGGCTGGGGGAGGTTGCACCGACCTTCCAGGCCTATTTCGACCGGGTGCGGGCCCTTCTCGACTATTACGCCACCCTGTCGAACGGACGGCTGACGCTCGAGATCGTGGACCCCGAGCCGTTCACGGATGCTGAGGACGAGGCGGTTGCCGCAGGGCTGCAAGGGGTGCCCCTGGGCAATGACCAGCTCGGTTATTTCGGGCTGGTGGCCACCAACCGGACCGACGATCGCGAGACCATTCCGTTCTTCGCTTTCGACCGGGAGCGCTTCCTGGAATACGACCTGACCCGCCTCATCCACAAGCTCGCCACCGCCAAGCGGCCGAAGATCGGGCTGATCACCACGGTGCCGATCATGCAGAGCATGAACCCGATGACCGGGCAGCAGCAGCCGGCCTGGCGGGTGATCGATCAGATCCGCGACTATTTCGACCTCGAGGCCATAGACAGCTCTGCCAGCACCATTCCCGCCGATGTCGACCTCCTGATGCTGGTGCAGCCCGCGGGCCTCGCACCGGAACTGCTGCTTGCGATCGATCAGTTCGCCTTGGCGGGCAAGCCTGTGCTGGCGTTCGTCGATCCCCTGGTCGAGATCATGGGGCCCACCGCGTCCGGCTTCGGACCGGATGACGGCTTCCTCGCTCTGCTGAGCAAATGGGGCGCGCGCTTCAAGCCCGACGAGGTGGCGGGCGATGCCGATCATGCGCGGCAGGTGCAATATGGCTCGCCGTCGCGGCCGTCCGTCGCCGACTACCTGGTGTGGCTCGACATGACCGCGGAGACATTCGCAGCCTCCGACCCGGTCTTTGCCGGCATCAAGTCGGTAACCTTCGCTACGCCCGGCATCCTGCACAAGGCCGACAATGCGACGATTACGACCGCTCCGCTGATCGAGACCAGCGACAATGCCATGGCCTTTCCGCTGAGCGCGGTGCGCAATCCGGATCCGAAAAGGCTGCTGGATGACTTCGCGCCGGGCGGCCTGCCATTGGCGCTGATTATGCGCGTGAACGGCAAGGCGGACACGGCCTATCCCAATGGCGTGCCGAAGGGTCGTGACGAAGATGCCGAGGCGGCGGAGGCAACCGAGACCACCCCGGCCAGCATGACGGCGCCGCCACTCATCTCGGGCACCGTCAACGCCATCATCATTGCTGACGTGGACATGCTCTATGACAGTTTCTGGGCCGATGTCCGCGAGCTGCTCGGCACGCAATTCCTGGTGCCTCTGGCGGGCAATGCGGACATGGTGATCAACGCCTTGCAATATCTGGCCGGCGGCACGGCCTTGGCGGATCTGCGCGGCCGCGGCGTGCAGGACCGGCCGTTCACGCTGGTGCAAGCGATACGCCGGGAGGCCGAAGCCCGGTTCCGCGCCCGGGCGGAAGCCTTGAACCAGAACCTGCAGCAGGTCGAGGCCCGCATCTCCAGCCTGCAGCAGGGAGCGGGCGGGGGTAACGTCATCCTGTCGGACGAGGATCGCCGCGCGCTCGCCGCGTCGCGGGCGGAACTCGTTTCCCTTCGCCAGCAGCTCAGGGACGTGCAGCGGGCCTTGCGGGAGGATATCGACCGGCTGGATCTGTTGCTGAAGCTTCTCAACATGGCGCTGGTGCCGGTGCTGATCGGCATTGCCGGCGGCATCGTGTTCTGGGTGCGGCGACAGCGTCGCGTAGCCTGGCGGAATGCGAGCGAAACGGCCGCGCCGGCGGGGCAGGGGGTGTCGGCATGATCACGCCGCGAGTGGTCGTAGGCCTGCTGGTTGCGGCAATCGTTTCGTTGACGGCGGCTGCCTGGTCCTATTCCAGCAACCACCAATGGACCGCCCTCGATGCGGGCGGCGAGGCCATGCTGCCGGGTCTCGATCAGCGGCTGGGCGATGTGGCCGCCATAGAGGTGAAGGACCCCGCAGGTGCCATCACGCTGAAGCGGGATGGCAGCGTATGGCGCATCGCCAACCAGGACGGCTACCCCGCCGACACCCAGCGGGTCCATGCGTTGTTGATCACCCTTGCCGAGCTCAAGCGCATCGAACCCAAGACCGACCGGCCGGATCGCTACGGCGTGCTTGGGGTCGGCGCGCCGGACAAGCCGGATACCGAGGGCGCGGGCACGTTGGTCACGCTTAAGGCGCAGGATGACGCGACGCTGGCCGCGCTGATCGTCGGCAGCTTGCGCGCGCAACGGCTGGGCGAGCGCGGCGCCCCAGGCGTCAGCGGCACTTATGTGCGCATGCCTGATCAGGCGCAGAGCTGGCTCGTATCTCAGGATGTCGAAGTTTCCAGCCGGCTCGATCGCTGGGTCAGCACCAATGTTCTCGGCCTACGCCGCGATCAGATCGCGGAGGCGGTGATCACTCCGGCTGGCCAGCCGCCCATGATGTTGAAGCGAAAGGGCAGTGCGGAGGGCGAGCAGACATTCACCATCGAGAATCTGCCTGCGAATCGACAGCCGAAGAGCAGCTCCGGGCCGATGCTGGCGGCAACCGACTTTGCCGGGCTTTCCTTCGATGCAGTGCGCAAGCTGCAGGACGAAGGAGGTTCCCCGGCTTCGACCGTTGCGCTCGCGACCACCGACGGCATGAGGCTCAAGCTGGTGCTGACCAAATCGGGCGACGAGAGCTGGCTCGCGGTGACGCAACTTGCGCCGGGCGAGAACAAGGACGCCTCCTCAGCACTTGTTCGGCGCACGCAGGGCTGGCAGTTCCGCTTGAGCGATGCCGCGGCCAAGCCGTTCTTTCCCAGCTTGAACGACCTGACCGAGGCGCGGCCTGCCCCCAACCCTGAGGCTACACCTCCAGAGGCTGCGCCTCCTTCGCAGCCGGCGCCGTCGCAGGCCGAATAAGCCCCGCTCACGGGGTGAGGGTGAAGATCTGCCCGACCTTGGCGTCGGCCCAGGCGAAACAGCCGGCCAGCTGCATGCCCACGGGGAGTTCGCCATAGGCGCCGAGGGCACCTTGGTCCTTCAGGGCGCCGGCCAGGCCGGGCCTGTCGCCGGCCACCACCCAGACACTGTCGATCCAGGTCTGGCGCACCGGCTGTCCGCCAGCGGCGGCGATGCGGTTCACCATGGCCGTGTCGTCGAGGCCTGGCGGAAACACCACGAACATGCGGCCCGTGGCATCGGGCGCGAGGGCGGCATCGCGGATGGCCAGGGCCATGACCGCCAGCCAGACTACCAGGAGCGCTACGCCAATCCCTGCGGCGAGCCAATGGGGGTTCGAGCGGCGGCTAGGGCTGGCGGTGCCCGGCATGGCTCTCTTCCATCAGGTCTGCGGCACCGCCCGACCGAAATTCGGCGCCGCGTTCTCCCGCACCGGCAGGTTGATCAGGGCCGCTATGAAACAAAGGGCCACGCTCATCCACCACACCGGCCCGTAGGAGCCAAAAATGTCATAAAGCAGTCCGCCCAGCCAGACCCCGAAGAACGAGCCGATCTGGTGGCTGAGGAACACGACCCCATAGAGCATGCCCATGTAGCGGGTGCCGAACATGACCGCGACCAGCCCGGCTGTGGGGGGCACGGTGGAGAGCCATAGCAGGCCCATGACCGCCCCATAGATCAAGGACGACGCGCCGGTGAGGGGCAGAAGCAGGAAAACGAGCGTGGCGACGCCACGGCCGGCATAGATGAGGGCGAGGATATAGGGCTTGGAATGGCGGTTCGCCAGCACGCCGGCCATGTAGGACCCGACCACGTTGAACAGGCCCACCAGGGCGATGGCGGTGCTGGCGGTCGTCGGGTTGATGCCGCCTTCGACCAGATAAGGCGGCATGTGGGTGGTCATGAAGGCGAGCTGGAAACCGCAGACGAAGAAACCGGTGGTCAGCAGCACGTAGCTGCGGTGAGCGAGCGCCCGGCTGAGCGCTTGGAACAGGGGCAGGGTGGTTTCGGCTTCGCGCGGCTGGGCATTGGGATCGGCGGGCGGCGTGCGCAGGATTGCGGCGAGCGGCACGCAGATCAGCACGCAGGCTGCAAGCAGCACGAGCGCGGTTTCCCAGCCATAGGCGCTGATGAAGGCCTGGCCCAGCGGTGCGAACAGGAACTGGCCCAGTGAGCCGGCGGAGGTGGCGATGCCGAAGGCCCAGGAGCGCCGCTCCGGCCCGACCTTGCGGGAGAACGCCGCCATGACGATGGCGAAGGAGCAGGTGGCGATGCCTATGCCGACCAGCACGCCCGCGCTCAGCATGAACAACGGTGCATTCTGGGGCAGGGACATGGCGACGAGCCCGGCCGCGTAAATGATGGCGCCGGCCGCCAGCACGCGGGCGGTGCCGTAGCGGTCGGCCAGGCCGCCGGCGATGGGCTGCGCCATGCCCCAGACCAGGTTCTGAATGGCCATGGCCATGCCGAAGGTCGCCCGGTCCCAGCCATAGAACTCGGTGACGGGCAGGGTGAACAGGCCGAAGCTTGCGCGAATGCCGAAGCCGATCGCGGAGATCACACACCCGGCGATGATGATGATTTCAACCCGTGACCAGAGCGACTCCGGCTGCGAAAATGTGCGAGACATAGGCCGTCCTTGTTTACACGTCACCGCTGCCATTTTAGAGCGGCTGGGAATGCCTGGACCATTGCACAAATTCCAGAGCAGCTATGAGAAAAATGATCCATAGCAGCGCATTGGTCAATTCGGCTTATTAATGAGATCAGCGAGGTTGATGGTTTGGTGGCGAAACTCATCATGCCCCCGGTTCGGCCTGGGCGGCCCTGGATTGCCGGGTCAAGCGCAGCAGTGACGGAAGGGACCGGTGTTCCTCCTCCGCCCCGTCATGCCGGCCGCGCCTAGGCGCTGAGCCTGCATCCAGGGCCACACGGCACAAGCTTTCCTCTCGCTGCCCTGGATCACCGGCTCAAGGCCGGTGATGACGGAAGTGGCTAAAACTGTGGCGCTTCAGACCCATTTCCTCGGCACCAAACCCACCCCCCAAAAACCACAACGCGAGATCGCCTATCCTTAACCGGATAGCAGTGGGTCAAGCCCGGTGATGACGATTTGTTTTCCGTCAACAACTTACGTCATGTCCGGCCGCGCCTAGGCGCCGAACCAGGAGCCACACGGCGCCCAGGTTCGTCGCTGGCGCTCGAAACGTCAGGCGCTCTGCTGCTCGGCGACGATGTTGTTTTCCTTCAAAAGCTCCTGCAGCTCGCCCTTCTGGAACATCTCGCGGACGATGTCGCAGCCGCCGATGAACTCCCCCTTCACATAGAGCTGGGGAATGGTGGGCCAGTCGGAATAGGCCTTGATGCCGTTGCGCAGATCGTCGGAGGAGAGCACGTTCACCCCGGCATAGGGCACGCCGAGATAGTCGAGGATCTGGACAACCTGGCCCGAGAAGCCGCACATGGGCGCATCGGGTGTTCCCTTCATGAACAGCACGACGTCGTGCGACTTCACCTGCTGGTCAATCCACTGCATGACATCGCTCATCTCGCGACCCTCTCATATGTGCCGGATGGCCGGCAAGGAATGGAACGTCTGGATTAGTTGGTGATAGCACAGGCTGTGTTAAAGGCTAGATCACTCAATCGTCCGGGGCGGAGGTCTGCAGGGCAAGCGCATGCAGCTGGTTGCCCATGGCACCGCGCAGGGCCTGATACACGAGCTGGTGCTGCTGAACCCGCGTCTTGCCCTTGAAGGCGCGCGACACGACCGTCGCCGCGTAGTGGTCGCCGTCGCCGGCGAGATCGCGGATCTCGATCTTGGCGTCCGGCAGCGCATCCTTGATCAGGCGCTCGATCTGCTTTGCATCCATTGCCATGATCTCAAGTCCTCACCCTTGGCGGTGTGTGTTCTGCGCAGTTGGCCCGTTCATGCCCGGCCGGGCGGTGCATCCATATAGACGGGGAACCAGCCCTCGTGGGCATCGATCAGCTCCCGCACCGGAATATTGGCCACACCATCCACGATCAGAGCGCTGCCGCCAACCGTGCCTAGCCGTTCGACCGGAACGTCCGTAGTCGCCGCATCTGTCAGGATCGCATTAGCGTCAGCTTCGGCGCAAGTGATGACATAGCGGGCCTGGTCCTCGCCGAACAGAGCGAGGTGGGGCTCGCCGGGCACCGCGATCCGTGCGCCGAGCCGGCCGGCGATCGCCATTTCCGCGAGCGCTGCGGCAAGCCCGCCATCGGAGATATCATGGCAGGCGGTGATCCTGCCCGTCCGAATCAGCCTGCGGACGAAGTCGCCATGGCGCCGCTCCGCTTCGAGGTCCACCGTGGGCGGCGGACCTTCCTCGCGGCCCAGCACCTCGCGCAAGTAAATGGACTGGCCGAGGTGGCGGCCATGCCCGCCCACCAGCAGGATGATGTCGCCCTCGCGCTTGAACGGCACGCTGGCCGTCCGGTCGAGATCGTCGATCAGGCCGATGCCGCCAATGGCGGGTGTGGGCAGAATGGCGCGGCCGTTGGTTTCGTTGTAAAGCGAGACATTGCCGGAGACGACGGGGAAATCCAGCGCCCGGCAGGCGTCCCCGATGCCGTTAACGGCGCGCACGAACTGGCCCATGATCTCCGGGCGCTCGGGATTGCCGAAATTCAGGTTGTCGGTGACCGCGATCGGCTCGGCGCCCACGGCGGTCAGATTGCGCCAGCATTCCGCCACGGCCTGCTTGCCACCCTCGTAGGCATTGGCCTCGCAATAGCGCGGCGTCACATCCACCGACATGGCGAGGCCCTTGGGACCATCATCGATGCGCACCACGGCGGCGTCGCCGCCCGGCTTCTGCTGGGTGTTGCCGAGGATCAGGTGATCATATTGCTCCCACACCCAGCGCCTCGAGCACATGTCGGGCGCGCCGATGATCTTGCAGATCGCTCGGCCGAAATCGTTGGGGGGCGGCACTTCGCCATCGGCCAAAGGCGCGGGCGGGATGACATCGTCCCACGGCCGGTCGTATTCCGGCGCCTGATCGCCCAGGTCCTTGATGGGCAGGTCCGCCATGAGCTGCCCGCCATGCAGCACGCGGAACCGGAGGTCGTCGGTGGTGCGGCCAATGACGGCGAAATCGAGGCCCCACTTGCGGAAGATCGCCTCGGCCTCCGCCTCCTTCTCGGGCTTCAGCACCATGAGCATGCGCTCCTGGCTTTCCGACAGCATCATCTCATAGGCGGTCATGCCTGATTCGCGGCAGGGCACTTTGTCGAGGTCAAGCTCGACGCCGAGGTCGCCCTTGGCGCCCATCTCGACGGCCGAGCAGGTGAGGCCGGCGGCCCCCATGTCCTGGATGGCAATGATGGCGTCGCGCTCCATGAGCTCGAGGCAGGCTTCGAGCAGCAGCTTCTCGGAGAAGGGATCACCCACCTGGACCGTCGGCCGCTTGGCCTCGGCATCCTCGTCGAACTCGGCCGAGGCCATGGAGGCGCCATGGATGCCGTCGCGGCCCGTCTTGGAGCCGAGATAGACGATGGGCATGCCCACGCCGGAAGCCTTCGAATAGAAGATCCGGTCGGTGCGGGCGATGCCCACCGCCATGGCATTGACGAGGATGTTGCCGTTATAGCGCGGGTGGAAATTGACCTCGCCGCCAACCGTCGGCACGCCAAACGAATTGCCATAGCCGCCGATGCCCGCCACCACGCCCGCCACCAGGTGGCGCGTGCGGGGATGTTCGGGATCGCCGAAGCGCAAGGCGTTCAGCGTCGCGATCGGCCGCGCGCCCATGGTAAACACATCGCGCAGAATGCCGCCCACGCCCGTCGCCGCGCCCTGATACGGCTCGATGAAGGAGGGGTGATTATGGCTTTCCATCTTGAAGATGCAGGCGAGCCCGTCGCCGATATCGACGACGCCAGCATTCTCGCCCGGCCCCTGGATCACCCGTGGCCCCTTGGTGGGCAGGGTGCGCAACCACCGCTTGGACGACTTGTACGAGCAATGCTCGTTCCACATGGCCGAGAAGATGCCGAGCTCGGTCAGGCTCGGCTCGCGGCCGATGAGGCGGATGATACGGGCATATTCATCCGGCTTGAGCCCGTGCTCGGCGACGAGCTCGGGCGTGATGGTCACGTCATTGGCGGTCATAAGAACTCGAGGTGGTTGCTCGCTCATGCCTCATGCGGCATCGAGCAGGCTTTCAAACAGCGGGCGGCAATCGGTGCCGCCATGCAGCGGCTCGATGAAGTTTTCGGGATGCGGCATCAGTCCAACGACGTTGCCACGCGCGTTCATGATGCCGGCGATGTTGTTCACCGAGCCATTGGGCGCCGCATCCGGCGTGACGTTGCCATGCTCGTCGCAGTAGCGGAACACCACGCGGCCCTCGCCCTCGAGGCGGGCGAGCGTCTCGGCATCGGCGAAATAATTGCCATCGCCATGGGCCACGGGGCAGCGTACCACCTGGCCCTTGGCGAAGCGGCGGGTGAAGTCGGTTTCAATATTGTCGACGCGCAGATGCACGAGCTTGCAGTTGAACCGGAGCGAGGCATTGCGCATGAGCGCACCCGGCAGCAGCCCGCATTCGGTCAGGATCTGAAACCCGTTGCAGACGCCCAGCACCCGCAGCCCTCTGTCTGCCTTGGCGATGATATCGGCCATGATCGGCGAGCGGGCGGCGATGGCCCCGCAGCGGAGATAGTCGCCATAAGCGAAGCCGCCGGGCAGCACGACGAGGTCCACGTCCGGCAGCGTGGTGTCGCCATGCCAGACGAGGTCCGGCGCGCTGCCATGGATCTTGCGCAGCGCCACGATCATGTCGCGCTCGCGATTGGAACCGGGGAAGACGACGACGGCTGATTTCATGGCAGTGTGATGTCCGATTCTCCTATTCGCGTCATTGCCGGGCTTGACTCGGCAATCCAGGGACGTTCGGATGAGAACTTTGCCCTGGATGCCCGGCTCAAGGCCGGGCATGACGAAAAACGCTGAGCTTAACCTGCCAGCTCGATGTGATAGTCCTCGATCACCGTGTTCGCCAGCAGCCGCTCGCACATGGCTTGCAACTCGGCGCGGGCCTGCGCTTCGTCGCTGGCGGCCACGTCGAGCTCGATGAACTTGCCCTGGCGCACGCCGCCGACCGTGCCGAAACCCAGCGTGTGCAGCGCCTTCTCGATGGCCTTGCCCTGGGGGTCGAGCACGCCGCGCTTCAGGGTAATGGTAACTTTCGCCTTCATTCGGTTTCCATGTCTCGGATGCGATCGCGACCGATTCTATCGTGAACGATTCTATCGCGCGGATGCTAGCGATCGGTCTTGACCAGAACCGGCCGCTTGCGTTCGCGCTGGTCCTGTTCGGTCAGAATGCCGAGGCGGCGCGCCACCTCCTGATAGGCCTCCACCAGGCCACCGAGATCACGGCGGAACCGGTCCTTGTCAAGCTTCTCGTTGGTCTGCACGTCCCACAGCCGGCACGAATCGGGGCTGATCTCGTCGGCCACCACGACCCGCACCATCTCGCCCTCATACAGCCGGCCGAACTCCATCTTGAAGTCCACCAGACGGATGCCGATGCCGAGGAACAGGCCGGACAGGAAGTCATTGACCCGCAGCGCGAGAGCCATGATGTCGTCGAGCTCCTGGGGCGTCGCCCAGCCGAACGCGGTGATGTGCTCTTCAGAAACCAGCGGGTCCTGCAGCTCGTCCGACTTGTAGTAGAACTCGATGATGGAGCGGGGCAGGGCCGCGCCTTCCTCGAGGCCGAGCCGCTTCGACAGCGAACCTGCGGCAACATTGCGCACCACCACCTCGAGCGGGATGATCTCCACCTCGCGGATCAGCTGCTCGCGCATGTTCAACCGGCGAATGAAATGAGTGGGGACGCCGATCTCGTTCAGCCTGTTGAAGACAAACTCGGAGATCCGATTGTTGATGACCCCTTTGCCCTCGATAATCTGGTGCTTCTGCTTGTTGAAGGCGGTGGCGTCGTCCTTGAAATGCTGCACGAGGGTGCCTGGCTCTGGACCTTCATAGAGAATCTTCGCCTTGCCTTCATAGACACGGCGACGGTTCTTGTTCATGACTGCAATCCTCGATTAGGCTCTTGGACGACGATTTGGCGCCGTGTCCCTCGAGCGATCTTCCGAGCAGGTGGGGCAGGACGGATCCGAGCGGGGCACTCCGCTGCTCGCGTGAAGCTACTCCACAACGGCCAGAAGCACAACGAACCTGGGCATCGGCCGGCCTGATTTCAACATCCGGGAGCAATTAGGCAGTCCGGCTGCGTTTAGCAAGGGTTTCGCTACCCTGTCGCCGGACCGCCGGTCGCCGCCAGTTGATTTGGGAAACGCGCGCCGCTATCCCTTAACCCGACACGCGGGATCAGGGGCTTATGATGAAGAGTGGAGCGCGATGACCACATTTGATAAGCGCGAACAAGGCTTTGAGCGGAAATACGTCCTCGATGAGGAGCTGCAGTTCAAGGCAACCGCCCGGCGCAACAAGATGCTGGGGCTTTGGGCTGCCGAAAAGCTGGGGCTCTCAGGGGATGCGGCGGAGGAATACGCCAAGAGCGTCGTTGCCGCCGATTTCCAAGAGGCTGGCGACGACGACGTCTTCCGCAAGATCCGCGGTGACTTCGATGCGAAAAACGTGCAGCAGTCGGATCACCAGATCCGCCGGACCATGGACGAGCTGCTGCAACAGGCGACCGAGCAGGTGCGGTCCGAAGCAAAATAGGCTGGCAGCCGCGCAAGCCGGCATGCGGGGAAGGGGCGGGGGCGGTCGGGATGAGTAGGGCAAGCTTGGTCGAGCGATTGCGCGGCAGTGAACTGCTGCTTTCCTCGTGGTCCACGGTGCCGGATCCCTTGGTGGCCGAAACGCTGGCTCGTGACCGGTGGGATGCCTGCACCATAGACCTCCAGCACGGCATGATGGGCTATGCGGAGGCCCGCGCCATGGTGATGGCCATCACCGGCGTGGGGAAGCCCGCCATGGCGCGGCTGCCCCTCGACGGGCTCAGCATGGCCGCGCGGATGCTGGATATCGGGGTCGAGGGCATCATCGCCCCGATGATCAACTGCGCGGCCGACGTGGCTGCTCTCGTCGACGCGCTGCGCTACCCACCCGACGGCAACCGCAGCTGGGGCGCCTATAGGGCCATGGCGGTGGGCGGCCTGGGCAGGGAAGCCTATCTGGCCGAGGCCAACCGGCGCGTCGCGCTGTTCGCCATGATCGAGACCCGGGAAGCCGTTGCGAATCTCGAAACCATAGCCGCAACGCCCGGCCTTGCCGGCCTCTTCGTCGGACCGAGTGACCTCACTATATCCATGACCCAGGGCCGGACCTACGAGCCGGATGGCGAGCCTGATGTGCTTGAAGCAATGCGCGAGGTTGTGGCGGTCGCCAAGGCCCATGGCCTTTGCCCCGGCATCTTCACCCCGAATGCGCAGCAGGCGGCCCTGAGAATTGCCTACGGGTTCCGCTTCGTGACGGTGGGCAGCGATCTCGCGTTCATGGCGGCGGGCAGTGCATCAGCCCTGAACACGCTGCGGCAGAGCAACTGAGGAAAGGGTCATGGATCAGAGCACCGCACGCAGTGTCCTCAAGGAAAGCATGCTCGCCAAGATCGTCGAGCTCTCCGTGGCCGCCGGCGGGCTCGCGCACCAGACCGACAAGTATTTCAGCCATAGCCGCCGCATTGCCGAGGTGCATGGCGACAAGCAAGTCACCTATGCGATCTTCCTGCGCCGGCGCATCGTGGCGGCGGTCGAGCCGGCCCTGCGGCTTCTGCACTGGCACTGCCCTGAAGCCGAGGTGACTCGCTTCTTCGCGGAAGGGGAGATCGTTCCGGCGCACAAGAAGCTGATGGAGATCACCGGGCCGTTCTCCAAGCTCTCGGAAATCGAGACGCTGCTTCTGCAAAAGATCGGCTTTCCCTGCGTCTGCGCCAACAATGCCTATGACATGTGCCGGGCGCTGCCTTATGCGGGCTTTCTCGACATGCACGCCCGGCACGCGACCGGGCCGGAGATGAACCTGCTTGCGGCCTATGGCGCGTCCGTGGGCAGCGAAGCGGCCAGGGCCGCCGACCCACAGGTCAAAGGCTTCATCGGCTCGTCCCAGGATCTCACCGCGCCGCTCTATGGTGCGCAATTCGGCTCCGGCACCATGCCGCACGCGCTGATCGGCTACAGCGGCGGCGATGTGCTGGAGGCTCTGAAGCTGTTCGCGGAGGTGAATGCGGACACGCGGGTCGTCACCGCGCTGGTCGACTATCAGGGCCGGGAAGTGGATGATTCCGTACGCTGCGCCCGCTGGTTCTACGACGAGGCCAAGCTCGATACCCACGGCCGCAGCTTCAATGTCAGGCTCGATACCCATGGCGGCCGTTTCGCCCAGGGGCTCGACTATGAGCAGTCGGTCGAGACTGTGGGCCAGTGGCTGGGGGTCGAGGGCGAGTATAACATCGTCGAGAAGGTGCTGGGGGTGCGGGCCTTCCAGCTGGATACCGCCAATATCCTGGTGGACCAGGTGCGCCGTATCCTGTTCGGCAAGGGCGTGTCGGTGGCGAGCATCATCCATGTGCGGCGCGCTTTGGACAAGGCCGGCTATAAGCAGGCCGGCATTGTCGCTTCCAGCGGCTTCGACACGCAGAAATGCCTGGTGATGGGCGGGGCGCGCGCGCCGGTGAACGTGGTCGGCACGGGAAGCTTCCTGCCCGAGCGCTTGCAGGAGACCTATGCGACGGCCGACATCATCGCCTATGACGGCGAGAAGCGCGTGAAGGTCGGCCGCGAATACCTGCTGGACTGATGTTCTGGTGGGCAGCGGCTATTCGCCGAAGACGCGGGCGAAGATCGTGTCCACATGCTTCAGGTGGTAATCCAGGTCGAACTGCTCCTCGAGGGCTGATTCGCTCAGCAATGCCGAGACTTCCGGGTCTTTCTTGAGGAGGTCGAGGAAGTTTCCTTCCCCACGCCAGACCGGCATGGCGTTGCGCTGGACCATGCGATAGGCGTCCTCGCGCTGGGCGCCCGCGGCAATGAGGGCCAGGAGCACCCGTTGCGAATGGATGAGGCCACCCAGCTGGTCCAGATTGCGCTGCATGTTCTCGGGATAGACCACCAGCTTGTCCACCACGTTGGTGAGGCGAGCGAGGGCGAAGTCCAGATGCACGGTGGCATCTGGTGCGATGCCCCGTTCGACAGAGGAATGGGAGATGTCGCGTTCGTGCCAGAGGGCCACGTTCTCCATGGCTGGCACAACGGCCGACCGAATGAGGCGGGCAAGGCCGGTGAGGTTTTCGGTCAGCACCGGGTTGCGCTTGTGCGGCATGGCGGAGGAGCCCTTCTGGCCAGCGGAGAAATACTCCTCCGCCTCGAGCACCTCGGTGCGCTGCATGTGGCGGACTTCGGTTGCCAGGCGCTCGACCGAACTGGCGATCACACCAAGCGTGGCGAAGTACATGGCGTGCCGGTCGCGCGGGATCACCTGGGTCGATACGGGTTCGGGCTTCAGGCCCATGGCTTTGGCCACGTGGGCTTCAACGCGGGGGTCTATATTGGCGAAGGTGCCGACCGCGCCGGAGATGGCGCAGGTCGCCACCTCCTCTCTGGCACGGGTCAGCCGCGCGCGGGCGCGGGCAAACTCCGCATGGAAGGTGGCGAGCTTGATACCGAAGGTGGTCGGTTCGGCATGGATGCCATGGCTGCGGCCGATCACCGGGGTGTACTTGTGCTCGATGGCACGGCGCTGAAGGGCCGCAAGCAGGCCGTCGAGATCAGCCAGTAACAGGTCGGTCGCCTTGACCAGCTGCACATTCAGGCAGGTGTCGAGCACGTCGGACGAGGTCATGCCCTGGTGAACGAAGCGGGCTTCCGGTCCGACGATCTCCGCGAGGTGGGTGAGGAAGGCGATGACATCGTGCTTCACCTCGCGCTCGATCTCGTCGATGCGCTCCACGTCGAACCGCACCCCGCGCGCTTTCTCCCACAGGGTTTTGGCTGTCTCCTTCGGCACCAAGCCGAGCTCCGCCATGGCGTCGAGCGCATGGGCTTCAATCTCGAACCAGATTTGAAACTTGGTCTGGGGTGACCAGATCAAAGCCATTTCGGGGCGCGTGTAACGGGGGATCATCGGCGGCAAACTCGCTTCCATGAAGGCACGGCCGCTGCTTAGCAAATCAAGCCCCAGGGCTCAATGGAGGCAGCCCGCTATTGTGCTGAGGCCGGCAACCGCCTAAAGCGAAGGCACATGAAATGCGCCAGGGGGCGCTTCTGCAACAAGGATCAGGATTTCGCGCTCCATGGCCATACCGATCGCGCTCACCATCGCCGGCTCGGATTCGGGCGGCGGGGCTGGCATTCAGGCGGATCTCAAGACCTTCTCCGCGCTTGGCGTCTACGGGGCATCGGTCATCACCGCCATCACGGCCCAGAACACGCGCGGCGTCAGCGGCGTTGCCGATGTGGCCGCCGATATGGTGACGGCGCAGCTCGATGCGGTGTTCCAGGACTTGGAGATCGCGGCCGTTAAGATCGGGATGCTGAGCCGGGTGGACACGATCGCCGCGGTTGCGGCTGGCTTGCGGCGCTATGAGCCGCGGCACGTGGTGCTCGATCCGGTCATGGTGGCCAAGAGCGGCGACCGGCTGCTGCACGCGGAGGCGATCGGCGCCCTGATCGACCAGCTCTTGCCGCTCGCGACGCTGGTCACGCCCAATCTGCCGGAAGCCATGGTCCTGGGCGGCTGGTCGGGCGCGGTGAGCGAAGCCGAGATGCCGGCGATCGCGCGGGCGGTGCGTGACCGCGGCGCCCAAGCGGTGCTGCTGAAGGGCGGCCATCTCGATGCAGCGGACAGCCCGGATCTGCTGGTCACCGCCTCAGGCCAGCGGATGTTCCGCGCGACTCGCCGTATCACGGACAATACGCACGGCACTGGCTGCACCTTGTCCTCGGCGATCGCCGCGCTGCTGGCCAGGGGTAAGCCGCTGGACGATGCGATTGCTGGGGCAAAGGCTTATCTTACCGAGGCGATCGCCGCCGCCGACCAGCTGGAGGTCGGCCACGGCCACGGACCGGTGCATCACTTCCACGCGCTGTGGACGAGGTAAGGGATAGCGGGCGCTGCTGCCGACCTACCGCACCGAGCGCAGCAGAAAAGCCGGAATTTCCTGGTGCTGGAAGCTCAAGCCGCCCTCGATCGCGCCAATCTCGTGATCGCGCTGGCGGCCATTGCGGCGTGGACGCTGCTCATCCCCACCAGAGGAGCGGCCCTGCGTGCCGTGTTCCCCCTTGCGCTCCGCCGCGAGCTCGACCACGTTTTCGCGGTCCTGGTCGCGCCGGCCGCGCCGCTGACCTTTGCCTTCGCGCGTCGGGCGCTCGTCGGTCTTGCGTCCCTCAGGCTTGCCGCGCTTGCCGCCGCGGCGTTCGCCCTGGCGGTGCTCGAACCCGGCCGGCTCGCTTGCCGGATCCATCTCCGGGCCTTCCCACTCGATGGTCTTGCGGATCAGCTTCTGGATCGCCGCCAAGGCCTTGGTCTCGTGCCGGGTCGCCAGGGTGAAGGCGAAGCCTTCGCGGCCGGCCCGGCCCGTGCGTCCGATCCGGTGCACGTAATCTTCCGCATGCACCGGCACGTCATAGTTGAAGACATGGCTCACTGCGGGAATGTCGAGGCCGCGCGCCGCCACGTCGGACGCGATGAGATAGGTGATCTCGCCCGAGCGGAACTTGTCCAAAGTCTGCAGCCGGCTGTGCTGATCCATATCGCCATGCAGGGCGGCTGCATTGTAGCCGTGCTTGCGCATGGACTTCTCCAGCACCTTAACCGTGTCCTTGCGGTTGGAGAAGACGATGGCGTTGTTGATCGTGCTCTCCTGGCTCTGCAGCAGCTTGCGCAGGCATTCGCGCTTCGAGGCGGGATCGGAGGGGGCGTGCACAAGCCGCTGCACGATGGATGCGGCGGTGGATGCAGGCGGGGCGGCTTCGACCCGTGTCGGGTTCTGCAGAAAGGTCGAGGTCAGCCGCTGGATTTCCGGCGGCATGGTGGCCGAGAAAAACAAGGTCTGCCGGGTCAGCGGCAGCATCTTGCAGATTTCCTCGATGTCCGGGATGAACCCCATATCGAGCATGCGGTCCGCCTCGTCGACCACGAACAGCTCGATGCCGTTCAAGAGCAGCTTGCCATTCTTGAAGTGGTCCATGAGCCGGCCCGGCGTGGCGATCACCACATCGGCACCGCGGTCGATCTTGCGGTTCTGCTCGGCAAAGGAAATCCCGCCGATCAGCAAGGCGACGGTCATCCTGTGATTCTTGCCGAAGGTTTCGAACGCGTCGTAGACCTGGGCCGCCAATTCACGGGTCGGCTCGAGGATGAGGGCCCGCGGCATCCGGGCGCGGGCGCGGCCCCGCTCGAGCAGGGTCAGCATTGGCAAGGTGAATGCGGCTGTCTTGCCGGATCCGGTCTGGGCAAGGCCCAGAACATCCCGATGCGCCAGGGCCGGCGGGATGGCTTGGGCCTGAATGGGCGTCGGCTCGCTATAGCCCGCCGCCTTTACGGCATCCAAAACCCTAGGGCTTAGTCCAAGGTCATCAAAGCTCATATGGTGTAGCAGCTTGTCCGATGATTGCGCTGAGGCGCTCCGGCAGCAGCGCCGGGCGCAAGCTTCTGGCGGATAGATAATTATCGCGCGCTGTTTGTCAAACTTTTCCAGGCAAATGGGACAGCGAAACATCGAAATTCCGCTTTCCTGTTCTTGCAAGCCTCACGTCTCGGCAGAAGAAGAGCATCGTCCCGCAGGGCAAAGTGCCAGACGAGCGCAAGACTCCGGAGAGGCGGCTGCGGCGAGGGAGGTATTCGGCGCAAGCGATAGGCAAAGTGTCGGCCTCGCAACGGTCGCGCCTATCCCATGATTCTGAATAGACGTTACCCTCGACACCTGGGCGCGTTGGTGAGTACTATGGAGATGGGCCGCCTGGATGCAGACAGCGTCCCAAGCGGAACAGGAGGAGGGCCCGGATGCGTGCAGCACTGCAGATCACACGCGTCGAGACCAAGGCACTGACACTGCGTGAAATCCGCGCCCGGGACGCGCGCGCCTTCGCGGCCTATATGCTGCGCAAGGACTTCCAGCGCCATGTCGCAGTGCGCTACAGCTCGGCGGCGGATGTGCAAGGCTTCGTCGCCCGCTCGCTACGGCGGCAGATGAGCCCCAACCGCACGCTCTACCACCTGGCTGCCGAGCTCAAGGCTACCGGTCACGTGATCGGTGACGGCTTCATCCAACTGAACAGGCCGCAATCGGCGGAGATCGGTTGGGGGGTGCATCCCGATTTGTGGCGCCGGGGCTTCGCAACCGAAATCGGCCAAGCCTTGGTCGCCATCGGGTTCGAGCGGCTGGGCTGCTCGCGCATGTGGGCCAAGGCCTTCGCAGAGAACGAAGCCTCCATCCGCATCATGGAAAAAATCGGCATGCGGCGCGAGCGCTTTGCCCAGGACCAGTATGTCGGCAATGGGCTCAGGACGGATGTCTACATCTATTCTATGACGGCTGAAGATTACTTCGACGCGGCATATTGAAAACTCGCGTCTGCTCACGCCCGCACCTGTGTAGCATTTGCCACGCCCGATCGTTTTTTCTGGCGCAGGTCTCCCGGCGCGCAATGCCGGTGGAATAAGACGGGGATCTATGTAATAGTTCAACGTTGCTGTGCGCCAATCCTTAGGACGAGGCGGCGCTTTGCACATTCCGTTGCGCACCCGTTATTGACATTTTCGAAATCTCATTAGACGCTGTGCCCGTCCTGTTGGCCAGCCAAGAGGGGGATCTGACATGGCCCATAAGTTTGTTATCTCTAAGGACAAGAAGGGCGAGTATCGCGTCAATTTCAAATATAATGCCGAAACGATCTTCTCGACGGAAGGCTATAAGTCCAAAGCTTCGGCGCAGAACGCGATCGATTCCATCAGGAAGAACGGTCCTGACGCACAAATCGTCGACGAGACCTGAACGACAGTCCGGTTGTTGAGGCGGGCGCCAACTTTTTCTCCCGTTGCGCCACGTTGTGTAGCACCGATCTACACGCGTTATCGTAGTCTTTACAAGTTTGTGTTGGTGATGAGTAGTTCCAGGCACCTGAAGAAATAAGGTGCTTGGGCGGTTTTGCTTGGTCTAACACCTAGAACAGGATACGGACATGGAAAACCTGGTGCCTCTCATCCTCCAGCTCATCGCCGGACTTATCGGCGGCCATGCTGCTGGTGCAGCCGCCAAAACAGCCAGCCTCGGGCCGGTGGGCAATTCAGTCGCCGGCCTGGTCGGTGGTGGTGTGCTCGGACAGATCTTGCAGGCGGTTCTGGCCGCCAGCAGTGGAGCCGGTGCGGCAGGCCTCGACCTTGGGTCTATTGTGACGAGCCTGGTAGGCGGTGGCGCCGGCGGTGCCATTCTCACGCTTGCCGCCGGGCTTCTCAAGAAGATGCTGGTCAAGACCTGAGGCGGCGGCCAAAGGCTCGGCTGGGCTTTTCGCCTGAGCGGCCGGGTATGTCTGCATCGGCGGGTCCGTCTTCCGCCGCTGCCGGCCGCAAGTGATCGGGAACGTGCCCGCTGGGCGGTGGCAGGTTCTCGTTGAGACTCACGGGCGCCTCGGCCAGCGGTGGCCGGCAGTGAACTGAGCGCCGTATGGGGCCTATGGACGCCGCGGGCCGGCCGCCTGACGCAAGACCCGCGGCGCTCCCCATCGGATGCTTCGCCCGCCCGCTATGGTCACATAGCCGCGGGGTGATCGTGCCTTCGCAGTGGGAAGGCGGGCCGCGTCGGGCCGCGTATGGCGGTGCCGAGGCTCAGCGCAGGGTCAGCCTGCGCTTGCTGGCGGCATCCGGCACAAGGCCGGATGCCAGTTGGCGTTGAGCGCGATACCCGTAAGGGTGATCACACGCTGTAATACATATCGTACTCGACCGGGTGCGGCGTCATCTGGAAGCGCTCCTGCTCGGCCCGGCGAATGGCGATATAGGCCTGGATCTGGCCCTCCGTGAACACGTTGCCCTTCGTCAGGAAGGTGTGGTCGGCCTCGAGATTATCGAGCGCCTCGGTGAGGCTGGCGGCCACGTGCGGCACCTCCTTGAGTTCCTCCGGCGGCAGATCGTAGAGATCCTTGTCCATGGGTTCGCCGGGGTGGATCTTGTTCTGGATGCCATCGAGCCCTGCCATGAGCATCGCCGCGAAAGCAAGATACGGGTTAGCGGCAGGATCGGGAAAGCGCACCTCCACACGCTTCGCCTTGGGCGAGGTGGTGTGTGGGATGCGGCACGAGGCCGAACGGTTGCGCGAGGAGTACGCCAGCAGCACCGGCGCCTCGTAGCCCGGCACCAGCCGCTTGTAGGAATTGGTGGTCGGGTTGGTGAAGGCGTTCAGTGCCTTGGCATGCTTGATGATGCCGCCGATGTAGTAGAGGCACTCGAGCGACAGGTCGGCGTACTGATTGCCGGCGAACACCGGCTTGCCGTCCTTCCAGATCGACTGGTGGCAGTGCATGCCCGAGCCGTTGTCGCCGTAGATCGGCTTCGGCATGAAGGTGGCCGTCTTGCCGTAGGCATGGGCCACGTTGTGCACGACATACTTATAGAGCTGCATGCCGTCGGCGATCTTGGTCAGCGTGTCCCGGAAGATGCCGAGCTCGTGCTGGGCCGCGCCCACCTCGTGGTGGTGCTTCTCGGTCTTGACCCCCATCTGCGAGAGAACCGATACCATTTCGGAGCGGATGTCCTGGCAGCTGTCGATCGGGTTGACCGGAAAATAGCCGCCCTTCATGCGCGGCCTATGCCCGAGATTGCCCTGCTCGTATTCGGTGTTGGTGTTGGTGGGCAGCTCGCTCGAATCCACCCGGAAAGCCGAATGATAGGGATCGGTGACGAAGCGAACGTCATCGAAGATGAAGAATTCGGCCTCGGGCCCGAAGAACACCGTGTCGCCGATGCCGCTCGACTTGAGGAAGGCCTCGGCATTCTTCGCCGTGGTGCGCGGGTCGCGCTCATACGCCTCGCCGGTCGACGGCTCCAGCACGTCGCAGAAGATGCCCAGGGTCGCCTGCGCATAGAACGGGTCGATATGGGCCGACTCCGGGTCCAACATCAGCATCATGTCGGACTCGTTGATCGCCTTCCAGCCGACGATGGACGAGCCGTCGAAGGCTACGCCTTCCGCGAACATGTCTTCGTCGACAAGGTCCGCATCCATCGTCACGTGCTGCAGCTTGCCCTTGGGATCGGTGAAGCGCAGGTCGACGAATTTGATCTCCTTGTCCTTGATCAGCTTCAGGACGGACTCGGGCGTATGCTCGGTCGCCATGGATAATCCCCTTTTCAATTCTCAGAGTTGAACGTGTGAAAACGCCCGCGCCCGAAGGGGGAGCGCAGACGCCGATGATCCAGATCCTCCTGTCAGAGGGCGTCTGTGCCGGTTTCTCCGGTGCGGATGCGGATCGCTTCCTCAACGGTCGAGATGAAGATCTTGCCATCGCCGATGCGGCCGGTCTTCGCCGCATTCTGGATCGCTTCCACCGCCTTTTCGACCAGCTCGTCAGGCAGCACCACCTCGATCTTTACCTTGGGTAGAAAGTCTACGACGTATTCAGCACCACGATAGAGCTCGGTATGGCCTTTCTGGCGCCCGAACCCCTTCGCCTCGGTGACGGTTATTCCCTGCAGCCCGACCTCTTGGAGCGCTTCCTTCACTTCGTCGAGCTTGAACGGCTTTATGATCGCCTCAATCTTCTTCATACGCCCCGTCCTTAAAGTTCGTTCTCCAGGAAAGATCCCGTCCTCCGGCATGGCCGGCGGCCAGCATGCCATCGCAATGCTCGGCACTAGCGAATGCAGCCCCCATGCCAGACGGGGCGCGCCGATCATGAAGTACCGGAAAACAAGGTTTCCAGCCTTTCGTCCCGCTCCGTGCGGCGCCACGAGCCCCGCCGGGCAGCACCTTCTCTGGTGAAATAATAGGCAATTGGCTGCATTTTAGCCACGACGGTCTTGCGATCATGCGCAACTCTTCTTGTGGCGATGTAACAACGCTTGGCGAGGTATCGGATGGAGAACCGCTGTGCCCTGCTGACCCCCCGGCAGATGTATGAGGCGGACCGGCTGACCATCGCCGCCGGTACGCCGGGTTTGCTGCTGATGGAGCGCGCGGGGGCGGCAGTGGCCGAGCTTGCGGCTGCACGCTGGCCCGGTGCCAGGGTGCTGGTGCTGTGCGGCCCGGGCAACAACGGCGGCGACGGCTTCGTGGCGGCGCGTCATCTGGTCGAGGGTGGCGCAGCCGTGTCGCTGGCATTGCTCGGCTCCATGGAGCAGCTCAAGGGCGATGCGGCCCAGGCGGCCGCGGCATGGGCCGGTCCGGTAGCGACGCTGGAGCAGGGAGGCTTCGACAGCGCTGACTTGATCATAGACGGCCTGTTCGGCGCCGGATTGTCGCGGGCTCTCGACGGGGCTGCCGCCTCTGCGGTCGTGCGCGCGAATGCCAGCGGGCGGCCCATTCTGGCCATAGACATGCCATCCGGCATCGATGGAGAGACAGGGCAGGTGAGGGGTGTCGCGGTCAGGGCGGCGGCAACCGTCACCTTCTTCCGTAAGAAGCCTGGACATGTGCTGATGCCGGGGCGGGCCTGTTGCGGCGACGTCCACCTCGCCGATATTGGCATCCCCGACATGGTGCTGAATGAAATAGCGCCAAACCAGTTCGAGAATGGCCCGGCCGTGTGGGCGGATGCCATCCCGCGGCCGGATCCGGATGGGCACAAATACGCTCGCGGCCATGCGGTCGTGGTCTCGGGCGACAAGTGGCACACCGGCGCGGCACGGCTGGGGGCGCGTGCCGCGCTCCGTGTCGGTGCGGGCCTGGTCAGCGTGGCGGGCGAGGCGGCCGCGCTGGACGTGCTCGCCGCTCACTTGACGGCGATCATGCTGCTGGAAGCGGGCGATGCGGAAGCGCTGGTTGCGGCGCTTGGCGACAAGCGCCGCAACGCGGTGCTGATCGGGCCTGCAGCAGGCATCGACAACAGCACCAGAGACAAGGTGCTGGCCTGCTTGGCAAGCGGCGCCATGGTCGTGCTGGATGCCGATGCGCTCACCGTCTTCGCCCAAGAGCCGGAGACGCTGTTCGCGGCCATCAAAGCGCGTGCTGATCGAGGGGTGATCCTGACCCCCCATGAGGGCGAGTTTCGGCGCGTGTTCGGAGACCTGTGGGACACCACGCGAGCGAAGACCGAGCGCGCGATCGCCGCGGCCCGCCGCTCCGGCGCCATCATACTGCTGAAGGGGCCCGACACGGTCATCGCGGCGCCTGACGGGCGCTGCGCCGTCAACACCAACGCGCCCCCGACGCTCGCCACGGCCGGCAGCGGGGATGTTCTCGCTGGGCTCATCCTGGGACTGTGCGCCCAGCATGTGCCGGCCTGGCCGGCAGCAGCCATGGCGGCATGGCTGCATGGCGAAGCGGCAGCGGCCTTCGGGCCAGGGCTGATCGCCGAGGACCTGCCCGAGCTCGTGCCAGTCGCCCTGGCAAAGCTCATGGCGGGCTAAGATAGAGCGCTCTCCAAATCTGGCGCAGGTCTTGCTCAATTGCGGTTGAAAAATGACTGAGCTGTGCCCGCCTGTTTCAAAACGGAGCGAACAAGGCGGAAAGGGAGATGTCTCGATGGTCAAGGTTGCGGCGGCAGCGGGTGCCGGCCTGCTTGCGCTTGTGGTTTTCAGCGACGGGGAGCCGTCGATGTCCGCCATGGTCACGGCCCTGGCTTTCACCGGCTATGTCGCAAGCCTGGCCTGGATGATCAGACGCTAGACCCGGCACGATGCGTCCCGGGAGGCCAGGCTCGGCTTCCTTCGCGGCCCCTGGATTGCCGCGTCAAGCGCGGCAATGACGCGACTATAGACGTGACCTTCGGTTCGAGATCACGGTCAATGCCGGCTCGGCGCGCTTGTTCTGCACCGTCATGAATTAAGCGCGTTTGCGCTCTGGCGCGGCGAAAAGTCATTGTGCTATAGAGGCGCCCGACTATGCAGCCGGACCAGACGCCTTGCGCGCCTGCGGGCGTGGTGGAATTGGCAGACACGCGAGGTTTAGGTCCTCGTGGGCTCAAGCCCGTGGGGGTTCAAGTCCCTCCGCCCGCACCATTGGCGAGGTTTTCAGGCGGGCTGCATCTGGATCCGCTGATTGGTTGGCCGGGCCGCTCCCCGCGGTGCCGTGCCCAAGCTAACGAGGAATTGCGACGTGCAGGTGACCGAGACCCTGAATGAGGGCCTGAAGCGCGAGCTAAAGGTGGTGGTGGGCGCCCAGGAGCTGGAAAGCCAGCTTGAACAGCGGCTCCACGAGATCAAGGATCAGGTTCGGGTGCGCGGCTTCCGTCCCGGCAAGGTGCCGGTCAACCATCTGCGCCGCCTTTACGGCCGCTCCTTGATGGCGGAGGTGGTGCAGAAAACCGTAGACGACTCGAGCCAGAAGGCCATTGCCGAACGCAATGAGAAGCCGGCCTACCAGCCGCAGATCGCCCTGCCCGAGGACAAGGAGGGCATTGAGCAGATCATCGAGGGCAAGGCGGATCTCGCCTACACCATGAGCTTCGAGATCGTGCCCTCCTTCGAGGTGGGTGATTTCAGCGGCATTGAGCTCGAAAAGGAAGTCGCACCCGTCGACGAAGCCGATATCGACGACGCGCTGGCCAATATCGCTCGGAACTACCGCGAGTTCGAGCCGCGTGGCGAGGGTGAGACTGCCAAGATCGGCGACCAAGTGACCCTAGACTTCGTCGGCAAGATCGACGGGGAGCCCTTCGAGGGCGGCAGCGGCACCGATGCCAAGCTCGAGCTGGGCTCCAACAGCTTCATTCCCGGTTTCGAGGACCAGCTGATCGGCCTCAAGGCTGGCGAGAGCACCGTGGTGCACGTGACTTTCCCCGAGGATTACGGGGTCGAACGGCTCGCCGGCAAGCCGGCCACCTTCGATGTGACCATGAAGGAGGTCGCAGCGCCCAAGGAACTGGCGATCGATGACGAGTTCGCGAAGAAGCTGGGGCTGGAGGACCTGGCAACGCTGCGCCAGCGCATCCGCGACCAGATCGCTTCCGAATACGAGCAGGTGTCGCGGTCGAAGCTCAAGCGGCAGCTGCTCGACCGCCTTGACGAACGCTATGAATTCGCGTTGCCGGAACGGCTGGTGGAGGACGAATTCCAGCAGATCTGGCGGTCGCTGACCGCTGAAATGGAGCGGGAAGGGCGCAGCTTCGAGGACGAGAACACGACGGAGGAGCAGGCCCGCGCTGAGTACCGCCGCATCGCCGAGCGCCGGGTGCGGCTTGGGCTTCTGCTCGGCCGGGTGGGCGAGCAGGCCAATGTCTCCATCACGGACCAGGAGCTGCAGCAGGCGATGATCAACCGCGCCCGCCAGTTCCCGGGCCAGGAGCGGCAGGTGTTTGAGTTCTACCGCAGCAACCCGCAGGCGATGCTGGAACTGCGCGGCCCCATCTTCGAGGAGAAGGTGGTCGATCACATCATCGCGCAGAGCAAGGTTTCGGAGAAGCCGGTCACCCGCGAGGCGCTCTACGCCGATCCGGACGAGGGGCATGATCAAGCCCACGCTCATGATCACGAGCACTCTCATGATCATGACCATGACCATGCTCACGACCACGACCATAGCCACGACCACGCCGAGGCGGCCGCTGACAACGAGAAGAAGGGCAGCGCCAAGAAGAAGCCTGCGGCCAAGAAGACCGCCACCAAGAAGAAGGCCGAAAGCAAGTCCGAGGAGGAGTAGGCTCGGACCTTTTCGATCGGTGGGGAAGCCTGTCCTCGCAAGGCATTTGAGACGCTTCCCCGCTGAACCCTGGACCGCCGCGTCACGCTGGCAACGATCCGGGGCTGGTTTTGCCTGCCTGCGTCCATGAAGGCCTTGCACCGGTCGCGCGAAGCACTTAATCACCTGGGGCCTAGGCCGAACCGGCCGCGTCTGGCATAGCGCTTGCGAGGCGGTGGCGGCTGAACCATATATGTCGGTGTCATCGCACGCCGATCGGCTGGCGGCTCAGCGGCTGGTTGACCCCGGGCGGTGCATTTCCCGAACAATTGCGAGGCTTGCGGTCCCTATGCGCGATCCGTACGACATCTACATGAACACGCTCGTCCCCATGGTGGTCGAGCAAACCAATCGCGGCGAGCGCGCATACGACATCTATTCGCGCCTGCTGAAGGAGCGGATCGTTTTCGTGACCGGCGGCGTGGAAGACCACATGGCCACCCTGGTCACGGCCCAGCTCCTCTTTCTCGAATCCGAGAACCCGAAGAAGGAGATCTCGATGTACATCAACTCGCCAGGCGGGGTGGTGACGTCGGGCCTCGCCATCTACGACACGATGCAGTTCATCCGCCCGGCAGTGTCGACCACGTGCATCGGCCAAGCGGCGTCCATGGGCTCGCTGCTGCTCTGCGCCGGCGAGAAGGACATGCGCTTTGCCCTGCGACACGCCCGAATCATGGTGCATCAGCCGTCGGGCGGCTTCCAGGGCCAGGCGGCCGACATCGAGCGCCACGCCAAGGAGATCCTCGAGGTGCGCGAGCGGCTGAACCGGATCTATGCCAGGCACACCGGACAGCCGATCGAAGCTATCGAGAAGGCGCTCGATCGGGATCACTTCATGACGGCGGAAGCCGCTAAGGAGTTCGGAATTATCGACAAAGTGATCGACAAGCGTCCGGATGTCGCAACCGACAAATGACCTCCGCCCTTATCTTGGTTAAGGGTTCCTTTCTGCCGCGAGGTGGTCGGGTTGCCCTTGCAACGACGCCGCAGAAGCGGCGGATGCTGTGTGATGGTTTAATCTGTTGTTGATCCCACGACCCATACCATGCTGAGATGATTAGGAACCTGGCTGCCGAGGGCGCGGTAGCGTCAGTTCCCGGGCAGTCCGGGTGCCGTCTCACCGGTCTTGGGGGTTCGGCAGCGCAAAGAAGTTCGTCCGGCTCACGCCTAGGTCCCTGGATCCGAGCGGAAGCCTGCGAACTTTGATCAGGGATAGCATATGAGCGATCGTAACCGGAGCGACTCGAAGAACACTCTCTACTGCTCTTTCTGCGGAAAGAGTCAGCATGAGGTGCGCAAGCTCATTGCCGGGCCCACTGTGTTCATCTGTGATGAGTGCGTCGAGCTCTGCATGGACATCATCCGCGAGGAGAACAAGAGCTCGCTGGTGAAATCGCGCGATGGTGTACCGACCCCGCAGGAAATCTGCAACGTCCTGGATGATTATGTGATCGGCCAGGTGCACGCCAAACGCGTGCTTTCGGTCGCGGTCCATAATCACTACAAGCGCCTCAATCACGCGTCCAAGAACAACGACGTCGAGCTTGCCAAGTCCAACATCCTGCTGGTGGGTCCCACCGGCTGCGGCAAGACCCTGCTGGCCCAGACCCTGGCCCGCATCCTCGACGTGCCGTTCACCATGGCTGACGCGACCACGCTGACCGAAGCGGGCTATGTGGGCGAGGATGTGGAAAACATCATCCTCAAGCTGCTCCAGGCGGCCGACTACAATGTGGAGCGGGCCCAGCGGGGCATCGTCTATATCGACGAGGTCGACAAGATCAGCCGCAAGTCCGACAACCCGTCCATAACCCGGGACGTGTCGGGGGAGGGCGTGCAGCAGGCGCTGCTCAAGATCATGGAAGGCACGATCGCTTCGGTGCCGCCCCAGGGTGGCCGCAAGCACCCGCAGCAGGAGTTCCTGCAGGTCGACACCACGAACATCCTGTTCATCTGCGGTGGCGCCTTCGCCGGGCTGGAGAAGATCATCTCGGCGCGTGGCCGGGGCACCTCGATCGGCTTCGGTGCCGAGGTGAGGTCGCCCGAGGACCGTCGGACGGGCGAGATCCTGCGGGACGTGGAGCCGGAGGATCTGCTGAAATTCGGGCTGATCCCCGAATTCATCGGCCGGCTTCCGGTGATCGCGACGCTCGAGGACCTCGACGAGGCGGCCCTGATCAAGATCCTTTCGGACCCGAAGAACGCGCTGGTCAAGCAGTACCAGCGGCTGTTCGAGATGGAGGACGTGCGGCTGACCTTCGCCGAGGAGGCGCTGAAGAGTGTCGCCCGCCGCGCCATCGAGCGGAAGACGGGCGCCCGCGGCCTGCGCTCGATCCTCGAAGCCATCCTGCTCGAAACCATGTTCGAGCTGCCGAGCCTCCGGGGCGTCGAGGAGGTGGTGATTTCGAAGGATGTGGTGGAAGGCGAGGCCAAGCCTCTGCTGATCTACAGCGACCGCGCCGAAGAGATGAACAGCTCGGCCTGACAGGCGGGTCTCCCCAAGCACTGCGGCAGCCGGTTCACCGGCTGTCGCGGCGCCCCATCAGCGTTAACCATTGCCTAATTTTTTCTCGGGCGTTGCTCGCGATCATCAGTGAGCGTCAAACCCGGCCCCCACGAAAAGCGGCCAAAAACGAGCCTCAAAGGCCGTCGCGGCCAGGGTGGTCATAAGTCTTGTCAAGACCTTGACGGGGGTACCCCTGCTCGCCACTTAATCGTTGACCACAAAGAGCTGCTCACCCCGCGAATCGTGCCTATGATGATGACGTCATGCTTCGGATCCCGTGCGGATCCAAGTGGGCGAACAGAAGACAGCGCAGCAAGTTATCTGGTGTGTTCTGTTGTCGCGGAGGCCGGTGCCAAATGCCAGTTCGGGTTCGGCACAGGTACGGCACTCTCCAGCAAGGAAGGGCCTATGTCCCATGAGTGAAAACGACATCACAACTTCCCACGGCGCGCAGGAGCGGTTTGCTGTTCTTCCGCTGCGCGACATCGTCGTGTTCCCGCACATGATCGTTCCGCTGTTCGTTGGTCGGGAGAAATCGATCCGCGCCCTGGAAGAGGTGATGCGCGAAGACAAGCGCATCCTTCTGGTTGCCCAGAAGAACGCAACCGACGACGCACCGGCCCCCGATGCCATCTACGAGATCGGCACCATCGCCTCGGTGCTGCAGCTGCTGAAGCTGCCCGACGGCACGGTGAAGGTGCTGGTGGAGGGCGCCGAGCGCGCGCGCATCATCAGCTATACCCCGCGCGAGGATTTTCTCGAGGCGGTGGCGGAGCCGATTGCCGAGCAGGAGGGAGACCCGCGGGAGACCGAGGCGCTCGCCCGTTCCGTCGTCTCGGAATTCGAAGCCTATGTGAAGCTGAACAAGAAGGTGCCGCCGGAGGTCATCTCGACCGTCAGCCAGCTGGATGATTATTCGAAGCTGGCCGATACGGTGGCCGCCCATCTCGCCGTCAAGATTTCCGAGAAGCAGCAGCTGCTCGAGGTCGCATCGGTGAGCGAGCGCCTGGAGCGGGTGTATGGCTTGATGGAGGGCGAGATCTCCGTCCTGCAGGTCGAGAAGCGCATCCGTAGCCGTGTCAAGCGGCAGATGGAGAAGACCCAGCGCGAGTACTACCTGAATGAGCAGATGAAGGCCATTCAGAAGGAACTCGGCGATGGGGACGAGCGCGATGAGCTCGGCGAGATCGAGGAGCGCATCAAGAAGACCAAGCTGTCGAAGGAAGCGCGCGAGAAGGCCGAGTCCGAGCTCAAGAAGCTGCGGCAGATGAGCCCCATGTCCGCCGAGGCGACCGTGGTGCGCAATTATCTCGACTGGCTGCTCGGCATTCCCTGGCAGAATCGGAGCCGTATCAAGAAGGATCTCGGCTATGCCCAGAAGGTGCTCGATAACGATCACTACGGCCTCGACAAGGTCAAGGACCGTATCGTCGAGTATCTGGCCGTGCAGCAGCGCACGAACAAGCTGAAGGGGCCCATTCTGTGCCTCGTCGGTCCGCCCGGCGTTGGCAAGACCTCGCTCGGCCAGTCCATCGCCAAGGCCACGGGCCGCGAATTCGTGCGCCTGTCTTTGGGCGGCGTGCGCGATGAGGCCGAGATCCGTGGGCACCGGCGCACCTATATCGGCTCGATGCCCGGCAAGGTCATCCAGTCAATGCGCAAGGCCAAGAAGTCCAACCCGCTGTTCCTCCTCGACGAGGTGGACAAGATGGGCATGGATTTCCGGGGCGATCCGTCTTCGGCACTGCTTGAGGTGCTCGATCCAGAGCAGAACAAGGCGTTCATGGATCACTACCTGGAGATCGAGTACGATCTGTCCGACGTGATGTTCGTGACGACCGCCAACACGCTCAACATTCCGGGGCCGCTGATGGACCGCATGGAGGTCATCCGCATCGCCGGCTACACGGAAGACGAGAAGCTGGAGATCGCGCGCCGGCACCTGATCCCCAAGATCTTCAAGAGCCACGGGCTTGGCGACAAGGAGCTCGACATCAGCAACGACGCGCTGACCACGGTCATTCGCCGCTACACGCGCGAGGCTGGCGTCCGCAACTTGGAGCGCGAGATCTCGACTATCGCCCGTAAGGCGGTGAAGGAGCTCCTGACCTCGAAGAAGCGGAAGATCAAGGTGACCGCCAAGACGGTCGAGGACTATCTCGGTGTGCCGAAGTACCGGTTCGGTGAGGCGGAACTCGAGGACCAGGTCGGTGTGGTGACGGGTCTTGCCTGGACCGAGGTGGGCGGCGAGCTGCTGACCATCGAGGCGGTGATGATGCCGGGCGAGGGCAAGATGACCGTCACCGGCAACCTGCGCGACGTGATGAAGGAATCGATTTCCGCGGCGAGCTCCTATGTGCGCTCGCGGGCGATCGAGTTCGGCGTCAAGCCGCCGCTGTTCGAGAAGCGTGACATCCACGTGCACGTTCCGGAGGGGGCGACACCCAAGGATGGGCCTTCGGCGGGCACCGCCATGGTGACGGCGATCGTGTCGGTGATCACCGGCATTCCGGTGCGCCGTGATGTGGCCATGACCGGCGAGATCACCCTGCGCGGTCGTGTGCTGCCGATCGGCGGTCTCAAGGAGAAGCTCCTGGCGGCGCTGCGCGGCGGCATCAAGAAGGTGCTGATCCCCGAGGACAACGCCAAGGACCTCGCCGAGATCCCCGAGAACGTGAAGAGCGGGCTCGAGATCGTGCCGGTCAGCCGGATCGAGGATGTGCTGAAGCACACCTTGGTGCGCATGCCCGAGCCGATCGAGTGGGACGAGGAGGCCGCGGCCCTCGAGGAGGCGGCGCGTGCTGCCAACGCGGGCACGGGCAAGCAGGTGGGCGTTCGCGCGCACTGAATTGGGTGACGGGAGGGCGGCCATGTCGCCGCCCCCTCCCGGCATCCGATCGTATCGTCTGATTCGAGTTTTTGGCAGAATTCTGCGGGGCCGGCGGCTTTTTCGCCGGCCCCGCTTGCTTTTTCCCCCTGTAAGTCGCTGATTTTTAAGCCTCCGGCCGGCAAAGGCGCAGAAAACCCTTGCTTTCCGCCGATTTTCGCATGACCTTCCAGCCGCCGCCGGACGTTTGAGCGTCGCCCGGCTGTTACTTCACAGCAAGAGAGGATCTATCAGTGAACAAGAACGAACTGATTGCCCAGGTGGCGAAAGACGCCAATCTGTCGAAGAATGATGCGAGCGAAGCCGTCGAGGCGACCCTGAAGGCCATCATCTCGGCGCTCGGCAAGGGCGATGAAGTCCGGCTTGTCGGCTTCGGCACATTCTCCGTGGCCAGCCGCGCTGCCGCGGAAGGGCGCAACCCGCGCACCGGCGAGACGATCAAGATCCCAGCCTCCAAGGCGCCGAAGTTCAAGGCCGGCAAGGCATTCAAGGACGCCGTGAACTGAGCGGGACGCTCGCGCGGTTTGCGCGAGCACTCGTCGGTCGAGACCGTCGGCCGGGATTCGGCGGCCGGGCGGGAGGGGCAGAGCCCGTCGCAGGAGGGGTGGCCTGCGAGGTTGCGTTTACTCACTCCAATGCGTAGATGTTGCCGGTCGCCATACGGCGACCGGATACGGCCGTCCGGGCGGTTAGCTCAGTTGGTAGAGCGCCTCGTTTACACCGAGGATGTCGGGAGTTCGAGTCTCTCACCGCCCACCAACTCCTCGGCACGGGCTCCCGCCTCGTTACAGGACGCGCGCATGACCGCCTGCCGCGTCGCCTCGTCTGCGGGATAGAACAGCTCCAGCGCGATTTCCGACAGGGTCACGTCAACGGCCGTGCCGAATACGCTCACCGTACTGAAAAAGGCGAGGTCGCCCAGCGAGGTGGCGATGCGCAATGGGATGGCGATTTGTGGCGCTTGCCCGGCCGACGGTGGTCGGGACATTTGACGCCGATACTGCTTCGCCTCCTCTTGGAGCGCGCTCAATGCAGGATCCGCGGTCAGCTCGAATTCGCGGTCGAGCCGCCGCAACAGGTGGTGCGTCCATTCCGCCAGATTGCGGATGCGCGGCGCCAGGCCGCGCGGATGCAGACAAAGCCGCAAGACGTTCACCGGCGGAGCGAGCAGGCTGTCGTCGACGCTGTCGTATAGCTCGGGCACGGCGCCGTTCGATGCGACCACATTCCAGTGGCGGTCGAGGGCGAAGGCCGGGAACGGCCTATGGGCAGCAAGCGTCAGGTCAATGGCGGATCTGACGGCCGCAAGCGTGGGATCCGCAAGCGGCCGATCCGGGAAAATCGGCGCAAGGCCGCAAGCGATCAGCCAGACATTGCGCTCGCGCAGCGGCACGTCCAGCTCCTCTGCCAACCGCAGCACCAAGGCGCGGCTTGGCGAGGCGCGGCCCAGCTCGACGAAGCCGAGATGCCGGGGCGAAACCTCGACCCGGAACGCAAGCTCCATCTGGGTCAAACGGCGGCGCCGGCGCCAGCTGCGCAGATGCTCTCCGAACGTGTTGCTCATGGTGCGGCCTTTCCAAAACTACCTCTCAGGTAGTCGCTCGGCGCGGTCACTTCCCGCAGAGTGGGTGTGCCCCAAACGAGGAGTGAACACATGCCTGTGGTTTATCTCATCACTGCCGATGTCAAGCCGGAGCAGCGCGAGCGATTCTTATCGCTGCTGAACGGTGTCCTCGATGCCATGCGCCACGAGGACACCTTTATCGAAGCGGTGCTGCACGAGGATCCGGGAACACCCAACCGCTTCATGCTGTACGAGGCCTGGCAAAGCCATGAGGACGTCATGACCGTGCAGCTCAATCGCCCCTATCGCAAGCCTTGGCATGATGCGCTGCCCGAACTGCTGGACAGCCCACGCGATATTTCCATTTGGCAACCGCTCCGCGCCGATCTCAAGTCCGGTCAGCCCGGAAACACCTCGTTGAACACGGCCAGCATTTCCGACCAGGAGCGGGCATCGGCGCCGGCGTCATAGCGGGCGAAATCCGGCCGGCCGAGCCGGTCGGCGGCGGGGTTGGTGAAGCTGTGCACCACCCCGCCATAGAGGTGCAGCCGCCAGTCGACGCCGCCTTCCCGCATCTCCTGCTCGAAGGCGGCGCGCTGCTCCGGCGGAATGCCCGGGTCGTCTGCCCCGATGCACACCAGCACTTTGCCCGTGATGTTCCTCGCATCTTGCGGCGCCACAGTCGCGAGCCCGGAATGGAAGCCGACTGCCGCTGCAATGGGCGCGCCGGAGCGGGCGAGCTCCAGCGCCATGGTTCCGCCGAAGCAATAGCCGATCGCCGCGATCCGGGTCGGGTTCACCTCCGCGCGAGCGGTCAGCGCTTGCAGAGCGGCACGGGCCCGCGCCCGGGTGCGGTGCGGGTCGGGCCGCAGCGGCGCAATGGCGGCTCGCGCCTGTTCCAGGTCGTCGAGTGCCTGGCCTTGCCCATGCAGATCGCAGGCGAGCGTGGCATAACCAAGCTCCGCCAGCCGCTGCGCCCGCGACATAGCATGCTCGCCGAGCCCGAAGGCCTCCGGAAACACCAATATGCCCGGGCGCCGGCCGGCCAAGCCGTCATCCCAGTAGAACTGGCTGGCCATGCTCAGTCCGTCGGCCTCGTAGGTCAGCGTCTCGTTGCGCAGTGTCATCCTTCCCCCGCCTTGCTTAGCTGGTGCGGCAGGCTGCCCACCCGTGAACGGCCCGGCGCCGGGAACACCGGTCGGGCGCTGCCCGTTATCCCTGTAAGCTTACGGGAGCGATTGCGCATGGCAAGGTCCGGCACAATCCGCATCGGCATTTCCGGCTGGACCTACGCCGGCTGGCGCGGCGTGTTCTATCCCCGCGGCCTGCCGGCGAGACGCGAGCTGGCTTACGCGGCGGAGCGCTTTCGCTCGATTGAGATCAACGGTACCTTCTACCGCATGCAGCGGCCGGAGAACTTCGCCGAATGGCACGACCAGACGCCGGACGGCTTTGTGTTCGCCGTGAAGGGCCCTCGCTTCATCACGCATATGAAGAAGCTGCGCGATGTGGAGGTGCCGCTTGCCAATTTCTTGGCGTCGGGCCTGCTGCGGCTTAGGGCGAAGCTCGGACCCATCCTGTGGCAGTTCCCACCGCGCATGCGTTTCAACCGTGACATATGGGACGCCTTCCTGGCGCTGCTGCCAAAGGACACCGGGCAGGCGCTGGAGCTCGCACGCCATCACGATCCCAGGGTCGAGGGCCGCAATTGGCTGGCGATAGACGCCAAGCGTCCCATGCGCCATGCGGTTGAGATCCGGCACGAGAGCTTCCGCAGCCCGGAGTTCATCGCTCTCTTGCGGCGGCACGATGTGGCCCTGGTCTGCGCCGATACGGTGGAATGGCCGCTGCTCATGGACCTGACCGCCGATTTCGTCTATTGCCGGCTGCACGGCTCCGAAGTGCTCTATACCAGTGGCTATGAGGACGAAGCGCTCGACCGCTGGGCCGCGCGGGTGGAGGCATGGGCGCAGGGACACGAGCCGTCCGATGCGATCCGGGTGCTACCGCCGACCAAGCCGCGGCGAGCGGGCAGGGACGTGTTCGTCTATTTCGACAATGATGCCAAGGTGAGGGCACCCTTCGATGCCGCGGGCCTCGCCGAACGGGTCGGCAGGGTCGCCTCGGCGCGTGATCTGGTGGAAAGTGCCTGACGGGGATCTGGCCGAGGCGGCCTCCAGGTCCTATGCTCCAGCCCATCTCAGCACACCAGAGCATGCGGGAGCCCGGCCTTGGCGATCACCATCTACGGCATCAAGAACTGCGAGACCATGAAGAAGGCCTTCGCCTGGCTTGACGGCCATGGCGTAAGCTACACCTTCCACGACTATAAGAAGTCCGGCATAGACGCAGCCCGGCTCAAGCGCTGGAGCGACGAAGCAGGCTGGGAGACCCTGGTCAACCGCGCCGGGACCACGTTCCGTAAGCTGCCGGAAGCGGATAAGGCCGACCTCGACCGCGGCAAGGCGATCGCGCTGATGCAGGCGCAACCCTCGGTGATCAAACGGCCGGTGCTCGATCTCGGCGGCGGCCGCATCCTGGTGGGATTCAAGCCGGAGCTCTATGCCGAGGCGCTGGCCTGAAAAGCCGGCATGACCTCGTCGATGAACAGGCGCAGCGACTTTTTCTTGCGTTCATACCCGATGCCGCTGTCGATCCAGATCGAGTATTGGTCATAGCCGAGCGCTTCGTAGGCCTTGAGCCGGGCGATCACCTCATCCGGCTGGCCGATGACCAGCGCCTTGCGGATCGCCTCTGGCTGATATTGCGGCATCGCCGCTCGGTCGGCCTCGCTCAGCGGCTCCAGGAAGCCCTGATGCACCGGCTTCTTGTTCTGAAACCACGCCCCGAACTGGGCATAGAACAGCGACAGGTCCTCAACCAGCCGATCGGTTTCGGCGGCCGTGTCGCTGACAAACGTGTGCATCAGCAGCATGATCTTGGGCCGCGGCAGGTCCGCATGAGCCTCGCAGGCGGCATTGAACCGCTGCATGAGGCTGCGCACCTCCTCGTCACCCGAAGCCAACGGCGTCACCTGCACATTGCAGCCATGGGCCACGGCGAAATCGTGCGAGCTCGGATCGCGCGCCGCCACCCAAATGGGCGGGTGCGGGTGCTGCAGCGGCTTGGGCGAGGAGGTCGTCTTGGGGAAGCTCCAGTAGGGCCCCGCCATCTCGAAATCGCCTTGCCACAACCCGCGCAGGGCAGGGATCATGGCGCGCATCCTTTGGCCGGCCGCGGCCGCGTCCAGCCCGGGGAACAGCCGCTCGTATTCGAAGGAATAGGCACCCCGGGCAATGCCGAGATCGAGCCTCCCGCCCGTGGCCACGTCGGCCATGGCCGCCTCGCCTGCGAGCTTCACCGGATGCCAGAACGGCGCGATCACGGTGCCGGTGCCGAGGCGGATGCGCGAGGTGCGTGCGCCGAGATAGGCAAGGGTGATGAAAGGGTTGGGCGAGATGGTGAATTCCATACCGTGGTGCTCGCCCACCCAGGCGGCAACAAAACCGGCCGCCTCGGCCATCTCCACCAGCTCGACCAGCTCGCGAAACAGCGCGGCGTGGGATTGCGTGGCATCTGAACGCTCCATGTGGACGAAAAGCGAGAACTGCATGGGGCGCGCTCCATCGCTGACGGCCTCTGAGCATGATCCCGGAAAGTGGACACCGGTTTTCGGAAAAGATCATGCTCAAGCAAGTTAGAGCGAGATGGCGGCTTGAAGACAAGTCATCCCGTTCTAAGGTGAAGCAGGCTCCACCACCCGCCGTACTTCGCCGGCAACCGCATTGCCGGCATAGATGCCGAATGTATCCTGTTCCCGTTCGCGCACATAGCGGGCAAGCATGGCCTTGACTGGCCGGCTGGCGATCGGCAGCTCGGCGATATCGTCGAGCGCCACGAGGCGGCCCTGCTTGGGTGCCCCGCGCAGGGTGCCGCGATAGTAGACATGGGCATGGGGCTTGGGCCCAGCCTCATCCCACACGGCGAACAGGAAGCCCAGCTCGGCTTCGATGCCGCGGGCGGCCAGCCGCCCCAAGAGGCTGTCGCGATCGGCAAGGCTGCCGATGCCGCGCCCGGCCGGCAGCACGTATCGTCCGTCTTCCGTTTCGAAGAACAGCACGCGGCCGTCATCCTCGAGAATGGCGCCCACCGTCATGTCGGCGGACGTGTCGGCAAGGGCCTCCTGGCTGAGGCCGAGCGATACGTAAGCGCCCCTGCAATAGCCGAGCGGCTGGCCCAAGGCATGGGCGAAGGCGCGCACCCGCCCGATCAGGATCATGTGGTCGCCCGCCTCGACCTGCTGTTCGAGATCACAGTCGAACGTGGCAACCGCCGCATCGATCAGCGGGCTTCCCGTGAAGCCGGGGCGCCAGCGGACATGGGCGAACTTGTCCGCCGCTTTCGAGGCAAAGATGCTGGAGATGGACTTCTGGTGTTCACCCAGCACATTCACGGCAAAGCTCTTGCCGGTGGTGAAGGTGGAATAGCTGCTCGCCTGCTTGCCGATGCAGACGAGCACCAGCGGCGGCTCAAGCGACACCGAGGTGAAGGAATTCGCCGTGAAGCCCCTCGGTGCGCCGGTCTCGTCGATGGTGGTCACGATGGTCACGCCGGTGAGGAACGCCCCCAGCGCCCGCCGGTAATCCATCGGGTCCGGCGGCTCGCTCGCTGTCGTCATGAGCAGGGGCGCGGACGATTGCCTCTCCTCGAGGAAGGCGATGATCTCCTCGGTCACCCGGTCGGGCGCGGTCAAGGCCATCATGTGCTTCTCGCCGGGAATGACCACGCACCGGCCTTTCGGCGCCAGGCGCGCCATGGTGGCGGACATGGCGGGCAGGGAATTCGGATCCCGCTCGCCGGTCATGAACAGGGCCGGCATGGCAAGTTCGGACAGCCGTTCCGCATGGGCCGTGTCGGCCTCGGCGAACAGGCGATAGGTGCGCAGGTAGCCTTCGCGGTCGACCGCCGTCAGTGCGCGCCGGGTAATGATCGCGGCTTCCGCATGGGGCAGGGGGACGGGATCGCCGAACCAGCGGGCAAGGGTTACGGCGAGCGCGGCAGGGTCATCCGCCGGAGCGCCGCCCGCAGCCCGCGCGCGCACCGCCGCGGCCATCTCGGGTGGCCGACGAAACACCGCATTCAGAGAAACCAGCCGCTTCACCCGTTCCGGCGCCGTGAGCGCGATCTCCTGAGCCACCAGCGCGCCCATGGAATGGCCGACAACGAAGGCGCTCTCTATGCCGAGACGGTCGAGGAGGCCCAGCACGGGCATGGCATAATTGGCAAGGGTCGCCTTCTCCGGCGGCAGCGACGAGACGCCATGGCCCAGCATGTCCACCGCGATCACATCGAACCGCTCGGCCAGGCGCTCGACCTGCGGCTGCCAGACGCCCGCATGCATGCCCACCCCGTGGATGAGCACGACAGGCTTTCCCTGGCCGGCCCGGATATAGCCGATGGTCACGGGCTTGCCATCCGCCGCCTCGACTTGAGCCGTAAGCCGATCATCCATGCAGGTCACCGAGTTCCTTGAGATCCTGGTAGCGATCGCCGATGCGATGATGCGGACGGCCGCCGATCGAAGCGCCCAGGGCGATGACCAACTCGTCCGGCGCCGGTGCATCATTGATCTGGAACTGAATGGTTAGATAGTGGGAACGACGGCCTTCGTCATGCTTGTCCATCAGCGGAATGACGATCGGGGCGTTCGGCCCACCGCGCAGATTGGTGAAGGCGAGATAGGTCTTGGCGCCCACCGCCCGGCGATAGTGGTTGCCGAAATGCAGGGTGTGGATCAGCGCGGAAGCATGCTCAACCTCGCCGGCCGTGCCGCAGAGGGCTGCCTTGCCATACCCCTCGATGGCATCGCCCGAACCGGCAGCGGCTACGATCTCGGCGGTGAGCCGCTCGCCCAGCACAGGCGCGAAGGCCCTGATCTCCGGCTTGAGGTCCGCAACGAACCCTCGCCCGACCCACGGGTTGGCGATCACCGCCGCAACGCCGATCAGCCGGAGCGGGCGCGGCGCCGCCTGGCCACCCTCAATGAGCGTGTTTTCGATATAGGTCACCGTCTTGCGGATGGATGGCTGCATTCTGCGCTGGCTCCCATCGAGGGGCTGTCAAAAGCCGGCCGCAACGACCGGTGATTTGGTATACCATAATACAATATTGAGGTGATCGGTGTCAAACGGATGAGCCGGTGCTGATCTAGCCCACGATGGATCCCGACGCAGATGGCCTGGAAAATGACAGGGGTGAACCCCGCGCGAATGCGCCTCGATGCGGTGCCGATATAGGCGGACGAGACGAGCTTGTGAACAATCCGTTTCACGCGCCGGCAAGGGGTTTACAAAACTGCAAAAGAGCTTATGTAAGGCGCACGATGCGTTGTGACGCGGGGTGGAGCAGCCAGGTAGCTCGTCAGGCTCATAACCTGAAGGTCACAGGTTCAAATCCTGTCCCCGCAACCATCTTTACTTGCTCGGGCAGCAAGTGAAGATTAGATCCTGCCCCCGCAACCATCTTTACTTGCGACCCCGTAGCGCCCGCTGCGGGGTTTTTCCTTTGCGTGGAAATCGTAAGGATTCCAGCGAGATCGCCCTGAACGTCGATCTCCACCTTGCCGTCGACCGGCGTCAGCACGATCTGATCCACGAGCGAGCGCAGCGTGTCTGCGGCCTCGATCCGCTTCCCCTCGTCGTCGTCCTGCAGGGCGTCGTAAAGCTGTTGGACCCGCTTGCGGTATTGCAGTGCCATGCTTGGGTGCAGCAGCGGTGGCGGCTCGTCGGCTTCGGCCAGGAACAGTTCTAGTTCCTTCTTACGCTTCTCCAGCGTCACCATCTTCGCGTTGAGCGCGTCAGCGGCGCCACCCTTCAGAATCAGATTGAGTAGGGTCTCGAGTTCCCGATCGATCCTCGCAATCTTCGCCTCGGCCGACGCGATCTCGGCGCGGCCCTCCATGCGCAGCCGGTTCATCTCCTGCGTGAAGACATCGCAGAAATGGGCGAAGAGCTCCGGATCGACGAGTTTGGTACGCAGTGCGTTCAGCACACGCGATTCCAGCTCGTCGCGGCGGATGTTGACCCGGTTGTCGCAGGTCCCCTTGTTGCGCGCCGTCGCACATCCGATCAGCGTCGCCGAGATCGCGGAATAGCCGCCACCACAGCAGGTACATTTGGTCAGTCCCGAGAAGAGGTATTTGGGGCGGCGGCGGGTATTGATCCGGGAGAGATCGGCCTCGCCGTTTTCCTTCCGGGCGATCTTGTTCTTTTCCTGCCGCGCCTTCACGGCGTTCCAGAGATCGTCATCGAGGATGCGCAGCTCCGGCGTTTCCTGGATGACCCATTCCTCTTCCGGGTTGGGGCGGGCCTGCCGCTTGCCGGTCTCCGGATCCTTGACGAAGCGCTGGCGGTTCCAGACGATCTTGCCGACATACATCTCGTTGTTGAGGATGCCGTTGCCGCGCTTCGGATTGCCGTTGATCGTGCTGAACCCCCAGTCGCCGCCTGACGGAGCGGGAATGCCTTCCTTGTTCAGGGCGAAGGCGATGGTCTTGGCCGATTTGCCGGCGGCATAGTCGCGGAAGATGCGGCGCACGACTTCGGCCTGGAATTCGTTGATGGTGCGATCGCCGCGGATCGGTTCGCCGTTCGCATCGAGCTTTTTGACCACATCGTAGCCATAGGCGTTTCCGCCGCCCGATTTGCCTGCCTCGACCCGGCCGCGCTGCCCGCGGCGGGTCTTGTCGGCCAGATCCTTCAGGAACAGCGCATTCATCGTGCCCTTGAGCCCGACATGCAGGTGCGTCACCTCGCCTTCCGACAGGGTGAACATCTTCACGTCCGCATAGGACATGCGCTTGAAGATGCCCGCGATGTCTTCCTGGTCGCGCGAGAGGCGGTCCATCGCCTCGGCGAGGATCAGGTCAAAGCGGCCACCCATAGCGTCGGCCATGAGCGCCTGGATGCCCGGGCGGATCAGCGACGCGCCGGAGATCGCGTGGTCGGAATACTCCTCGACGATATGCCAACCCTGCTTCTCTGCATGGAGGCGGCACATGCGGAACTGGTCGGCGATGGAAGCGTCGCGTTGATTGTCGGAAGAATAGCGGGCGTAGATCGCGACTTTCAAAACTTGGCTCCCATCCGCATCAGGAGGAGCGCTTCCTCCTTTGCCGTGANACACCGGATGGGCGGGGCTGGGCATCGGGACCGGCCTTGTGAAGCATGCTCTCCAGCGCTGCGTTCAGGCCGCATACCTGATCGGCGGGCGGGCCTTGATGGTCAACGCCGTCGACGGGGAGGCGGCCGAGTTCTGGAGGCGGCGCGGCTTTGAGCCGTCCAGGGATGATCCCCTGGTCCTGCTTCGCTCGATCAGCGACATCGCGGCCTCGCTCGGTGAGGGCGGTAGATGATTGTGCCTCCGTTTGCCCTGTCTCATCAGTTTCCGAGTTAGGCCGAACTGCCTGGTCGCCCCCTCCTGAATGGTCACGTGAATAATTTGATCTTGATTTCGTAAAATCCCCTCGGTATTCTAAACGAAAATAGCGAGGCTCGAGCTTGTCAATTCCCAGCCAAACCACAGTGCGTCCTATACTGGACGAAATCCGCGACCACATCGTCTCAGCCGTCCTTCACGCATGGGACGATTGGCTGGCAAGCGGCTTCGTTGGCATATGGCGATGCAAACGCAGTCGCGCCAACTTCGTCTGGGAACAGATAATCGACCGGGCTCAAACCACGTTGATGGGCCACGATGCTGTCCACGTGATCGATGGCAATGAGACGATGAAGTTCCTCGTTCGGAACGAGGTCCTGTTTCGGTTCAAGAAAGCCGACGCGACGGGCCGCACCTCGAATGTTGCTACGCAGCTTGCGCTCGCTTTCCATGATCATGAACAGGACCTCTTCGGTCTGCCGGAAGTGCAGCGTGTCGAGGTCGTCTACAAGCTGAACAGGCTCGAAACGCAGGTCGAAGACGTATGCGTCGTTGCTCGCAATGGTGATTCGGTCGCCTGGGAATACAGCCTGCTGGATGCGAGCGAAGCGGTGGTGCCGTTGCCGATGTCCGAGCCGCAACCCGAGCGGCCCGCCGCGAAGATCGTTAAACTCAAGGGCGCTTCGGACGACCGCAAGAAGCGGCAAGAATGATGTCAGCCGAATTCAATCAGGATCTGCTGCGAATAGCGCGGCAGGCGCGAGGATGGAGTCAAACCGAACTGTCCAAGCGCTCGGGGGTTTCTCAGGCCAATCTATCAAAGCTCGAGAACGGACTGATCGGTCCGACTGATGATGTGCTGACCAACGTCAGTGCAGCTCTGCGCTTCCCTATAGATTTCTTCTTTCAGAACGACAGGGTTATCGGTTTGCCGATGAGCGTCCAATACAGGAAACGCGCGAGCGTCGGACAGAAAGCAATCGAGCGTCTTGAAGCCGAACTGAACATCAGGATTTTGCACATTCGCCGGCTACTCGATGCTGCCGAACTTGAACCTGAGCTTTCGCTTCCCCGCCTCGATGTTGACGAATACGGCGGCGACCCGGAACGAATTGCCGATCTAATAAGGCGAACGTGGCTCGTACCATCTGGACCGATCCGCGATCTGGTGGCGTGGGTGGAGCGAGCAGGATGCATCGTCGTCCATTGTGACTTTGCCGCCCTCAAGGTTGATGGTTTTACCGTTCAGATACCAGACATGCCGCCATGCATTTTCCTGAACCGGAATATGCCTGCGGATCGCCAGCGGTTCAGTTTGGCACACGAACTCGGCCATGTTGTGATGCATCAGGTCCCATCTCCGCAAATGGAGAACGAGGCCAACGATTTTGCGTCAGCGCTGCTTATGCCCGCGCGCGATATTCGCCCCCACCTCTCTGGTCGACGTCTCTCGATACAGCAACTCGCTGCGCTGAAACCGGTTTGGCGCGTGTCCATGGCAGCACTGCTCTACCGGGCAAATGCAATTGGAGCCATTACCGAGAACCAGAGCCAGTACCTGTGGCGGCAGATGAGCGCGATGGGTTATCGCCGCGCCGAGCCGCCTGAACTCGACCTCAGGGTTGAGATGCCGACGGTATTGCCGGAGATCGTGCGACTACATCTCGAAGATCTTGGATATGGTTTATCCGACCTCGCCGAGGCGCTTCGTTCGAGTGAAGAAGATGTGCGGGCATTGCATCCGCTACCATCAAGCTCTCCACACCTTCGCCTTGTGAAATAGGTCATGTTGACAAATGGCGGAGCCAGAGGCGGATCGACGTGATGTCGATGAAGCCCAGGAAGCTTTCGGCGGTCTTGTCGTAGCGGGTGGCGACGCGACGGGCATTCTTGAGCTTGTTGAAGCACCGCTCAACGAGATTGCGCAGGCGGTAGAGCCTGCGGTCAACGGCGACCCGTAGCTTCCGGGTTTTGCGCATGGGGATGACCGGCACCACGTCGCGCACCTCCATGGTCTTGCGGATGTTGTCGGAGTCGTAGCCGCGGTCTGCGAGCAGAACGCTTGGCTCGGGCAGGTTGTCAGCCATGACCAGATCGAAGCCGAGGTAGTCCGATGTCTGCCCGGCCGTGATCTCGGTTCTCATGGGCAGGCCTGCCGCATTGACCCGCAGATGGATCTTGGTCGTGAAGCCACCTCGCGAGCGGCCGAAACCTTGGCGCGGAGTCCCCCTTTTGCGCCCGCTGCCTGATGATGAGCGCGAACCACGGTGCTGTCGATCATCTGCAGCGCATCCGGCACGATCCGGCTCTCGTTCAGCGCCTCCAGGATCTGTTCCCACAGCCCCGCCAACGTCCAGCGCCGGAACTGCCGATAGACAGACGACCATTTGCCGAACTCTTCCGGCAGGTCGCGCCAGGGCGACCCCGTTCGGGCGATCCAGAAAATCCCATCCAGAACAAGCCGATGGTTCGTGGGCTTGCGGCCGTTCGGAGAACGGACAGCCAGGATGAAGCGTTCAAAGAACGCCCACTCGTCGTTCGACATCAGGTTTCGTGCCACGCTGGTCTCCATTGCAGATACCAGCTTGAATCACGATCACCGCGCCCGGTGAATCCCTTTTGTCAACACGCCCTAGCGCAATGGTGAGCGCGAGAAGCTGGGCAAGTTCCGGATCGCCACGCGACGCTACCCAACGGGCCAGCAACTGCAACGGGCCACGGGCAATGAACAGAGCTGCAACCAATGCCGTTGCACTGGCGACGACCGTTATCACGCCATACCCTTCGGCGGCTCCACTCATCGAATCGTGCAGAAGCAGGAATGCGACAGCTGCCAAGTCTTGAAACAGAAGCACCGCAATGGCCAGGCGTCCTTGGGCCGATCCCAGAGCGTTCGCGCTTGCGAGCACCTTGAGGCACATGGCCGTGGATGACATGGCAACGGCCCCGCCGATGAGGATTGCGGGGACGGGCGCGAGATCGAAGATCAGACTCGCTATCAACGACACCGTTATCGTCGTGACTGCAACCTGCACGGCTCCAAGACCGAAGACATGCATCCTGAGCCTTACGAGCTTCTCGAACGAGAATTCCAGGCCAAGCGCGAACAGCAGCAGCACCACTCCGATCTCGCCAATGCTGCTAAGGGCAGCGTTTTCGGCAATCAGGCCGAGGCCGGCGGGTCCAATGACTATACCGGCAAGAATGTAACCGACAATGCTGGGCACGCCAATCCGTGAACATATCGTCACGAGCACGAACGCGGCAAAGACCAACAAGGCCGCACTCTCGACAAATCCGGTCACGCCATGCATGTTCTTCTCCTGATGGCATGGCGCAGGGAAGGCCGCTACCTGTAACCTCTAGACATGCGAGCGCGCCCACTGCGCTATCTGCGCGGCAGGCATTGCACCGCTCGTCCTCGCGATTTCCTTGCCGCTCCTGAACAGGATCATGGTGGGAATGCCGCGGATCCCGTAGCGGCCGGCAATCTGCTGTTCGGCCTCGGTGTCGAGCTTGCCCAGGCGGACATGGGGTTCGAGCGAGCGCGCCGCCGCCTCGAACTGGGGCGCCATCATCTTGCATGGCCCGCACCACTCGGCCCAGAAATCGACCAGCATTGGCAGTTCGGCATTCGCATGGCGGTCAAAATTACCCGCGGTGAGCGTGACGGGCATGCCTTGAAAGAGAGGCGCGCCGCAGCGTCCGCAATTGGGGTTGTCGCTCAGGCGCTCTTGCGGCACCCTGTTGGTGGAATTGCACTGCAGGCAAGCGACCGTGGGCATCCTGTATCCTTTCGTTGACGAGCCGGGCTCGGCGGCCGAATGATGCAAGCGTTCAGCGCGTGGATATGGCGCGGCGCGCCTCTCGCTGCCGCGGCTCGGGCAGGTATTCCACGCCACCGCCCTGGCGCCGAACCGGCTGCGGATAGAGCGTCATCAGCTCCAGTATTTCCTTGGGCATGTCCGTTCCAACGGGCAGGCCCATGTCGCGGGCCTCATCGGCAGAGATGGGATAGTCGTGGGTCCAGGTGCCCGTCGCCAGCTTCGCCGCCAGCGCCGCCGCGCGGTTCTCGTCCATCTTGTCGGACAGCAGACGTTTCGCGAATGCCTCGATCTGCGCAATGGCCTTGCGACCGACATCGGCCATGATCAGGGTCTGGTCGTCGATCTCGGCGATGGGCTTCTCGGCGACGACCTTGAGGAGCGAGGCAGCAGGCAACTGGCCAAGTTGCGGATCGACGGGTCCCAGCACGGAATGCTCGCACATCACGATCTCGTCGGCGGCAAGCGCGATCAACGTGCCGCCCGACATCGCGTAATGCGGCACGAACACGGTGACCTTGCCCTTGTGGCCCTGAATGGCCCGAGCGATCTGGGTTGCCGCCAGCACAAGGCCGCCCGGTGTATGCAGCACGATGTCGAGTGGCACTTCATCGTCGGTCATCTGGATCGCGCGCAGGACTTCCTCCGAGTCATTGACGTCGATGTAGCGCATCAGGGGGAATCCCAGCAGGTTCATCGTCTCCTGCCTATGGATCAGCAGGATGACGCGACTGGCACGCTTCTTCTCGATACTGGCGATCTTGCGTGCGCGCATCGCCTCAAGATATCTGCGCTGCAGAACCGGCTGCAGCGCCGAAATGATGAAGAACAGCCAGAAAAGCTGCATTATGTCCATGGACCTTGTCCTCCTTCCCGTCGGCCATCCGGCAGAAAGCCATAGATGCCCTCGTCGCGATAATAGTGGCGATAGACGTCGGCGCGCCTTCGCAGGAGTGGCGTTACAAGCCAACCGGCGAGAAACCCGCCGATATGCGCCCACCAGGCAACCCCGCCCGTGGCCGGATCGCTGCCGAGCGATAGGAAACCGGGAACGACCTGCATGAAGAACCAGATCATCGCGAAAATGACCGCGCGCACTTCGAAGAAGAGGGGAATGAACAGAATCGGCACGATCACCACCAGCCGAGCCGCCGGAAACATGCGTGCGTAGCAACCGATCACGCCCGCGATGGCCCCCGATGCGCCAAGCGCGGGAACGACTGAGTGGGGGTTCGCCAGCGCGTGAGCCAGTCCGGCCGCCACACCACAGAACAGATAGAACAGCGTGAATCTACTCGGTCCGAGCCGATCTTCGACGGCGGGGCCGAAGATCCAGAGCGTCCACATGTTCAAGATGAGGTGCAGCCAGCCCCCGTGCAGGAAGATGTTGGTCAGGAACGGGGTCCAGTCGGACGGGGCGACGAGGCTTAGTTCCCCGAAGAAGCGCGAGGGCACCAGCGCGAACTCGAACAGGAACCGGTCCAGCACGCGCGGCGGCAGGCTGATCTGATAGAGGAACGCGAGGACGTTCATGCCGATGACCGCCCATACGATGACGGGCGGGTAACGGCGCGCGACGCTGTCATGGTAGGGAAACAAGCGGCAAATCCTCCCTCGCGCTGGCCATTCCGTTCATTATTTTTTCCCGGCGATCGTCACGCCCGTCCAGGCTGGGGGATCGGAGGCCGGGAAGGATTCGAGCGAGGCTTCGAGCACCGGATCGAATTCGGCCTGTTCTTGCGACGACAGGTCCACCGTGCCTTTCTCCTCGACCGCGCGCCGGAGGCGGTGATCCGTGCGACCCCGATCCAGGCGGGACGGTATGCGAAAGGCGTCCGGGGCGTCGGCTCCCTTGTAGAGGCGATGCCGCTCCTCTCCCCGCCAGCGGGCAGGCGCATGCCGGTGAGCTGTGTCCTCACGCACGAAATAGCGCCAGTCCTGCCGCTCCGCGAATTCGACCGCGCTTTCGCGGTCAGGGAATTTCAGCCGGAGCGGACGATAGGGATCGTCGCTGGAGGTATATCCCATCAGCGGCTCGATTTGGGGCGGGCGCGACGGTTCAAATTCCAGTATCCAGTCGTTGGGCCGCGGCGCCGATGTCATCGCGGAACGAGCCGGCCGGTAGATGATCGCCGTCGGAACGTCCCACGACCTCATATCGGTCCCGGGTATCTTCGGCGGAAAGGGTGGACGATTGTGACCGCGCATCATGGTGCTACCCCTCGGTTGTCTCCCAGAAAAGCGTGTTCCAGCCGGGCGCGATCCCGCAGGGGCTGGGGAATTCGCGACCCTCTCTGATGAGCACTGTCAAACAGCGCATGAACGGTATCGGAAGACTGACCTGAGTCGCGCAGTTTATCGCGAAGATAATCGCGCGCCGCTTGGGCGATCCGGGTCACGTCGTCTTCGGGAATGCCGAGAACCGAGGAGGCCGTTTCAAGCGGGGTGTCGTTCAGGTCGACAAGAAACAGAACCCTGCGCCATAGCGCCGGCAGACCGGCGATCGCCCGGTGAAGGGCCAGCCCGTCCTGCCGTTTCGCGACCGCCGTTTCGGGGTCGTCCCCGCCGTCGTCGGCGATGAGCTCCTCGAGCAGCAGCACGTCGTCGGGCTGGTAGAACTCGAACATCTCCTCGTCCGACTCGGTGGGTTCCTCGGCCGGAGTCTCGGGTTTCGCGTCGATCGAGGCGGCGTCCTCCGGCACCGCGCGGCGCGCGGCGCGCGCCTCGGCCTCGATGGTCTCGAAAGCCAGTTTCAGCAGCCAGTCGCCTATGGAAAACTCGGTGGGCCGCTGCTCGAACCTTTCCAGTCCCTTGAGGATCGTCGCATCGACAAGATCGCGAACGCTGAGGTAACCCTCCGGCACAGATCCGCTGCATTCGAGATAGGTCAACTCGCGCCTGACGGTGTCGTAGACCGTATCGAGATGATCCTCGATCAGGTCGAAGAAGAGTTGGCGCCGCTCCGCCTCCGCCGCATCCCGCGCGGGCGGCAGCGGGGCGCCGATCCGGCGCCGGCGGGCGGGACGCTTGTACTCCGGCTCGTGCTTGAGGCGCGCCACATGCCGATCGACCTGGTGGCGCAGGTCGGCAAAGGCCTTGCGCAGGACCGGCTCGATCTCGAACCCCTCTTCCTGCGCCGCGATCACGCCCGATGGCAGTTGCAGGCGCAGGCCGCCTTTGATGCGCGTCTTGCCCCTCGTCTGCGAGGCGACGACTTCGAGCCGGACGAGATTCTCGCGGAAGCGTATAAGATGCGGTTCAAGTTGCCGCACCTCTTCCTCGATGACCTCAGGCGCGCGCTGTTGGCCGTGCCGGTCAAGATTGCGAAATGCTCTGATGACTTCCATGCCGCGGATCCTTCCTGCAACCCTCCGACGAAATGGGCCGGCGCGACCGTCATCGCGCCGGGCCAGTCCTTCGCAAAGTCACCCGGCGGATTTGTCGTCCTTGGACTGCACCTCATCCTTGGCCTCGGCCGGGACGTCGGGCGTCGGAGCGTGCGCCTTTTCTTGGGCAACTTTGCCGGACTCGTCGATCCCGGCCTTGGCCTGATCGTCCGGGCTGTCGTCACCGGTGTCCTTTGCGATCTTTTCGAACACGACCTTCTGTTCGTCCGCTGACCAGGCGACGCGGACCTTGTCGCCATCCTCGATCCGCCCCGAGAGCAGTTCGCGAGCCAACTCGGTCTCCAGCTCCGACCGGATCAGCCGGCGCAGCTCGCGGGCACCGAATTCGGGACGGAAGCCGACCGCGCCGAAGTGATCCACGACGCTCACATCGAGTTCGAGTTCGACGCCCTGGGTAAGGGCGGTCCGCTTCACCCGGTTGAGCTGCAACTCGACGATCTGGCGGATCTCCGACTGATTCAGCGAATGGAAGACGATGATCTCGTCGATCCGGTTGATGAACTCTGGCCGGAAATGACCGCGCAACACCTCCATCAGTTCGGACTTCTGCTTTGCCTCGTCGAACTCCTTGGTGCCGCGTCTCTTGAGGTTACGCTGGATGATGTCCGAACCGAGGTTCGAGGTGGCGATGATGATGGTGTTAGTGAAGTCCACCACGCGACCCTTGCCATCTGTCAGGCGGCCATCGTCGAACACCTGAAGCAGGATGTTGTAGACATCGGGATGCGCCTTTTCGATCTCGTCGAGGAGCACGACCGAGTAGGGCCGACGGCGCACCTTCTCCGTCAGCTGCCCGCCTTCGTCGTATCCGACGTAGCCCGGAGGTGCGCCAACCAACCGGGCAACCGAGTGGCGCTCGCCATACTCCGACATGTCGATACGGATCATCGCATCCTGGTCGCCGAAGATCACCTCGGCGAGCGTCTTGGCCAGTTCCGTCTTGCCAACCCCGGTTGGCCCGAGAAACAGGAAGGTCGCAGTCGGACCGGAACCTTCGCGCAGACCCGCACGCGCCAGGCGCACCGCATCAGCCACGGCGCGGATCGCTTCTTCCTGGCCGATGACGCGCTCGTGCAGCTTCTCCTCGAGCTTGAGGAGCTTGTCCTTCTCCTCGGTGGTCAGCTCGGTGACCGGAACGCCGGTGATCTTGGAGACGATCTGCGCGACGTGATCGGCGCGCACCTCGGCGGTCGCCGAAGCCTGGTCGCGCTTCCAGATTTCCAGAAGCTCGTCCAGCTCCTTCTGCTTCTGCTCCAGCTCCTTCTTCAGTTCTGCTGCCCGGTCGAATTGCTTGCGGGCTGCGGCATAGTCCTGCTCGCGCCTGATCTGCGCGGCTTCGGCCTCCAGTTCCTGGACTTCCACGGGGCGCGCCGTGGCGCTGATCTTCACCCGTGCGGCTGCCTGATCGATCAGGTCGATCGCCTTGTCGGGCATGAAACGGCCAGTGATGTAGCGATCAGAAAGCTCGGCCGCCGCGACGATGGCCTCGTCGGTGATCGTCACCTTGTGGTGCGCCTCCAGCGTGTCGCGCAGGCCGCGCAGGATCATGATGACCTGAGCTATCGTGGGTTCCTCGACATAAACCGGCTGGAACCGTCGCTCGAGCGCTGCGTCCTTCTCGATGTATTTCTGGTACTCGTTGAGCGTCGTTGCGCCGATCAGGTTCAGCTCGCCCCGCGCCAGCGCCGGCTTGAAGGTGTTGGCGATGTCGAGACCACCTTCGCCACCGCCCTGGCCAGCGCCGACGATGGTGTGGATCTCGTCGATGAACAGGACCAGGCTGTCCTTCTCCTCGGTGATCTCCTTGAGGATCTTCTGGACTCGCTCCTCGAACTCGCCGCGATACTTCGACCCGGCCACCATCGAGTTGATGTTGAGCTCGACCAGCCGCTTGTCGCGCAGCGCCTCGGGCACTTCGCCCGCGACGATCCGTTGTGCAAGTCCCTCGACGATGGCGGTCTTGCCCACGCCGGGCTCGCCGATCAGCACCGGGTTGTTCTTTTTCCGGCGGGCCAGCACTTCGATCGTCGTCTCGATCTCGCGGGCGCGGCCGATGACGGGATCGAGCTTGCCCTCGCGGGCGAGCTTCGTCAGGTCACGGCTGAACTGGTCGAGATCGGGCGTGCTGGAAGGCGCCGCCACGCGGCCTTCCTCGGCTCCCTTGCCCACGACCTTGGTCACCTGCTGGCGCAGCGCCTGCGGCGTCAATCCGTATTTGCGCAGGATCGACGCGGCCAGGCCTTCACCTTCCTCGGCAAGGCCGATCAGCAGGTGCTCGGGACCGACATAGGAATGGCCGAGTTCGTTCGAGGCGATGAAGGCCCGGTTCAGCGCGTCCTTCAGGCGAGGACTGACGCCGATTTCGCCCTCCGTCCTGGCCTCTCCACGCTTCGCTTCCTTCTCAACCTGGCGCCGCAGGTCGTCCACATCGACCTTGAACTGTTCCAGGATCGTTTTGACGACGTCGGACGAGGTCAGTGCCAGAAGCAGATGTTCGGTATCGACCTCGCTGCGCCCGAATTCTCCAGCCTTCTGTGCGGCATCCTGCAATAGTTTGTTGCCCTGTTCGCTCAGCCGATCGGCGATGGTGCGTCCGCCGCCGCGCCGCGATCCGCGGCGCGGCGCTTCCTCCCCGAAGGTGGCATCCACGACGTCGTCCTCACCCGCGCCCGTGGCGCCCAGTGCGCCACCCCGCAGCGGGCTGTCGCTGAACAGGCTGCCGAACCCGCTATCGCCGAAGAATTCGTCAAAAAGGGAATGTCGTCCGAACAGGGACTCCAGCGGCGATGCGCTGCGGCCCGACCGGCGCACCATTTCGCTGTAGTGCTGATCGCACAGCTCCATGTTCTGAACCCTGCCGTTCACCGAGGCGCGCACGCGCGCCGTCGCCGGGCGACCGCAAATATCGCAAGCTCCGTTTGCCATTCGTCTTCTCCGTTTCTTTATCCAGTCAGGGTTGTCCGCCGATCATCTGCGCCAGTGACAGTGTTACGCAGCGACCGCTTCCGTTCTTTTCACCTTGGCCCCAATTGCCACCAGATCGGGCTCGTCCAGTGTCTCCCGTTGCAGGAGATCCTGCGCCGATTGCTCGAGCAGCGCCCGGTTGGCTTCGAGAAGCGAGAGGGTGCGCTTGAACACGCCATCCACGATGTCGCGCACCTTCGCGTCCATCCGCTCGGCAGTGGCCTCGCCGTAGCGGCGGTTCAGCCACGACGACTGGTCACCGGTGCCGAGAAAGCCGGGCCGATCGGTGTCGTAGCTGACATGCCCGAGGTCTTCGTCCATCCCGTACCGCGCGACCATGGCGCGGGCGATATCGGTGGCCTTGACCAGATCGTCGGCCGCCCCGGTCGAGAGGTGGTCGTAGACGATCTTCTCGGCCGCGCGCCCGCCCAGCAGCACGGCGATCTTGTTCTCCAGCTCCTCGCGGGTCATCAGGAAGCGGTCCTCGGTCGGCCGCTGGATGGTGTAGCCGAGCGCGCCGATGCCGCGCGGTATGATCGAGACCTTGTGCACCGGATCCACCCCCGGCAGAGCCATCGCGACCAGCGCGTGCCCCATCTCGTGGTGCGCCACGATCTCGCGTTCGCGCGGATTGAGCACGCGGTTCTTCTTTTCCAACCCTGCGATGATGCGCTCGACGGCATTGTTGAAGTCGTCCATCGTCACCGCATCAGCCTTGCGGCGCGTGGCGAGCAATGCTGCCTCGTTGACGAGATTGGCGAGGTCGGCCCCGGAAAAGCCGGGAGTAAGCGCTGCGACCTTCTCGGCATCGACGTCCGGGGCGAGCTTCACCTTTTTCATGTGAACGCCGAGAATCTGCACACGTCCCTTCTTATCCGGCCGATCCACCAGCACCTGCCGGTCGAAGCGTCCCGCACGCAGCAGCGCGGGGTCGAGGATCTCTGGTCGGTTGGTGGCGGCCAGGAGCACGATGCCCACCGAAGGGTCGAAGCCGTCGAGCTCGGTCAGAAGCTGGTTCAGCGTCTGCTCACGCTCATCGTGGCCGCCAGCGATCTGGCCGGAGGAGCGCGCCCGCCCGAGAGCGTCGAGTTCGTCGATGAAGATGATCGCCGGCGCGGATTTCCGAGCCTGCTCGAAGAGGTCGCGCACCCGCGCGGCACCGACGCCCACGAACATCTCGACGAACTCGGAGCCCGAGATCGAAAAGAAGGTCACGCCGGCCTCGCCTGCCACTGCGCGCGCTAGAAGCGTCTTGCCGGTGCCCGGCGGCCCGACAAGCAATATGCCTTTGGGGATATGTGCGCCCAGCTTTCCGTATTCGGCGGGGTTCCTGAGGAACTCTACGACCTCCTCGAGCTCGGCCTTGGCCTCGTCCACACCGGCCACGTCGGCGAAGCTGACGCCGGTTTCTTTTTCCATGTAAACCTTGGCCTTGCTGCGGCCGACCTGCATGAACCCGCCGAAACCCTGTTTGTCGGCGAACTTACGGAACAGCAGCATCCAGATTCCGAAGAAGACAAGCGCTGGCGCCACCCAGGAAATCAGCGTGCCGAGAAAGGTGTTCTGAGGAACGCCCGTGATCTCGACGCCGGAGCGGTCGATCCGCTGCAGGATCGCGGGATCCACGACCGTGGTGACGAACTGGCTCTTGCCGTCGACGGGGTCGGTGAAGGTGCCGGTGATGGTGTCCGCGCCGACCGCGACGGACGCGACCCTGCCATCCTCGAGATAGCTCTCGAACTGGCTGTAGCTGATCGGTGCGACGGATTGCCAGCCGGCGATCAGGTTCTGGATGAAAAGCACGGCTATGAAAGCCACCACCCAGTACCAGATGTTATATTCGGTCTTCCTTTCCATGCCGCTTGTCCCTTTCACTGGCGCCCGAGCCGCGCCCTGATCCGCTCGAGCAGCGCCAGCAGGATGCGCCTTTCGTCTGCCGACAGATCCTGCAGGATTTCATGTTCGAGCGCCGATTGCCGCGGCGCGAGTTCCTCCAGCATCGCCCGGGCCTTCGACGTTGCGGTGACGATCTGCGACCGCCTGTCGTCGAGCGAGGGCGACCGCTCGACCCAGCCGCCCCGGACCATGCGATCGACGAGCTGGCCCGCAGTGGCCGGGCCGACCTCAAGTCGGTCGGCCAGATCGCCGATGGTCAGCCCGGGCGCATCCTCGACATGCGCCGCCGCCATCCAGGACAGGCGGGTCAGCCCGCTGTCGCGGATGTCTTGGTCGATCCGCTGCTGGATGAGCTGCGCGACCCGGTGGATCGTCGTCCCGATCAGCGCGATGTCCGAAGAGATCATAGGTATCCTTCCTCCGGTTGCATGAGACATAGGATAGACCGCACTCCATCCAAAGTGCAATGCACGCATCATATATGCTTGCATAATAAATGGAACCGCCTATCTTGATGGGCGGTCTCCGAACCCACATCCGGCCGGCACCGTTGCCCGGTCCCTCCATGCCGACGGTTCGGGGGCATCGATCAGCAACAGGAGGCCAGTAATGCTCTACCCGACATATCTGCGCCGCAGCGATCCCTTTGCGCTGATGCGCTCCATGATGCGCGATCTCGACCGCGGTTTCTGGCCGCCGGCCCGCGCGGCGTTCCCGGCGGTGAATGTCTGGCAAGGCCCTGAGGCCGTTGCCATCGCCGCTGAACTTCCCGGCATCGAACCGGGCGACATTGAGATTTCGGTTAAGGACAACGTCCTGACGCTTTCGGGCGAACGCAAGGCGCCCGAGGTTCCCGACGGTGCGCGCTGGCACCGCAACGAACGCAGTTTCGGCAGGTTTTCCCGCACTATCCGCCTGCCGTTCGCGGCCTCGGATGACAAGGTCGAGGCGAGGATGACGAACGGCGTATTGCGGATCGTCATCTCCCGGCCCGAGGAAGAAAAGCCGAAGAAAATCGAGATCAAGGCAGCCTGAGAGGAGCTGGAACGATGAGCACCGACATCACGCAAGCCGCCGAAAAGACGCCGACCGACTCGCCCGAGACCACCGGCGGCGGACGCATCTACCGCCCGTTGACCGATATCGTCGAGACCGATCAGGGTGTCTCCATGATGCTTGAAATGCCTGGGGTCGCCGCCGATGCGGTCGAGATCACGCTCGAAAATCGTGTGTTGACGATCCGCGGCAAAGTTGACCCGGTGCGGCCGGAAAACCTCGAACTTGCCTATGCCGAATATGGCGAGGGCGATTTCGAGCGTGCCTTCACGCTTTCCGAGGACTTCGACCCCAACAGGATCGAAGCCGAGATGCGTGGAGGTGTCCTCACCCTGACGCTCCCCCGAGCCCCTGAAGCGCAGCCGAAAAAGATCGCCGTCAAGGGCGCCTGAAAACCGAAGGAGACCATATCATGCAGATCAAAGACCTCATCCCCTGGGCGCGCAAGGACGGCGCGCCAGATGCCAAGAGCAGCGAAGACAACCCGATCGCGACACTCCAGCGCGAAATGAACCATGTGTTCGAGAACTTCTGGAACCGTGTCGGTCATTTCGAATGGCCCTTTGGCAGCGGCGAAGCGAAATCCGACGTGGTCGAGACCGACAAGGCGATCGAAGTATCGATCGAGCTGCCGGGCATGGAGATGAAGGACATCGAGGTGACGGTCAACGATGACATGTTGACTGTGAAGGGGGAGAAGAAGATCGAGCGCCAGGAGGAGAAAAAGGGGTATTACCTGTCCGAGCGCAGCTACGGCGCGATCTACCGGACAATTCCGCTCCCTCCCGGTGTGGATGGCGAAAAGGCGCAGGCATCCTTCAAGAACGGGGTTCTGACGATCAAGCTGCCCCAGACTCCCGAGGCGCAGGCGAAGGTCAAGCGCATCGAGGTCAAGAACGGCTGATTTGCCACATTGGGTGTCGCCGGTTTGCGGCGTCCCCTCCGCTCCTTGCGATATCGCACCGTCTGGAGAAGCCCCGGGGAGCTTGTCTCTCCGGGGCGGCCTTCGAGAGGCAATCATGAAAGACTTGCAACGATCCGGGCTGACCCGTGAACAATGGTCGGCGATGACGCTCTACGAGAAGTTCGAGCAAGTTGTCATCTTCGTCCTCAGCGTCATCATTGCGGCGATCGTCGTGGCGTCGGTCTGGGCGCTGATGCGCGAAGTCGTGAACCGCCTGGTTCTGGGGGCATTCGACACTCTCGATTACGCCACCTTCCAGGTGGTGTTCGGCATGATCTTCACCGTCGTGATCGCGCTCGAGTTCAAGCGCTCCCTTCTTGTTGCGACCGAACGCAGCTTCGGGATCCTCCAAGTCCGCACGATCGTGCTGATCGCGCTCCTCGCCATCGCGCGCAAATTCATCATCCTGGACCTCGGCGAGACGGAATCATCCAAGATTGCCGCACTCGCGGGCGCGGCGCTTGCGCTCGGCGCTGTCCATTGGCTCGTGCGCGATCAGGACCGACGCGAACTCGGAGGCCACGAGACGCGATGACCGCGGCCTCCGCCAGCCACCGCCTGCTCAATTTCGTGCAATCGGCGCTGCTGCTCGGGCTCATGGCCGCGATCGCCTGGATCGCGGTGACAGCGATCGTCGGACCCGAGACCGGTCTCCTCATGGCGCTCGCGATGGTCGGGGGTCTCCTGTTTGCGCCCGCGCTGCCACGCCGGCTGCTCCTCTCGGCCTATCAGGCGCAGCGGCTCACCGGTCGTGATGCCCCCGGTCTCGTCGCGGCCCTGGCCGAGCTCGCCCGCAGGGCCGGGCTGCAGCGCGCGCCGGCGCTATATCGCGTGCCGAGCCGGCTGCCGAACGCCTTCGCCCTGGGCAGCCCCGAGGACAGCGCCATCTGCGTCACCGACGGGCTGCTCAACCTGCTCGACGGCCGAGAACTCGCCGGGGTTCTGGCGCATGAGATCGGGCATATCGCCAACTGCGACCTGTGGATCATGAGCCTCGCCGACATGATGTCGCGCCTCGTCTCGCTGGCAAGCTGGCTCGGACAGTTGTGGTCTGCCCCCTGAAAAGTTCTCTAATCGCATTCGTCAAGCTGGCTGATGGGTTGTGCGCAACGCCGGGTTCATGGTTCTCTCCGCGGTCGGTCTCGGTGGATCGCCGCATGTTGGCGTCAGATGGTCGGATCGACCGAAGTGGTCCTCGTGGTTGCCGAAGGCACCGCATTTTCAGGGACGGCCTGATCCTCGCCAAGCGTCCCGGCGGGGACGCATCCTTTGAAGTCAGTCGAACGGCATAGCGATGTTCATGCCGCCTCCTCCTGACTCCAACGGAATGGCGTATTGGTCTTCCACATGGCGTGCAGGATCACGGCCATCTTACGAGCTACGGCGATCCTCGCCTTCTTGAACCCGGACGCCTTCGCCAGCTTCAGGCCCCAGGCTTTGAGCGTCGAGAAGCGTAGGTTGCGTGTCAGAAGCGTTGTGGCTGCTTTTCATAGAGGTGCTTCCTGGTCATCACGCTCCCCTGCTTGGAGATGCGCCCGTTTCGGCTTGTCTCGCCGGACTCGTATCGTCGGGGTGTCAGGCCGAGATAGGCGCCGGCGCTCGATGACCGACTGAAGCGCGATGCATCGTCAAAGGAGGAGGCGACTGACAGGGCGGTGATAACGCCAACGCCGGGCACGGTCATGAATAGGCGCGCGGTCGGGTTTGCCTTGGCGATCGCCATCAGTCGCCGGTCCAGAACCTTGATCTGATCGAGAATGGAGGCTCTGGCTTTCATCAATGTCTCGGCAATGAGACGCATCTCCGGGGATGCATCGAGTTCGCCGGCGATGATCTCGTCGGCCCGTCCCGTGAACCCGCCGACGCGCTTGCCGAACAGAACACCGAAGGTGCGCAAGAGACCACGGATCTCGTTCTCGATCTTGACCCGGATCCTCACCAGCATCTCGCGGGCGACCAGAAGGGAGCGAACCTGGTAGCTGTCGCGGCTTTTGATGCGCACTTGCTTAAACCAGCCGGTTCGCATGATCTGCGCCAGGCCAGCAGCGTCGTTGCGATCCGTCTTCACCGGTCGCATCTTCAAAGCTGCGTTGGCATGACGGGCGTCGATGCACAGAATTGGAAGACGGCGTGCGGCGAGTTCGTTCCAAAGCCACACGGCCAACGGTCCCGTCTCGAGCCCGACCCGGACGAGGTCTGGCGCTTTCCGATTCAAATATGTGGCGATCGCTTCGGGGCAGGTTGCGACCTTCTTCTCGGCTCGAATCCGACCGGCATCGTCGACGACGCAGATCGCTGTCGTCTCTTGGGAAACGTCCAAAGCTGCATAGGAAGGCATCATGGTTCTCCGTCACTTGTCGGCCGAGCCGATCGTTGCTGGATCGCCAGCTTGGGGAACCGCTTCGCTCTCGGCGAGGGGGGCCACCTGCGATTACGCTAAGTGGTCCTCCCTGAAGTAGGCTATTGAGCCGTTGGAGGACGTTGGAATGCCCCAGAAGAAGCATAAGCCCGAAGAGATCGTCGCGAAGCTGCGTCAGGTCGATGTTCTGCTGTCGCAAGGTCGTTCGGTTGGCGAAGCGGTTCGTTCGATCGGCGTGACACAGTTCACGTATTACCGCTGGCGCAAGGAGTTTGGTGGCCTGAAGGGCGACCAGGTGAAGCGGCTGAAAGAACTTGAGAAGGAGAACGACCGGCTGCGCAAGGCGGTGTCGGACCTGACGCTTGAGAAGCTGATCCTGAAAGAGGCTGCTTCGGGAAACTTCTAAGCCCCTCCCGCCGCCGTCGCTGCGTCGATCATGTCATGGCGAAGTTCTGCGTGTCGGAGCGCTTCGCCTGCAAGGTTCTCGGCCAACATCGCTCGACCCAGCGAAAGAAGCCGCAAGGCCGGCCCGATGAAGAGGTGTTGACCGCCGACATCATCCGGCTCGCCTCACGCTACGGTCGCTATGGCTATCGCAGGATCACAGCGATGCTGCGGTCCGAGGGCTGGACGGTGAACGCCAAGCGCGTCGAGCGCATCTGGCGGCGGGAGGGGCTGAAGGTTCCCCACAAGCAACCGAAGAGAGGACGTCTCTGGCTGAACGACGGATCGTGCGTCCGGCTTCGGCCGGAGCATCCCAACCATGTCTGGTCCTACGACTTCGTCGAGGGCCGGACCCACAATGGCAGGAAGTTCCGCATGCTCAACATCATCGACGAGTTCACCCGGGAATGCCTGGCGATCCGGATCGATCGTAAGCTCAACTCGACCGACGTCATAGACGTCCTGTCGGACTTGTTCATCCTGCGCGGTGTGCCCGGCCATGTTCGTTCCGATAACGGTCCGGAGTTCATCGCCAAGGCGGTGCGGGAGTGGATCCCCGCGGTAGGGGCAAAGACCGCGTTCATTGAGCCGGGTAGCCCATGGGAGAATGACTACTGCGAGAGCTTCAACTCGAAGCTGCGCGATGAACTGCTCAACGGAGAAATCTTCTATAGCCTCGCCGAGGCAAAGGTCATTATCGAGGCATGGCGACGCTACTACAATCCTGTTTCATAACACCCATCTGTCTATGTTGCTGAAGTAAATAGGCTTTGTTGATCGGACTGCGATCCTGCGGGGTATTTTGGGTTCTGCCGCGCGCGATGAACGATCTGCTGAGCTTGCGGCTTTCCAAGTTCTGAGCGGCTGAAGAGCCACGGTCCATCCGGCAAAGGATGAACGCCTTCGATTTTGCCGGCCTCGGCGGCGAGCCTCAGCGTCTTCGGTGTTACGCCGAGGAGGCGTGCGGCCTTGTTCAGATTAAGCCATGGTTCGTTGCCGTCCAGCGCCGGCCGGAAGATCGGGATCTTGTGATGCGACCTGTGCGCCGTCACCCGCTCCCGTGTCCAGCGGTTGCCATGCCCGGTCACCAGGCCGTTGCGGTTGAGAATGCCGGCAATCAGGTCGTCGCTGGCGATCAGCACCAGTTGGCGAATGGCCGCGATGATATCTGCGGAGGTGCTGTTGCGCTGTCCACGACGCCGCTTCGGCAAGCGAAGTTCGGTATGAGCGCCACCAAACCAATGGATCAGCAGGACGATCTCAGAGGCTTCGTCGTCGATATCGGCGAGCACCTCCTGAATGACCGTGCGTACGATGCGCTTTTTGAGCCGCGCATCCGTCGTTGGCGCCGACCAGACAGCAGGGAGGTCTGCAGCCAGGGTCTGAAGGTCAGTTGCCGACACCGGCGATTGCTTCGGCGTGGCGGAATCATGCGCGGCGATCTGGCTCTCGACCTCATCAACATGTGCGAGGGCGCGGTTCCATCGCATCTCCAATTCCGCTGCGACCAGACGGTTCGCAGGGTCGGCGGCGTCATATTGCCGGAAGGCCCGATCGGCGGCGTAGCGGGCGGCCTCCAGATCGCGACTGAGAGCGTCCCGAACCTGGTCTCGACGACCGGCTGCCCGCGCCTCGGCTTCGGCAGCAGCCGCGATTGCGCCCGGCTCGACGACACGCAGCAGCGCTTCCTCGATCGCATCGTCGACGCGCAGTCCGCCGAAGGCGATGCAACGCGGCTCGCCATTGTCGAGCAGTCCCCGCCAGCAGGAATAGCGCGGGATGTTGTGCTTCGTGCCCGTGTAGCGCACCGTGAGCTTGCGGCCGCAGCGCCGACAGCGAACGAGCCCCGACAGCAATGCGTCGCCATGCTTGGGCGCGCCGTGATGCTGGCTTGTCGGCGTGTTATCGCTCACCATGGTGCGGATCGCCTCAGCCCTTTCCCAACTAACATAGCCTTCATGGTTGCCCGGGATCAGGGCCAGCCATTCCTCGCGCGGCTTTCGGCGAGCGCCTGACCGAACAGGGGACGGCCCAAATCCCGGTGCGACACCAGACTTACCATAGGCATAGGCGCCACCGTAGATCGGGTTCTCGATCATCCGGTGGATGGTCGCATAGTTCGGCCTGCGCCAGACGACGTCTCCATTATTGCGCTTTGCCGGCAGATCCAGTCCGTGCTCGAGGAACCACATCAGCGCCTGACGGGCACTACCGAGCTCAGCCACCTTATCGAAGACCATGACGATCGCTTCCTGCACGCGGCGATCGGGATCCTTCTCGAGCCGGTCTCCAACCTTCACGAAGCCGACAGGAGCAGCAACGACAAGTTCGCCGCGGCGGGCTTTCTCATAGCGGGCCGAGAGTGAACGCTGGCGCAAAAGATCCAGTTCATACTCGTTGAGGCTGCCCTTCAGTCCCAGCAGCAGCCGATCGTTGCCCTGGCGCGGTGCATAGACCGCCTCCTGGTCGACCAGCACGGTGTCAACGACGCGGCACATCTCGATGAGCTGCTGCCAATCGCGGCTGTTGCGGGCAAACCGCGACACCTCTCGGGCCGCCACTGCTCCAACCTTGCCGAGGCAGACCTCGGCGACCATACGGTCGAAACCGGCGCGCGTGACGCCGCCGGCGGCAGAGCGCCCGAGATCATCGTCGATCGTTTCGACGCGAGACCAGCCGAGCGCCGTCAGACGGTCGCGCATCGCGTATTGCAGCGTGCCGCTCTCGCGATTGTGCAGGACCTGATGAGCCGACGACTGGCGCACATACAGGATTGCCTTCCGCTCCAGATGGTGGGGTCTGATCTTCTCATGCATCATGATCAGCGCCCTCCCGTTGCCCGGCACGATCGCCGTCGACGTGGTCGAGGATCAGGCTGACCATCAGCTGCGTCACAGATCGACGCGTCTCGACGGGCAGCGTCTGCCATTGCGGCGTCTGCATCGTGTCGGCGTCGTTCGGCTTGGAGAACAGATCGAATTGGTATGTCGTGGGCTTGCGCGGCATGGACATCTCCCCGATTCGCGTCGTGAGAGCCCAATGCTGCGCCGTTCTCATCAGATTGCGATGGGGGATCCGTGTTCCGCAGCAGTGACGCCAGGGTGCCGAGCGCGGCGAGGTCGACGCGCGGATGAGTCGTGATGCGCCAGTTCGCGCTGACCGCTCGGTCGAACATCCAGGCCGGAATCTCCAGCCACCGATGTAGTGACTGGCCACAAAGGGTGCAGCGGAAAACCGCCGCGTCCTTCTTGTCGATTATCTCGTGGATAAAGACTTGCCGCCCGGCCCAGGGATGCCATGGGTAAAGAAGCTCGCGCTCAAAATCGATCCCGTGGGCGTTCCGTCGTCGAGTTGTACAATACCGAGCGGCCGCACTCATCGCTCGGCTACAAGCCGCCGGCACCGGAGGCCATCATCTGGCCCGGACAACCACCCGGATCGGTTCCATCGTCGGCACAGGCGATGGCCGAAAAGCCGGTCATGCATTAAGAGTGAAACCGGACCACCTCATGGGGTCAGGCCAGTTAAACGAGCGAAGCCACGATCGTCGCGAAATTTCCCGGAATCATCTATCGGGAACTCGCGGGTGAGGTCTTGCCTTTCAGCATGGTCTGGTCCGCGCGGAACGATAACCCCGCATGCCGGCGGCTGCTGAGTCTGGCGCGCACCATAGACCAAACCCCTCGCGTATCCAGGCCGCCGCCTGAAAAGGGCCAAAATCGCCCCTGAGTTCGCCCACGTTTCTGCTGCCGGAGATGAGCTGCGGGGAGAATTCTTCAAGCTGCCTCCAGCTTCAGGATCTCATTCGCCACGTAACTTCGAAACTCGGCAACTGAGGTGAAGCAGCGAAAGCCGGCAGCGCTTGCCAATGACAACACATCCGTGGGTTCGTTCAGCAGCACCGCGACCGGACCGGTCAGTCCTGGTTGGAGGCCGTCGGGCCAAGCCAAATCGAACACGGCCTTCTGGTCACCTGTATCAGGGTCTGCATAGTCGTAGCTGACCTGCCCGCGCGGTAACCCTTCTCCCTCGACCCAGTCGTTGATGGCTTCGAGCTCCAGTTCTTCGGCCTCACTCGTCACACCGCCGACAAATGGAGGTTCTGCTGAGACGATAGGCGACATCGGCGCGCCCAACCACTTGGAATCCCCGTGCAGCAGCTCTTCGAAGCGCTTATTCGCCTCGGCCGCCAATAGCTCCTTCCTCGCCTCGAGGAAGTCGCGATAGCGCTCGATCTTCCACAGTGCGGGATCGGTGGGGATCCACTGGGACGCCAGCGCCCCTGGATGCTTCGTCTCGACCTCCGCGAAATAGATCTCCGGCAAGCGGTCGCTGATGCTCAGATTTGTATCTTTTGTCAGAAAGCAAAAATTCGCCAGCGCATTAACTTCTGGCCGGCTATGATTCCTCTTATAGAGCTGTGCCTTGGGGAAAATGTGATGGACTTCCAGCCGGCTCATCTTACCCAGTAGGTTCGCCTTAAGGGCCAATCCCATCCCCCAATCTCGCGCCTCGCCCATGCGGGTCAGCATGTAGAGGACCGGATAGAAGCGCGCTCCGAGGCTCCAGCCTGTGAAATGGCCTGGCTCCACCCGCAAGCCGCCATGCCAGAGCCGAAGCCGTTCCAGCAGCGCGTCGAGACCGCCGGTTGGACCTTCAAGGGCTCCCAAATCCTGGTCGATAATTGTCTCTGTCGATCCCGAAAATCGACCCCACATTCCTGCTTGTGCAAACCAGAAGAGCAGCTTGTCGCGTTCAACGGCATCGAGGGTGCCCTGTTTCTGGTCCATCAATCGAACCATAACCGGAACGCCGAAGCGACCGAAAAAGACCTGATCGTGATCGAGGCCAAGTCTCCCTGCTATGAGGTTCAAACTGGTATCGATATGTTTGGAGGCGCGCTTCAATCCGTCCTGAATGTCGAGCGCGTCTTTGTCGTGGAGGTAGCTGAATTTGGCCTCGCCGGTGAGGACCGTATTCACCGAGCGCAGCAGCCAATCGAGGTTGAAGTTATAGCCCGCGTCAGCCCAATCCTTGAGTTTGGCCTTCATGGAATCCCGCGCGTCCGGCCACTCGGCGCAGATCTTTGCCAGCGCGAGATCACCCTTCGACAGCTTGGTGCCGCCGCTATTCACGCGGTTGAAAATGTCCACGACGATGTCGAGCGTCTTGTCCGCTCCAGTAACCTCCTCAACGTGGAGATCAATGTCGGTGATACCGAGCAAGGCGCTGAGACGGCCGACATAGGCGCCGACGTTGGCGGCGTGTTCCGGTACGGCTGATAGCTCTGAAACGAACGTGCCGAGCCCGGCCGTTCCAGCTTGCATCAAGGTCGTCACGTCGATCCAGAGGGGGTCGTCCTGCATCTTGACTGGCTGGTAGAACGCGAAGGTCTCCGTGCCGAGGTGGAATCGCAAACCCGTGAATACGTGGGCATTTCCGTCGAAGAACTTCGGCGGCTTTCCTCGAACGACGCCATAGAGCGTCGTCATCCGCTGCTGTCCATCGAGCAGCAGTTTGACGATGCCCGCCGCCAATGTCCCGTCGCCCCGGTGAGCCGCCGTCTTCGATTCAGTGGCCCAGACCAGTAAGCCACCAACTGGATGCCGACGATAAAGGGAATCGAACAGGCCCCGGACCTGATCACGGTTCCACACATAGCCGCGCTGGAACTCTGGCAAGGCCATGTGCCCGCTATCAATGTGATCCAGTATCGTCGAAATCTTCATTCGATCCCCCGTAGTATCGATTTTCTCAGGCAGCCGCACGCCCGACCAAGTCCATCAGCTTGCTGTAGTCGGTGACCACATCATATTTCACGCGATCCGCTGTAATCCTCTGGCTGATCTCATCGAAAAACTTCCGGGCACATTCGATCTTTGTCCTCTCGATCTCGCGCAACTTCATGCTGGACATCGTGCCCTTGGTCTCGGCCACGAAGTAGATGTGCCTTACGCTGCCAGCCTTAAAGGATATCGCCCAATCGGGATTGTAGTCCCCGACAGGGGTTGGAATCAGGAAGCCGCGCGGCAGCTTGGCGTAGACAACCACTTCGCTGCTTGTATCCAGCTCCTTCACGAACGCCTTTTCGACATCCGAGTCCGTGATCGCATAATCGTAGACATGGTTTTTGAGCTTCGCAGTAGCTCGGGAGAAATCCTGGCTGGTCTGGTTCGCCGTGAAGATGTCGACGTCGTACCGCTCATCGACTTCGTCGTAGGCCAGACGCTCGATCACCATGGCCGCCTTCTGCTCGGCGATGATGCGCGAGGCTTCTGAGATGAAGTGCTCGGGATTATTCGTGAACTGTTCGAAAACCGCCGGTGCGATTTGGCCCAGAATGGTGGCAGTCGTTTCTCGCGTCAGCTGTGCGTTTTCGGCCACCTTCCCGACGAGGTCGTATTTCACGAGAGAGTGGATCGAGCCCCCATGCTCGGTCGTCGTGGTGGTGACCATGAAACCGTCGCCGCTGCGAAGCTGGTTGTCAGTCAATCCGTCGTTCTGCACGCCGGCCTGAACCGTGTATTGCAGAGGGGTGACGCGCAACTGGCTATCCAGCGCACTGACGCACTTTCGGATCAGCTCCGCTGAGTCGAACTCCACCCGATAGACCGCCTTGCGGTTGATCCGCGCCCAGAGCTCCTGGAACTCCTTCTTCTCGAAATTGGCATTGAGGGGGTTGGTCTTGGGCTTGCGGCCGTCATCGACCTTGGGCAGTTGCGCGTCGCTGAAGACGCTGTCGATGAGCTGGAACACCTGCTCGGCGTGCGGCTTCAAATCGTCGGGCAGGTCGGCGAGTTTCCCCTCGGCCTTAGCCTCATGATAGGCGTCCGCGATCTGGTCCGCATCGTCGGTGTAGTCATTCTTCACCAGATAGCGGTAGATCTGCTTGGCCATGGCGGCAGTTACTTCAACCGGGCCATGCTCGGTCGCGAGTGTCTTGCCCGTGAAGTACTCCTCGGTTGCCTGCCGCGGACGCGACGAGAGGGTCTCCGCGATCTCCTTCTGGAGCCCGGCCACGAAGTCTTTGTAGCTCTCGCTCGCCACGACGGTCAGCACGTTGATGTCATGCACCACCGCCGGGTGGTCCATCCTGTCACCGTGCTGATCGACGCTCAACCGCAGGCCACGCCCCACTTCTTGGCGGCGCGAAATGGTGTTGTCGCTGTGCTTCAGCATGCACATGACGAAGACGTTCGGGTTGTCCCAGCCCTCGCGCAGCGCCGAGTGTGAGAAGATGAACCGGGTGGGTTCGGCGAGGGAAAGCAGGCGCTCCTTGTCCTTGAGGATCAGGTCGTAGGCGTCCACGTCGTCGGAATCGACCGAGCGGGCGCCAACAGCAGGGTCTTTGAGGCGGTTCGTCTTCTTATCGATCGAGAAATAGCCGTTGTGCGTCTTCGCGGGGTCGATGCTGGCGAGATATTTCCGGTACGCCTCGTTGTCGATTGCGAGCTCCGAAAGGTATTCAGCCTTCAGCAACTCGTACTCTTCCTCGAAGACCCGCGCATACTCGCCCTTCTCGTCTGCCTGGCCATAGTCCCGGTACTTCACCACCTCGTCGATGAAGAACAGCGACAGGACCTTGATGCCCTGTGCGAACAGCTGCTTTTCCTTGTCTAGATGCGCCTTGATCGTCTCGCGGATCTGGATACGGCGGATATCGTGTTCAGAGACGTCGCCGTTCGCCTCGCCAGCCCTCAGCATTTCCCCGTTGGTGAATTCGACCGTGTCGTTGACGGCGTCGATCTGGCTGATCGTGAAGCCGCGATATTGGTCCAGCTCGCCCGACTCCACGAACAGGTCATCGCGGAACTCGAGCCGCCTAAGCTGGCGCTTGATCTCGCCCGACTTCAGCTTCACCTCTATCTCGATCCGCGCCACGGGAGCCTTCTTCGAGATGTCGATGCCTTCCAGGTAGAGGTAGGCGTTGGTGCCAGCGAGCCCACGGGTCTGGATGCCGCGCACCGCGATCTTCTTGACCAGCTTCTGATTGTAGGCGTCCAGCGCGTCCAGCCGATGAACGCGGTTGTGCTGGGTGCGGTGGGGCGCCGAGTAGCGCAGGATGAACAGCGGCTTGAACTTCGGCAGCGCCTCCATCGTCGCCGCGCCTTCCATCTTTTGCGGCTCGTCCAGGATCAGGATCGGCCGGTTAGAGGCGATCACGTCGATGGGCTTGCGCGACTGGAAGTCGTCCAGCTCCTCGTAGATGCGGCGGTTGTCGGCTCCGCGCGCGTTGAACGCCTGGATGTTGATCACCATAACGTTGATCCCGGCGTCGGAAGAAAAGCTCTCCAGCTCGTGCAGGCGCTTGGAATTATAGATGAAGAACCGCGCTTTCTTGCCGCAGCTTTCCGTGAAGTGGTCGGCCGTGATCTGAAGCGACTTGTAGACCCCTTCGCGAATGGCGATCGACGGCACCATGATGATGAACTTCGACCAGCCATACCGCTTGTTCATCTCGAAGATGGTCTTGATGTAGCAGTAGGTCTTTCCCGTGCCGGTCTCCATCTCGACATCGAGGTGAACGCGGGTCGCGGCCAGCGCGTCGCGCTTGTAGTTGGCCGCGACGGGCACGCGCTCGCCCCGGGCGTTGAAGGTCGTGAAGTCCGTCAAGGACTGCGAGACGGGCAGGTTCTGCCGCCGTTGGACCTTCTGGATGTTCTCCAGAATCTGCACGTCTGTCAGCGCGAGGTCGGCGTTCTTGAAACCTTCCTCGAAGGCGCTGGTCTGCGCCTTGCGGCCGGGGTCGATGCGGTAAGTCAGGCCGGAGGTCATGGGCTGCCCGGCGAAGCAGTCGACCACGTCGTTGACGGCATTGGTCTGATAGGGCTGGACCTTGAACTTGAGTTTCATGGTGCGCCCTCAGATCGACTTGACGTCGGTGCTGGGCGAAAGCTGGCGGAAGATCTGGGTCACGTTGATCTTCACCGCGTCCGACACGAAGCCGTTGTCGCGGAAGACGACGCGCAGGGGCTCGTGGCCCGCCAGTTCCTTCACCAGATCCTCGGTGATGCAGCGGTCGAAGCAGGCGACAAGGGCGTTGTCGTCGACGAAGAACACGGTCTTGCCCTGCACCGCCTCGCGGCGGATGGGCAGCGTCAGGTCCACGCCCCAGTCTACCAGCACCTGGAACAGCAGGTCCTCGGCCGTGCGGCCCTCCTTGACGTTGTCGACCAGGTCGAGCAGGTCGGACTGCTTCAGCTCGTCCGGGCGGTAGTAGACGTCCTTCATGTTCGAAGTGTCGACCTTCAGCACCCGGAAGCCAAAATCTCCATGTTTCTCTTGAGCACCCACCGCCCGTCCCGCACGGCGAACACGCTCCTTCGAGATTTCCGCAATTGTTTGAAAGCCAGCCTTGCGAGCAGGCGAATCTTCGGGCGTCAACTCAGGAATCTGGATCAATATAAACTGAACGTGGTCACGCACAGGCTTCGGCAGACTGAAGCAGGCTTCCGCTGTTGTCCCACTTCCGGCAAAAAAGTCGAGTACAATCGCAGTTGGGTCATTCGAGGTTGCAATCTCGATGAACTGCTGAATTAGACGAACTGGCTTTGAGAATTGAACTACGACCGCCTCAGGGAAGTGCCTGCTAAGGTCTGCGGTGCCGTGCTGCGTATAGATTCCATCAATAACACTAAACGCCTTTTCTCCCCGCTCTTCTCCTTCCTCGTCTTTCAGATACTGTTTATAGTTTAGGGTAACCTTGTCGCCATTTCTAACTACAATCACATGATTATTCTTTAGGGCCTCTACAACTCTATCCTTACCCCAAAGCCATTGGCGCTGAGGCCGAACAATCTCGCCGCTTTCGAGCGTGACTTCGTATACCAAATTGGGGCGAGCATCCATGCTCTTCGTTGCTTCAAGCGGCTTGAGTCGGTAAGGACCCCGGGTCTCGAAGTGTTCGTCCCGGCCCTTGTAATACCGCTCAACCTTTTGTGGGTCATATGGCAGAGTAAAGGGAAGAAAGTCCTCCTTGCTCTTTGCGTACATCAGAACATATTCGTGCTGGGTAACCGCATATTTCTCTTTTGGCCCCCCGCCGTAGCTCTTCTTCCATACGAAGCACTCAATGAAATTAGATCGCCCAAAGATTTCATCGCATGGCCTAATCTTCCTTCACGGTCAAAAGCCGAAGTTGTACTTCAAGGAGCCGCTTTCCTTCCCCGATCAGCGAGAAGTTGCGCGCCCCGAGCGACCAGCGGATCGCCATGCCCTGCACCAGCGACGTCAGCAGAACGGCGGCATCCTCAGGGGCGACTTCGCGGCGCAGGCAGCCGCCGTCCTGACCGCGAGCCAGTTCGGCTACAATCAGCGCCTGAAACTTCATCAACAGGCCTCGAAAGGCCGCGCGCAGATCCTCATTGCCGACATTCAGCTCGCGCGAGAACAGCAGCATGGGCAGCGTCGGTGTGGCTGCAATCTGTCCCAGTTGCGCGGCCATGAGCGCTGTGACCCGGTCGAGGGGGTTATCAGTCCCAGCCAGTGCCCGCTGCCATTCCATAGCCAGTTCCCCGGCCACATGATCCGCCACGGCAAGCCACATCGCGGCCTTTGTCGGGAAATGCCGGAACAGGGCAGCCTGACTTACGCCCACCGCCGACGCCGCAGCGCCTGTCGTCACCCGGTCCGGTCCGATCTGGTCGGCCAGGTCGAGGACGGCCGCGACGATTTCGGCCTTGCGCAATTCCGCGGATTTTCGCATAAAACACCTAGTAAGTGAGCAGTCACATACTTAATGGAGCGATGATCGTGGTCAAGCTTTTCTGACGAGGCAATGCGAACGCGCGGTGTTGCGGGCAAGATGGGGGCAGCCTGCCGGCAATCGGAGCAGGCTTGCAAGGGGTGATCCTTCATGGATGCACAGAACCAGAACTGGGACGATCTGCGCTTTTTCCTCGCTGTGGCCCGGGCGGGCACGCTGTCTGGAGCAGCACGCAGCCTTGGCGTAACGCACTCGACCGTGTTTCGCCGTCTCGGCGCCTTCGAGGAACGTCTGGGTGTCCGGCTCTTTGAGCGGTTGCCGGATGGCTATGCGCTGACGGGCGCCGGAGAGGCCATGCACGAGACCGCCATCCGGATCGATGAGGAGATTATCGCCCTCTGGCGGCCTTCCATGCAGCGCAGCCAGGGATCGAATTGGAAGTGATCGTTTCGGACACTCCCCTGGACCTGACCCGACGCGAGGCCGATGTCGCACTGCGCATCGGCAACACCCCGCAGGAAACATTGGTCGGCCGGCGCGTCGGCCGACTGGCATTCGGAGCCTATGTCTCGGCGGAACGCGCCGCTCACGGACTCGATGACGATCTTGCCGGCAATGACTGGATCGGCTTCGGCCGGTCACATGGAGCGATTGGCCATCAGTTGGCGGATTGGCTGCCGACGGTGCGGCCGATTTACCGGACCAATTCGATCTCGGCTGCGATTGCCGCGGCAAGGGCCGGAATCGGCCTTGCGCCACTGCCTTGCGCCGTGGCCGACCGCACGCCCGACCTCGTCCGCATCGCCATGTTTCCGGAAGATTTCCGGCTCGATCTGTGGCTGCTGACCCATGAGGATCTGCGCAACACTGCCCGTATCCGCGCCTTCATGGATTTCATGGCCGACGCGCTCGCTGCTGACGCCGATCTTCTGGAGGGTCGCCGGCCACAGGCGGGTCCTCCCCGGACAACCACGGCATGATTCATCCGTTATCTCTCTTGCGGGGCGCGGTCCTGTGGACACCGCTTGCGATGCTGATGGAGCAACAAGGCGCGCGCTTCGGCAGTCACCAGTCTGTTCCATTGCTCCAATACAGGGACAATGTCGGATGCGTCTTCTCATAGCGCCTGGCAAGCCCCTGAAATCGCGAGCATCACGGAGACATCATGCCCGCCAATGACACGCTGAATGTTATGCCTCAGCGCCAACGACAAGGAACGCCCGGCGAGGTTCTGGCCGCCTTCCTGAAACTGGGCCTCACCTCCTTCGGTGGACCGATCGCGCATCTGGGCTATTTCCGCGAGGAATTCGTCGCCCGGCGCGGCTGGATCGAGGATCGTGGCTATGCCGATCTGGTCGCGCTATGCCAATTCCTTCCGGGACCAGCATCCAGCCAGGTCGGCTTTGCATTGGGCTTGCAGCGTGCCGGACCGGTGGGTGCGCTGGCTGCCTGGGTGGCGTTTACCTTGCCTTCCGCCCTGCTGCTGCTGTTGTTCGCGCTCGGAGCGGGGGCGTTTTCAGGCCCGCTTGGCATCGGGGTGCTCCACGGGTTGAAACTGGTGGCGGTGGCCATCGTGGCGCAGGCGGTCTGGGGGATGGCGCGCACGCTCTGCCCCGACCGCTCACGCCAGACGATCGCGCTCGCCGCCGTCCTGATGGTGGTGCTGATCGGGGGCGCGACGGGCCAGGTGGGTGCAATTCTGCTCGGTGGACTTGCCGGGCTCTGGCTTTGCCGGGACACGGCGGGAGAGACGGGTGAAGCGCTGCCCTTCCCGGTCTCGCGACAGGCGGGGATAGTCGCGCTGGCCCTGTTCTTCATCCTGATCTTCGGCCTACCGCTGGCGGCGGCGCTGTTTCCCGCGCAGGGATTGGCGGTGATCGACGCGTTCTATCGCGCCGGTGCTCTGGTATTCGGTGGCGGCCATGTGGTCCTGCCTTTGCTGGAAGCCGAAGTGGTTCGCCCGGGCTGGGTCACGCCCGATGCGTTCCTGGCCGGCTATGGCGCGGCCCAGGCGGTGCCGGGGCCGCTATTCACCTTCGCCGCCTATCTCGGCATGCTGCTCGAACCCGGCCCGAACGGGATCGCCGGCGCGACGCTCGCCCTTCTTGCGATCTTCCTGCCGGGCTTCCTGCTGCTTGTCGGCGCGCTGCCGTTCTGGAACACACTGCGCGCACGCTCCGGCGTGCGGGCGCCGATGGCAGGCGCGAACGCTGCGGTGGTCGGCATTCTGGGCGCTGCGCTCTACGATCCGCTCTGGATCAGCGCGATCGGTTCGCCCCGCGACTTTGCGCTGGCGCTGACCTGTTTCGTGGCCTTGATGAGCTGGAGATTCCCGCCCTGGCTCGTGGTGCTGATCGCGGCTGCCGGCGGCGCGATTCTGGAGGTAAGCTCAATGTCATAATGGAAAGGAATAGCGACCAGGAACCTGATCGACCGGACAGATCGCCAGCCCATCCGGCGCATCATCGCCGGTCTCCCCAGCCACTGCCGCCGTCGCGGCACAGCCAGGAACACAAATTGCAAATCGATCTTTCTTCCGACCGCTTCATGACAGCATTGACCGGCATCACGCTTGCCGGGATGGCGCTTGCAACTGTCGATGCCTTTTTGAGCCCCGGTCTATGGGGACCGGTCGGCCTCGTGCTGGTCTATCTGGCCGGTGGTGTGCCGACGGCGGTTCGGGCCCTGACCACGCTCTGGCGTGAGCGGATCCTCGACATCGATCTTTTGATGATCGTGGCAGCCCTTGCTGCCGCTGCGGTCGGCGCCGCGCTTGAAGGGGCAGTGCTGCTGACGCTGTTCAGTCTCTCAACCACGTTGGAGCAGCGGGCGATGGGCCGGGCGCGCCATGCGGTCGAGGCGCTGATGGCGCTGCGCCCCGACACCGCGCTGAGACGCGACCCAGAGGGCGCCGTCACGGAAGTTCCGGTGGGCGATCTCGTGGCCGGCGATCTGGTGGTGCTGCGGCCCGGCGCGCGGGTGCCGGCCGATGGCGAGGTGGCGGAAGGGGAAGGCTCGCTCGATGAGGCGACGATCACAGGCGAATCGATGCCGGTCGGCAAAAGCCCGGGTGCTAAGGTGTTTGAGGCCACGGTGAACCTCAACGCCGTGCTGGTGGTCCGCGTCACCCGCCCGGTCGCGGAAAGCACGGTGGCGCGGATGATCGAACTGGTGACAGAGGCACAGGCCGCACGCGCTCCGTCCGAACGGTTCAGCGCCTGGTTCGGCCAGCGCTACACCATCGCGGTGCTGGTGGGTGCGGTGCTTGCTTTGGCGATATTCCTCGCGCTTGGCTGGACGATGCAGGATGCGCTTTATCGCGCCGCGACGCTGCTTGTCGCGGCCAGCCCCTGCGCGGTGGTGATATCGGTCCCGGCCGCGATCCTCTCGGCATTGGCGGCGGCCGCGCGCGGCGGCGTGCTGTTCAAGGGCGGCGCGGCGCTGGAGACGCTGGCCGATGTCGATATCTTCGCCTTCGACAAGACCGGTACGCTGACAACAGGCAAGGCCGAGGTGACACAGGTGGTGGCGTCGGAAACGGGAGCACAGGCCGAAGAGCGGTTCCTGTCATTGATCGCGGGTCTCGAGGCGCATTCCGAACATCCAATTGCCGATGCGATCCGCCGCCACATCGACGAAAAAGGCATAACCGCCGCCGTGGTGCGCGATGTGGAAACCGTGCCCAGTGAGGGGATTACGGGGGAGGATGCCGTGGGCCCGCTCTGGGCCGGCAATCCGCGCATGGCCGCGCGCATGGGCGCATCGCTCGACGCACCCGAATTTGCGCAGCTGACGGACGGCAGCCAGACCGTGGTGTGGCTGGGGCGGGGAGATCGGGTCTATGGCGCGCTCACCGTCGCCGACCGTCCGCGCGCGACCTCGGCCGCGGGGTTGGCTGCGCTCAGAGCGGCTGGGGTGGGCACCATCGCCATGATGACCGGCGACCGGCGCTCTGTCGGCTTGCGGATCGCCGCGGAGCTCGGACTGGAAGCAAAACATGTCCATGCCGATCTGCTGCCTGAAGACAAGGTCCGGCTGGTGGGCGAACTGGCGAGGAATGGGAAAGTCGCCTTTGTCGGCGACGGGGTGAACGACGCCGCCGCGCTGGCGCGCGCCGATGTCGGCATCGCCATGGGCGCGGCGGGCAGCGATGTCGCGTTGCAGGCGGCCGATGTCGCGCTGTTGTCGGAGGACATGGCCCGGCTTGCCGCCGCGCATCGGCTGGCGCGGCGCACCCACCGGATTATCCGCCAGAATCTGATTTTCGCCATCGGCATGATGCTGCTTCTGGTCGCCTCGAGCCTGTTCTTCGCCCTGCCTCTGCCGCTCGCGGTCGTCGGACACGAAGGCGGCACGGTGCTGGTGGTGCTGAACGGCCTCAGGCTACTCGCCGACCCGATCCGGGCGCGCAGTGCGACCTCACTGCGACGCCAATCCAACGCCGGCCCTGTAGAGCCTTCATACCAGTCAGGGGTTTGACCGGATGACGGCAATCCCGCTCGAAACGCGCGTAGATGAGGAAACCGATCGATCTTCAGCAGGTGTCGATTGCCGGTCAAGAACCTGTAGTGCGAATGGCGACCGAAGGCGGCGATGACCATGCCAAGCAACAAGAGAACAATTCTCTCCGACAAAACGCGGTTCTTCCAGACGGAACCATTCCGCTGGAGAGAAAAATTCTCACAAGGCCGTTTCCCGGTGTGGGCGCTTCTGAACGTTCGCGATTTGGCAGGCGGCTTTATCGATAGACGATACCGCCATCGGTCAGGATCGACTGTCCCGTGATGTAGTCGGAATCGGCGCCCGCGAGGAAGGCGACCAACGCTGCCACGTCCTCCGGTGTCTGCGCGCGGCCCAAAGCGATGCCCTCGACGTATTTCTTGTAGGTTTCGCCCTTCGGCGTTCCGGTGATCTCGGAAAAGCGCTCGTCGATCTCCACCCACATGTCGGTGCCGACGATGCCGGGGCAGTAGGCGTTCACCGTGATGCCCGCGCTGGCATATTCCTTGGCGGCGGCTTGCGTCAGCGCACGCACGGCGAACTTGGTTGCCGAATAGACGCCGAGCATGGCGAAGCCGTCATGTCCGGCAATCGAGCAGGCATTGATGATCTTGCCCTTCTGACCTCGATCCTTGAATTTCTGCGAAGCCGCCTGGATGCCCCAGAGCACGCCGTCGACATTGATCCGGAAGATCAGGTCCATGTCCTCGGGCGTGACGTCGGCGATCGGCTTGACCTGGGCGATGCCGGCATTGTTGACCATGACGTCGAACCCGCCGAGTTGCTTCTCTGCATGGTCGATGGCGGCGTAGACTTCGTCGCGCTTGCTGACATCGGCGACGACGGTGGCGGCCTTGCGTCCGAGCGCTTCGACTTCCTTGCGAACGGAGTCGAGCTTATCGGCCTTGACGTCGGCCAGCGCGAGATCAGCGCCTTCCTTTGCAAGCCGCAGCGCAATACCGCGTCCGATCCCCTGGCCAGCGCCGGTTACCAAAATGACTTTGCCATTCAACGACATGATTTTCTCCTACAGAAAGTCGGCCAATCCTGTGCAGCCAGCATGTTCCCTTTCCGGGCAATACAGCCGGAGCAGAACCCACTCCACTCCATGATCCCGGCCCATTTTAAGGCCGTGGCCTGGAAATGATGCGACGGCACGGATACTGGCAGTAAGGCCACCTCAAGGGGCCGCCCGCAAAAGCAACAGTAATTGTTCGACCCCGCAAGAGTATGACATGATTCCGCATATATGTCCGAGCGCCATATTTTCATCGTGCGGTGAGTCGCTGTTGCAGAAGGATACGTAGTTGATGACGGAAGCGGAGCGCTACGACGCTGTCGTGATCGGCAGTGGCGAGGGCGGCAAATACCTCGCCTGGGATATGGCGCAAGCCGGCCAGAAGGTAGCCGTCATGGAGCGGCGCTGGATCGGCGGTTCGTGTCCCAACATCAACTGCCTGCCCAGCAAGAACGAGATCTGGAGCGCGGGTGTCGCTCATACCGTTGCCCATGCCGGGGAGTATGGCGTTGTCGCCGGCCCCGTCTCGGTCGACATGAAGACGGTTGTGGCGCGCAAGCGCGCCATGGTCGAGAGCCTCGTGGCGTTTCATCTCGAGCGCTACGAGGCGACCGGCGCGGAACTCGTCATGGGCAATGCACGCCTCGTCGCGCCTGGGACGATTCAAGTTGCCTTGAACGACGGCGGGATGCGGCGGCTCGCCACTGAAAAGCTGTTCCTCAATCTTGGGACGCATGCAACCATTCCGCCTGTTCCCGGCCTCGCCGAGACCAGGCCGCTCACTCATATCGAGGCGCTCGAACTGGACCGGTTGCCGGCACATCTGATTGTTCTCGGCGGAGGCTATGTCGGCCTTGAACTTGCCCAGGCGTATCGACGTTTCGGCAGTCGCGTCACAGTTGTGGACCGTGGCCCGCGGCTGCTGAAGCGCGAGGATGAGGATGTTTCCGACGAGGTCCGACTGATCCTGGAGGCGGAGGGCGTCGAGGTGCTTTTGTCGGCTGAAGTTGCGAACGTGGAGGGCCGATCAGCCGGAAGCGTGCGCGTCACCGTTCGGACGCCGGATGGTTCGAGAATGATCGAAGGCACAGACATTCTGGTTGCAGCCGGCCGCACGCCCAACACGCGAGGCATCGGCCTTGAAGAGGCAGGGGTTGCGCTGACGGATCCCGGCACCATCAAGGTGAACGATCGCCTGGAGACGACCGCAAAGGACGTTTGGGCCATCGGCGAATGCGCGGGAAGTCCGCAATTCACCCACGCTTCGCTCGATGATTTCCGAATAATCCGGGACAATCTCGACGGTGGAGACAGAACGACCACCGGGCGGCTGATGCCCTATTGCATGTTCATCGACCCGCCGCTGGCCCGCATCGGCATGAGCGAGGCGCAAGCGCGGGCCAATGGAATGGATTTGCGCGTCGTCAAACTGCCGATGAAGGCGGTGCTGCGGACACGGACGACATCGCAGACCGCGGGCTTCATGAAGGCGCTGGTCGATCCGCAGGATCGGATCGCAGGCTTTACCATGATCGGCTCGGAGGCCGGGGAAGTGATGGCCGTGGTGCAGGCGGCCATGCTTGGCGGTCTGTCCTACAGTGTCCTGCGCGATGCGGTTCTTGCGCACCCGACAATGGCCGAGGGGCTGAACGCGCTATTTGGCAACGTAGCGAAACGATGAGTTTTCCAAGTTCCATTGAGGCGGCGGGTTAGAGAATGAACGGACACGATGAGCATCGGCACCATTCGAATGATCATGACCATTCGGGTCATGCGCATCTTGTGACGGACCCGGTCTGCGGGATGGAGGTCGACCCGCAAACCGCAGAACATCGCCTGACCCATGGGGGCCACACTCACTATTTCTGCTCGGCGTCCTGCAATGCGAAATTCGAGGCGGACCCGGCGCGATATCTTGCAGGGGAAGCGTCGCCCATACCGGAAGCGCCCGAGGGCGCGATCTGGACCTGCCCGATGCATCCCGAGATCCGGCAGGACGGGCCGGGAAGCTGCCCGATCTGCGGCATGGCGCTGGAGCCGCTGGTGGTGACGGCCGACAGCGGCCCCAGCCCCGAACTCGCCGACATGACACGGCGTTTCTGGATCGGGCTGGTTCTCGCCGCTCCGGTCTTCGTGCTCGAAATGGGCGGTCATCTTTTCCCGGCCCTGCACCATCTGGTGCCAATGCGGATATCGATCTGGATTCAGCTCGTTCTGGCGACGCCGGTGGTTTTGTGGTGCGGATGGCCGTTTTTCGAGCGCGCCTGGGCCTCGCTGATCAATCGCAGCCTCAACATGTTCACTTTGATCGCCATGGGCACCGGCGTCGCCTGGGCCTACAGCATCGTCGCCGCCCTTGCGCCGGGAATTTTCCCCGCCGCTTTCCGCGCGGAAGATGGCACGGTCGCGGTCTATTTCGAGGCGGCGGCGGTCATCACCGTTCTGGTGCTGCTTGGCCAAGTGCTGGAACTGCGCGCCCGCGAACAGACCTCGGGCGCGATCAGGGCGCTGCTTGATCTGGCGCCGAAGACGGCGCGGCGCATCGGCGATGACGGCACAGAGGAAGACGTGCCGGTCGAGCACGTTATTCTCGGCGACAGGCTGCGCGTGCGGCCCGGCGAGACCGTGCCGGTCGATGGCGTGGTGGAGGACGGACGCTCATCGCTCGACGAGACGATGGTTACCGGCGAATCCATGCCTGTCACCCGCACTGTGGGCGATCAGGTCATCGGCGGTACGCTGAACCAGACCGGGGCGCTGGTGATCCGTGCGGAAAAGGTCGGCCGCGATACGATGCTGTCGCGGATCGTCCAGATGGTCGCCGATGCGCAGCGTTCGCGTGCGCCGATCCAGCGCATGGCCGACCACGTCTCGGGCTGGTTCGTACCGCTGGTCATCGTCATCGCAATTCTCGCCTTCATTGTCTGGGGCATCTGGGGGCCGGAGCCGCGCTTTGCCTATGGGCTGGTCGTGGCCGTTTCGGTGCTGATCATCGCGTGTCCCTGCGCACTTGGGCTGGCGACGCCAATGTCGATCATGGTTGGCGTCGGCAAGGGCGCTAGTGCCGGCGTCCTGATCAAGAACGCCGAGGCGCTCGAGCATATGGAAAAGGTCGACACGCTGGTGGTCGACAAGACCGGCACGCTCACCGAGGGCAAGCCGTCGGTGACGGCGGTCGTTGCGGCGGCCGGCTTCGACGAAACGGAAATCCTGCGGCTTGCCGCCGGTGTCGAGAAGGCGTCGGAACATCCGCTGGCATTGGCGATCGTGGAGGCGGCGGAGAAGAAGGGCATCGCCATCCCGCCCGTAGTGGATTTCGACTCTCCGCTTGGCAAGGGCGCGCTCGGCAGCGTCGAAGGCAAGGCGATCGTGGTCGGCAATGCGGTGTTCCTCAAGGAACACGACGTCGACGTCGCGGAATTGTCCGGCCAGGCAGATGCGTTGCGTCATGATGGCGCCACCGCGATCTATATCGGGATCGATGGCAGGGCCGGCGGCATCTTCGCCATCGCCGATCCGGTCAAGGCGACGACGCAGGAGGCGCTGAACGCGCTGCATGGCGAGGGCATCCGCATCGTCATGCTGACCGGCGACAATAAAACCACGGCCGAAGCCGTCGCGCGGCAACTCGGCATCGATGAGGTTGAAGCGGACGTGCTGCCGGACGCAAAGAGCGCGGTCATAAGCCGGCTCAAGGCAGAAGGCCGGGTGGTGGCGATGGCGGGCGACGGCGTCAACGACGCGCCCGCGCTTGCCGCCGCCGATGTCGGGATCGCCATGGGCTCGGGCACCGATGTCGCCATCGAAAGCGCCGGCGTCACCCTGCTCAAGGGCGATCTGATGGGGATCGTCAAGGCGCGGCGGTTATCCGAGGCGACGATGGCGAACATCCGCCAGAACCTGTTCTTCGCCTTCATCTACAATGCCGCCGGCATCCCGGTTGCCGCAGGCGTGCTCTACCCTTCTTTCGGCCTGCTCCTGTCACCGATCATCGCAGCAGCCGCCATGTCGCTGTCGTCGGTCAGCGTCATCGCCAACGCGCTGCGGTTGCGGGGTCTGAAACTGTGACTGAAACGCTGACGCGACTGACGCCCTGGCGTCAGTCGTAGGCGAGGGCGTCAGTCGCGCCAGTAATTGTTGGCGGCCGCCACCGTCTGGAAATGGATGGCGATCACCTGTGAGGAGGCGATCAGTTGCGCGGTGTCCTGATCGTAGGCCGCGCGCAGCTTGTCGCGAATTTCTGCGGACGGTTGGGTGACCTTGACGCCGACCCGCGCCATTTTGGTGGCAAGGTCGAACCCCTCCTGCGGGGTCGCTGTCTTGAGTGAGGGAAGCCAGATGTCAGCCATGTTTTTTCCTTCCAGAGAATATGAATACGCAACAACCGTAATCTACCCGAGCAGCCGACGAAAGCATCAACCCGCGATGCGCTTCGCCTCCAGGCGTCACGCCTGAAACGCCCTTTCGTGCGGGAAATCCCTTCCGGCGATGTAAGCTTCTTCCGCCGGCGTCGATTCTCGGCCGAGGACGTTATTGCGGTGCGGATGACGGTCGAAAGCGGCGATGACCTTGCGTACGTCGCCAGCCTGATCCACCAGCGACTGGTATATCGGTTGAAGGGAAGCGGACGCTTCCGCCGCTATCTCTTCGCGAAGCCTGATGAGCAGGTCGATGCGCGCGAGGTGATCCGGGCCTTCGCAATGGCCAAGGGGCTGACTGTAGACGATTCTGAACCAGGGCATGTCCAGCGATGCGTAGTGGCCGTTCGAAAACCCCTCCATCGCCAGCGACAGCGCGGCAGGGTCCTGCGCGAATGCGCGCTGTGTGTTGCGCCAGAGCGAGCGCGAGAACTGGTCGAGCACGATGATTAGCGCCAGCCTGCCTTCGGGGTCGCTGGTCCAGTCGTCGAGATCGCCTGAAGCTGCGCTTCTCGTGAGGTCGGCGAAGCGCTCGACGATCATGTCATCCGCTCCGCCGTGCAGCCGCCACGACCAGTGATCGCGGTGAGTTTCAGCCTTTATCTGTGAGGAGCGGCCTTCGGGAAACCAGAAGTCGAAAACGTCGTTCCATGGGGCGGTCCTGGCATTCATGTCGATCCTTTCCGACAAATGCGAGCGATGAGACAGGGTTGACGTCGCAAAAACAACAGACTCCGCATCGCTGCGGGGTCTGCGAGGAGGCTTCAGCCTCGCGCGGCCACAGTTGCGGGCCGGGCGGTGGCGACCTTTGAGGCCCTCCCGCCGGGTGCGGTCGTCTTCGGCATGCGCAGAAGGCGCATGCCGTTGGCGATGACGATCAGCACCGAAAGTTGGTGGACCAGCATGCCGCCGGCCATATGGACATTGCCGGAGAACACGCCCGCCAGCAGTCCGGCCACCGTCACCAGTGCGATGACGAGGTTCTGGCGCATATTGCCCAGCGTTGCGCGCGAGATCGCCATCGCCTCGGGGATCTTGCCGAGATCGTCTTTCAGGAGCGCGATGTCGGCGGTCTCGATGGCGACGTCGCTGCCGGCGGCGCCCATGGCGATCGAGGTGTCGGCGGCGGCAAGAGCGGGGGCATCGTTGATGCCGTCGCCGACCATGGCGACATGCGCGCCATCCGCCTTCATCTTCCGGATCAGTTCCAGCTTGTCCTCGGGCATCAGCCCGGCATGGACCTCGTCGATACCGACCTCGCGGGCGATGGCTTCGGCTGCGCCATGCTGGTCGCCGGTCAGCATGACCACACGGCCTATGCCGATGTTACGCAGCCGGGTGATGGCTTCCGCCGCGCCTTCACGGGCCATGTCGGACATGCCCAGCATCCCGATCAACTGCCCGTCACGCGCCACCAGGATCGGCGTCTGGCCATTGGACAGCAGACGGTCCAGAGCGGCTTCGCCCTCCTGGCCCAGCGCAATGCCGAGCGTGTCCATGAGGCGCCGGTTGCCGGCGGCGATGATGCGGCCGTCGATGCGGGCGCTCAGGCCCATGCCGGCATGTTCCTCCAGCGATTCGAGCGTGGAAAGCGGCCCCTGCTTGCGGCCGGCCTCGACGATCGGACGGCCGAGCGGATGGGTCGATCCGGTCTCGGCGGTCGCAGCCAGATGCAGCAACTCGGCCTCGGCAATGCCGCCGAGCGCGACGATAGAGGCGAGCTGCGGCTTGCCTTCCGTCAGCGTGCCGGTCTTGTCGAGCGCCAGCGTATCGATGCGGCCCGCACTTTCCAGATGCTGGCCGCCCTTGATCAGGATGCCGCTGCGCGCCGCCCGGCCGATGCCGGCGACGATGGAGACCGGCGTCGAGATGACCAGCGCGCCGGGGCAACCGACGACCAGCAGCGTCAGCGCCAGGCGGATGTCCTGCGTCACCGCGAAGGCGGCGACCGCGAGCCCGATGATCGACGGCGTATACCATTGCGCAAAGCGCTCGATCATGCGCTGGCTCGGGGCCTTTTCCTCCTGCGCTTCCTCGACGCGCTGAATAATGCGGGCAAGGGTGGTGTCGGCGCCGACATTAGTGGCGCGGATGCGCAGCAACCCGTTCTCGGCGATCGTTCCTGCATGGACGTGGCTGCCAGGCGCTTTCTCGGCCGGCATCGGCTCACCGGTAATCGCCGCCTCGCTGACGGCGGCGGTGCCTTCGGTTACTTCACCATCCACCGGGATGCGTTGACCGGCCCTGACCAGCACGGTCTCGCCAAGCTGGACCATATGCGCCGGCACCTCGACGGGATCGCCGTCGCGCAGCACGGTCGCGGTGGCGGGCGCGGCATCAAGCAATGCCTTCAGCGCGCCACGGGTCTGCCCCATGGTGCGCGCCTCCAGCCAGCCGCCGAACATGAACAGGAAGGTGACGGCCGCCGACTCCCAGACTTCGCCAATAATGAGCGCGCCGACCGCCGCGACGGTGACGAGCAATTCGATGCTGAAATGCTTTACACGCAGCGAGCGCCAGGCACGGATCGCGATGTCGGAGCCGGCAAGAAATGCGGCCGCGACCATCAGCGCGGTCCATGCCTCGACCATGCCGAAGCCGTAGCGCGCCAGAAGACCGGCCGCGATCAACCCGCCGCTGCCGACCGTCAGCCAGAAACGCCGCCGTGCCGGATGCACGAAGGCGCTCTTGATCCTGCTGACAAGATTGCTCATCTCCTCGCTCCTTTCATCTTCATCCATGTCGGAAAAGCGTGCCTGCCGCGCCGGCACGCGGCGCGGCGAAAAAGGCGGAGTGCCGATCAAAAGGCGGCAGGCCGCGCCTCGTAGCCGGTTCCACGCACTGCCTCGACCAGCGCTTCAACGCTCGATTGCGCGGGGTCGTGCTCGACCTCGATCTTGCCGGTGTTGAAGCGCACCTCGGCCTTTGCCACACCGGGAAGGGCGTTGAGCGCCTTCTCGATCTTGGGTACGCAGGAGGGGCAGGAAAGCTCATCGCTGCGAAGGATGGTTTTCTGGGTCATGATCGGGTTCCTTTCGATAGTGGGGAAGGGGTGTCCCCTGCCTCATTGATCTAAGGGTTTGACCCCGCATTGCGATTGGTGAAACCGGCAAGCCAGGCTTGCATGAATGCACAGGCCGCTGCCTTGGTTCTGGTTCGTCGGGCGACCACATGGGGAGCTGTGGTGGAATTGCCGCCTAAACCAAAGGGATTTCCGTGCGTAAATGCACAGGTTGACAAGTCTCGATTCCCTGGCGGATGCTTTGATGTGGACGCGCCGCTGCTGGAAGGACAGCTTGAGGATACTCTTACCAAAGTCGCATCGGCGACACGACCATATGCGAAAGTCTTATGGGGAGACTTGAGTGAGATCAACGACGAGCTAACATTTTTGCAATAAACCAATGAAATGGAGCATATCATGCGTGGATTTGTTGATGACATCGAGGAACTGACCGAAGGAAACACGGATTTTCGCCGTGTTCTTTATACGGCAAGAAATATGCAGCTCGTGCTGATGGCGCTTCAGCCCGGCGAGGAGATCGGCGAAGAGGTTCACGACGACGGCGATCAGTTCTTCCGTGTCGAGGACGGCGAAGGCGAAATCCTGATCGACGGCAATGTGAGCAGGATCAGGGCCGATATGGCCATGATCGTACCGGCCGGTGCGCGGCATAACGTCAAAAACACCGGGAATGAGCCGCTGAAGCTTTATACGATCTACAGCCCTCCCGAGCACGTCGACGGTGTCGTTCATCCAACCAAGGCTGAAGCCGACGCCGCGCATGAACACTTCGACGGCAAGACCACCGAATAACGCCGTTGCGCAAGCAGTGACTTGCGGCGACAACATCCATGAACGGTGTTCCTGCTTGCCCTCCCGCACCGAACCGCGAGAGGGCAGCTCTTTACTAGGAGATGACGTGAAGACCCCGATGCGCACCGGCCTTCCTGCCGCACGGCTGGGATTGCCCTTCAGAATCTGACATTCGTCATCGGTGCCGTAGTGGTGCGGGTCATCGGTGGTCTGTTCTTCGAACTGCCGTTGACCCTGCTCACCGTTCGCGATGGAGAAGCGCCGGTGCATTCAGGACGGCATCTATTGAATCGCGCAAATGGGGCGGCGAGTTGTTCCGGTGCAACCTGGGGAACGGTCGAAAGAGGCCCTATGAGAATTTGAGGCCGAGTCTCTTCCGTCTGGCAGGAGCCGCTGGCGGTTCTTCGACGGGCTTTGGCTTGCGTCCTAATCCCATCGATTTTGCCAGTGCGGAACGCGCTGCGGCGTAGTTTGGCGCGACCAGCGGATAGTCTGCCGGCAGGCCCCATTTCGCACGATATTCGTCCGGGGTGAGGCCATGGTGGGTCGACAAGTGGCGCTTCAGGGATTTGAACTGTTTTCCGTCCTCGAGACAGACGATGTAGTCCGGCGTCACCGACTTCTTGATTGGGACTGCGGGCTTTTTGGATTCTGATACGACTTCCGCGGGGACATCGGTCTGCTGCAGCAGGCTCGTATACACCCTGGAGATCAAGCCGGGCAATTCGGCGACAGGTACGGCTCTGATGATGTGACCGTCCTCCTTTGTGGATCATCGCAGACCCATCATGGCACATTGATGCCGTCGGCGGGCGGTCACATCATCAGAGCCCGCCGATCGGCTCGATCGGGCATGGGTTGCAACAAACTCCGAACGGCGGTTTCTTTCATTGAGCAGACGCAAGAAATGGCGTTTTTTTGCCGATTGCGGCGTCGGTATACGGGCAGTTTCGCCAAAACGGCAAGATCGACATGAAGAGTTCAGAACGTTATCCCGCAACCCCGGCGACCCGGGCGCTTGCAAAGGCAGGCATCGCCTTCACAACCTATATCTACGACTACGACTATGACGGGGCGGACGGCAGGCTCGGCATGCATGCGGCCGCGGCGATCGGCTTGCCTGCGGACCGGGTCTTCAAGACGCTGCTTGCCGAGGTGGATGGGACAGGGATGTGCGCGATCGTTCCCGTGGACCGCGTTCTGTCGATGAAGCGCCTCGCAGCAGCGGTCGGAGGGAAGTCGGCGATAATGATGCAACCGGACAAGGCCGAGAAGATGACGGGCTATCATGTCGGCGGGATCAGCCCTTTCGGGCATAGACGCCCTGTTCGGGCGGCGCTCGATGAATCCGCGTTGGAGCAGCCGCTCATCGTGGTCAATGGAGGCAAGCGCGGCTTCCTGATCGGGCTTTCTCCGCAGGATGCGCTGGAAGTGCTCGACGCGGTTGTCGCTCCGCTCTGCGCCGAGACGTAAAGCGCGGAAGCTTACCCGTCCGGCTTGGGATGCGTGTCGGCGCCGTGGACCTCGCGCACGAGGTCCAGCCATGCCCTGGCCGCTTGCGACAAATAGGCGTGCCGCCTCCATGCCATGACCATGCTCCATTCTGTGCCGGGTTCATCGAGAAGGACCTGACGGACCGTGGGCCTTGCGCGTTGCTCCCCGATCATCCGTGGCAGGAAGGCGACGCCAAGGCCTGCTGCGACCAGTTCGACCATGAAATCCATCTGGCTGCTCCGCGCCACGACATCGGGCTCGAACCCCGCCCACCGGCTTGCGTCGAGGATGATGCGATGAAGGCTGAAGCCGCTCTCGAAAATGATGAAGGGGGTATCCTTCAACTCGGCAAGGCGAACCGCATCGCGTGTTGCCAGCGCGTGGCCGGAAGGCAGCAGCGCCACCAGCGGTTCCTGCTTGACGGGTTGCCGGTCAAACTCCTCGGACATCGGCAGCAGGGCGCCCGCGAAGTCGATCTCGCCGGCCCGCAGCGTGTCCTCCAACTGGTCGCTGCCATGCTCCACCAGCCGTACCTCGATGCCCGGATAGCGCTGCCGGTAGAGGGCGAAGAGCGGCGCGAACAGCGTGCTGCTGCCGACCGGCGGCAGGCCGAGCCGGAGAACACCGCGCCTGAGGCCACGAATCTCGTCGAGCTCGGCCAGAAGGTCGTCGCGGTCGGCCAGCAGCTTCACGCCGCGCCGATAGACGACCTCGCCCGCCGCGGTAAGCACGCTGCGATGGCCGATCCGGTCGAGCAGAGGAAAGCCAATCTCTTCTTCGAGGTGCTTCACCGCCTTGCTGACCGTGGACTGCGTGGCGAAGACGGTCTTGGCGGCCTGGGAGAAGCCGCCTTGACGGACGACTTCGACGAAAGCGCGGAGTGGTCGAAATTCCATAACTAGTCCATATCAGAATGGAAACCAGTCGATCAATTCATTTTTATCATACTGCGTCGCGACATAGATTTCCACGCAGGAGATGTCTGATGCATAGTGCCAGATCATCAAGGTTCGTTCACCGCAACACGATTGTCCAGATCGCCCTGATCCTTGCCTTCTGGGTGGCGGGCGAGGCGACGGTGCGGCTGTCAGGCCTTCCGCTTCCCGGCGCAATGGTGGGGCTGGCGGTTCTTTTCCTGCTGCTCGCAACGCGGCGGCTGAGCGCATCTACCATGCGGCGCGGCGCGGAGTGGTTCCTTGCCGACATGCTGCTGTTCTTCGTGCCGGCGGTGCTGGCCGTGCTCGACCATCGGGAATTCCTCGGCCTTACGGGACTGAAGATCCTGTTCGTCATCCTGCTCAGCACCGCCGCCGTCATGCTGGTCACGGCCTTCACCGTCGACCGCTGCTATCGCTGGAGTCTTCACCGTGCCGCAGTTCGACCGGATCTTCGCTGAGCCGGCTGCCCAGGCCCTTATCTGGTCGGCGATCACCATCGGCTTCTACCTGCTGGCGAAACGCGTCTACCGCAGATGGCCACGCTGGTGGCTGATGCCGCTGGCCGTGACGCCGGTTCTCGTCGCCGCTGCGGTGCTCTCACTGCATGCGACCTATCACGACTACATCAGCGGAACGCGGTGGCTGGTGTTGCTTCTCGGCCCCGCCACCGTCGCCTTTGCGGTCCCGATCTATGAGCAGCGCGCCCTCATTCGCAAGCACTGGCCCGTGCTTCTCGCCGGTATGCTTGCGGGCAGCGCTGCCGCCATCGTTTCGAGCTGGGCGCTGGCCAGGCTGGTCGGATTAGACCAGACGCTGCTGCTCAGCCTGCTGCCGCGATCGATCAGCACGCCGTTCGCCATGGAGGTCTCGGGAGAGATCGGCGGCGTTCCGGATCTCACGGCGGTGTTCGTGGTCGTCACCGGCATCGCCGGCGCGGTTATAGGAGATTTGATCCTCGCGAGAATCCCGGTCGCGTCCGCGCTTGCCCGAGGGGCGTTGTTCGGCGTAGGCGCACATGGCGCCGGAACGGCGCGGGCGCACCAACTCGGCGAGACCGAAGGCGCGGTCGCCGGGCTGGTCATGGTGCTCGTTGGCCTCCTGAACGTACTCGCCGCGCCGCTCGTCGCGCGCCTGCTGGGATAGGGCCGTCGGGCAGGATTGCACCTGCTTCCCTGTCGCGGGATAGTCCCCACATGTGGGAACTCCTTGTGGCTGTTGATTTCTGCTGAGAAGTGACCCGGTATTTTCACCGAGAATTGACCCGCCTCATGGATATGATTTGGGATTGGTCAGGTGGTCAAGCCGGGTGTTTTCTCCTTTTTGGTTTTGACGGTTTGGGCCGAGCTGTTTTTGAACCGGAAGCTGTCGTTTCCGGTCTCGAGGATATGGCAGTGATGGGTCAGCCGGTCGAGCAGCGCGGTCGTCATCTTGGCGTCGCCGAATACGCTGGCCCATTCGGCAAAGCTGAGATTGGTGGTGATGATTACGCTGGTGCGCTCATAGAGCTTGCTCAGCAGATGGAAGAGCAATGCTCCTCCTGAAGCGCTGAAGGGCAAATATCCGAGCTCATCAAGGATCACCAGATCGGAATGGATGAGCCGGTTGGCGATCTGCCCGGCCTTGCCCTGGGCCTTTTCCTGCTCCAGCGCATTGACCAGTTCGACGGTCGAAAAGAAGCGAACCCGCTGGGGATGCATCGGAGCACCGCGCACATGGCTCATTTTCCGGGCCTTGATATATTCCGCCAGTTCGCCCGCGATATAACTCGGGCCATTATCCGACAGCAGCCGAGGCTTGTGCAGCACGGTGGCGTTGTCGCAGCCCGAGGACTTGAGAGCGCGGTCCAGCGTGTCGGTCACATCCTCGGCCCGCATATTGGTGCATAGCTTCCAGGCGATGATGTAGCGCGAGAAGTCATCGAGCACGGTCGACAGATACAACCAGCCCCCGATGATCTTGAAGTAGGTGAAATCGGTCTGCCACATCTCGTTTGGTCGGGTGGTTTTGGTGTGGAACTGATCGGCGGCCTTGATCACGACATAGGCCGGGCTGGTGATCAGATCATGGGCCTTCAACAGGCGGTAAACCGTGGCTTCGGACACGAAGTAGCGCTTCTCATCGGTGAAGCGCACCGCTAACTCGCGCGGTGACAGCTCGCTGTAATCGAGCGCCATCTCGACGATCTGGTCCTGGGTGTCGTCGCCGATGCGGTTCCACACCCGGCTCGGCGCCGATGGTCGATCTTCCAGCGCCTCCGGCCCGCCCACGAGATAGCGGTCATACCAGCGGTAGAACGTCCGGCGAGCAATGCCGAGCTGGTCCAGCGTGTGCTTGGCGGGCAGGTGCGACTGCTCGACGATCCGAATGATCTCGAGCTTCTCGGATGCGGGATACCTCATTCGTCGTCGCCCCCATCCGCGATCATGCTTTTTTTAAGCAGGCGATTGTCCAGCGTGAGGTCGGCAACACATTCCTTCAGGGCGCGGGCTTCACGACGCAGGTCATGCACTTCGCCGGTGGTCGCAGCACGGGCGGTGTCTCCAGCGAGACGGCGCTTGCCGGCCTCCATGAACTCCTTCGACCAAGTGTAATACAGGCTCTGCGCGATGCCTTCCTTGCGGCACAGTTCGGCAATGCTGTCCTCACCGCGCAACCCATCGAGCACGATGCGGATCTTATCCTCGGCCGAGAAGTGCCGACGGGTCGCACGGCGGATATCCTTCACCACCCGCTCAGCAGGGACCTTCACCGGAGATTTTTTCAAGGAGGTTTTGGGCTTCATCTTCGTTCCTTCATCACTACGACGAAGCCCAAAACCTCCTTAACTTACAACCTCAAACCTGTGCCATGGGTGCTGACGGCGGACATACATCTCGTTGTTGAGGATGCCGTTGCCGCGCTTCGGGTTCCCGTTGATCGTGCTGAAGCCCCAGTCGCCGCCTGACGGAGCGGGAATGCCTTCCTTGTTCAGGGCGAAGGCGATGGTCTTGGCCGATTTGCCGGCGGCATAGTCGCTGAAGATGCGGCGCACGACTTCGGCCTGGAATTCGTTGATGGTGCGATCGCCGCGGATCGGCTCGCCGTTCGCATCGAACTTCTTGACCACATCGTAGCCATAGGCATTGCCGCCGCCCGATTTGCCCGCCTCGACGCGGCCGCGCTGCCCGCGGCGGGTCTTGTCGGCCAGATCCTTCAGGAAGAGCGCATTCATTGTGCCCTTGAGCCCGACATGCAGGTGCGTCACCTCGCCTTCCGAGAGGGTGAACATCTTCACGTCGGCATAGGACATGCGCTTGAAGATGCCCGCGATGTCTTCCTGGTCGCGGGAGAGGCGGTCCATCGCCTCGGCGAGGATCAGGTCAAAGCGGCCACCCATAGCGTCGGCCATGAGCGCCTGAATGCCCGGCCGGATCAGCGAGGCGCCGGAGATCGCGTGGTCCGAATATTCCTCGACGATGTGTCAGCCCTGCTTTTCGGCATGGAGGCGGCACATACGGAACTGGTCGGCGATGGAAGCGTCGCGTTGATTGTCGGAAGAATAGCGGGCGTAGATCGCGACTTTCAAAACTTGGCTCCCATCCGTATCAGGAGGAGCGCTTCCTCCTTTGCCGTGGCATCTTCACTTCCTCTGCATAGCACTCCTGCGCCGCCTGCCTCGCCAGGATGCCGACCAGACGCAGAAGGCGTGGGTCGGGATTGCCGCGTGGCGTAAACGTCAGCTCCGGCTCGTCCAGCAGCAAGGATTCGAGCAGCGCTTCGCGCTCTCCTCCTGTCATCTTTGCCGGGTTTCCTGGGGCTCGCAAGGTCATAACTTGCAGCATTCGCCCCGAGGGAAGCATAAGCAACGGAAATTGAAGGCGAATATTCGGCGGCAATTGGCGCGGGTGAGCGTGCTATCGCGTAGCCCAGCGTGTCCTGGCGAGCCATGGCGTAGCAAAATAACCTATCGGAATCCCTCGCTGGCCCGGTCATCATTGGCCTCGTCGCCTGTCCTCATGAGGTCATTGACTGTGGGCGCAACCTTATCGTATTGTAATTCGCGATACAAGTCGCGATATGCCGACCAAGGAGATTCGCCATGGCCACGACCGCCGAACGCAAGGAATACCCGATCTCAATGCGCCTGCCCGAGGCGGNTCTCGTGGATAAAGACTTGCCGCCCGGCCCAGGGATGCCATGGGTAAAGAAGCTCGCGCTCAAAATCGATCCCGTGGGCGTTCCGTCGTCGAGTTGTATAACAGTCGAAGACCGCACTCAGCCTTCGACGGCAGGACACCCGATGAGGTCTATGCTACGGCAGAAATGACGGAGCAATTGGCGGCGTAGAAACAACCCGGATCCACCTTAGCCAAGCCGCCAAGCTGTCTCACCAGGCGGGACCACCTCTGTGACTTGGCCGAGCTCCACCACTTCGGCGATGCCGACATCCTCATCGACATCAGCGAGAATGCTGTAGTCTTGGAAAGTGCCCTTGAGCGCGCGCTGGGTTTGACCGACAAGCGCATGGGTCGGCGCGAGGAAGATGACGCGCTCTCCGCGCAGCAGCGCGGTCGCGATCTTGAGTTCAGCGAGCGTCGACTTGCCCCCGCCGGTCGGAAAGCTGATCGCCGAGGAGATGCCTTGTTCTAGATAACCCATCGCGATCGCTTGGCGATGATTGCGCCACAGATAAGGCCGCTGGCGCGCCATACGGCGCAGCGTTTGCCACCATCCATTTTCGTCGACGCCCCCAGGGGTAGGGATACGAGCGAGGGCGGTCGCAAGCAGATCGCCTTCCAGGCCAAGTAGTAAATTCGCGAGGTGCAGTGGGCCGGGATAGAGGCTGAGTAATGTCTCTCCGCTCATACCGGCACCCTCGACCGGTTCACTCGCCAGCGCCCTCACCTGCGCAAATAGCGTGCTCGCCGGCACCATGCCACCGGCGTCGGGCGCAAGATCTACACGTAGGCGCAGCTGGCGGGCGAGATTGGTGACGCCGCGCAACAGCAACAGCCGCAGCGCATCGAGCGCGCGCAAGTGAAGATCGTCGCTTTCGTCATCTATCTCTGGCTCGCCGGCGCTGACGATTCCACCCAGCCGACCTTGGGCGAGGCCTCGGATCGCGAGCAGCAGCGCGCGCTCGATCGGACCGGCGTCGGGTGCGGGAATGATGCGCTTGGAAGCCTCGGCAGCATCAGCATGAGCTTCTGCCAACAAGAACAGCAAGGTGGCGCAGATGTCCGAGCTGATCGCAGCCATATCGACATGGCTGTTGGCGTCGACGTTGCGCAACGCCAGCGAGATCGCTTGGTGGGCCGATGCGGCGACGAAAGCGGCCGAGGCGCGATTCTCACGATCGGGCAGTAAGGCGGCATAGGTCTCATGCGCCGCGGCGATGCGGCGCAACTCGGCGACGGTCGCCGCTAGTGCCGCATCTTCCACGTCGGCGGTCGCGCCGCGCAGGCGGATGCGCGCCGAAACGATATCAGCAAATGCCTCGGTCAACCGCTTAGGCAAATTGTCGAGGTCGAGCCCCTCGAGTGGAGGCGCCGCGCGTATTAGCGCCGCAGTTGTCGGATCAAACATTCGCGATGGCCTTGATCTTGACGATCACGCGCGCGGCGAAGCTCGCCATCCAGCTGCGCATCGTCGGAAGGTATATGGTGTCGGCGCGGCGGCGCGCTGCCGCGCCGGGCACGGAGTCGTCAAAGCCCTTGAAAAGCCTGGCACGGGCATCGGCATCATTGTGCGTGTCGCCGATAGTGATGCTGACACGATAGCGTCGGGCCTCGTGCCATAGCGTGTTGGCGATCGCAGTATCGAGGTCGAACTCCGGATCAGCTGCGGCGCGTGCATCGAGCATTCCGCTAACTTCTTGGCTGAGTTCGTTCAGTCGGTCGCCCTTTTCGAGCGCGACGATGCCCGGCCAGACATCGTCGCGGATGGTGTCGCGGGCATTGTCGGTGGCCTTGTCCTCGAAAACGACAACTGCAACGACGGCGGTGCCAGCGGCATTCAGTTCGAGCTGCATCCCGTCAAGGCCTTTGTCGGCCTTTCGGATATGCGGCATCCGTGTCAGCGAGGCGGAAGGCTGCTGGTGTGCAGCGATCCACGATATCGCTTGGAATAGCCAGCCGTCGCGGTGCCATGGATCGTCGCCATCGGCGAGGGTTAGCTGCTTGATCGCCGCATTCGCCTGTTCACTATTGGCAGTAGGCCCCGGCACGCCCGCACCGGTCAGAATCTTAGCGACGTGACGATACTGGCCGAGCACGATTCGTGCGACTCGCTCGGCGAGCACGTCCTCATCGACGACGGTCCATGCCCAGCCGTGGCAGAGTTCGCCATGGTTTATTGGGATAAGCGTCAGGGTCATGACGCGCTAGAAAGCCAAGCGAACCGCAGCGAGCGCAACCGAGCTGGCATCGACTCCGACGCGACGCGTTCTGAACTTCGCAACTGACAGCCCTCTTCTCATTCGCTGGAGGCGAAGCCAACAGCTGATTTATTCGATTCAGTGTTGCTCTTGCTTTTAGCCCCGAGCCTTTGACGCTACCACGGGAACAAAGTCGACGCGACTATCGATCACCGCCAGATACGTAGATCTGGCTGTGGAGATTAAGAAGGGCAGTAAACCCAAGGGAATGCTCAAGCTGATTGGTAGCTTTAGAAATCTGCGAACTAAGAGCTGCCGGCCAGGAATTGGTCCAGCTATCGCTGTTAGGTTTGGAAACACTGGTCAGTTCGCCAATTGGTGTCAATTTGCACTGCCGACTCTTGGCAAGCGCCGCCGCTAACTGTCCTTCCTCTTTCTGACCCCTTCACCCTCCTGATCATTGTTCAGATGCCCGGCATCATGCCATCGGCGGCTGCGCCGGCTGGCGTCTCAAGGATCACCAGCCGATCATCAGGCAGCGGCCGTTGTAGCGCCTTGGCTTCCTTCCAATCGGCCGTGAGCCAGGTCTCGACCTCGTCGCGGCTCGTCAGGATGGCGGGCATGGCCTTCGGATGAATCGGCTTCACCACGCCGTTGGCATCGGTAGTCAGGAAGGCGAACAGCTGATGATCGCCGGGGCGTGGGGTGCGGTTCGATCCGCGGGTTCCGCGCCATGGCGTCCAGATCCCCGCGAAGAAGAACAGGGGCTGGGCCTCGTCGAGGGCGAACCAATGCAGCGGTTTGCGCCGCGTTACCGGGTCGGGTTTTTGCCCGTATTCGGAAAAGGCGGTGGCCGGGACCACGCAGCGATGCTCGCCACCGAGCCATTTGCGCCAATGGGGGCTGCCTGGGTTGCGGATATTGGTGACGCCCGTGTCCGGCGCGTCGCGGGATTTCAAATACTCGATGGGCGTAGGCATGCCCCAGGTCAACGAGGCCAGTTCCCGCCCGCCATCGATGTTGCGCACCACAGGCGCCGGCCGGTCGGGGTAGACGTCGATCGACGGTTCGAGATTGCCGATACTGTCATGGGTAGCGGCCACGAACTCCCGGATCGCCTGCTGGTTGGTCGTAATGCGATACAGGTTGCACATGGCCCCGCCTCTCCTCGTTGCGATTTCATCGACGGTGGCTAGCGTTCGCGGCTACGCGGTTGCCCGAGCACTCGTAGGCGCAGTCGATGACCTTTATCGGTGCGCGCCGCAGCCGAGTGCAAGACGTGCCGCCGCTGCGCGTTTGTGCCATGCCTTGCCAGTCTTGCCCAGTTACAGGATGATCGAATGGATACTGTAGTCAGTGACGTTGAATTAGTTGCGTACACCTAACGGCAAATCACAAGGGTTCAGGCGAGCGGGTTCCGATCGATCGCCTGGTGACCTGGACAGCCGACCTGGCAGCAAAGGCTCTGATGCTTGGACGATCTCGCACATTCCGCCCCAGCCTATGGGCACGCCTTTTCTTGTCGGAGAATTGGAGGTTAATCCTCAGCGCCTCGTCTCGGGACCGCATTCGGTTAAGAATGGCGGCAGAGGACGAAATCCAGTGCCTTGAAGTCACTTCTGTTTCGTCGACGAAGGCATTGCTTTGGCACACTGTCGAGATACGGTCGAAGGGTCGCATCGACGCACTGTCAGGGCTGACTGCCAAGATGGCTCATACACTCCGCGACGACCTCCTGGCCTTTGTGAACCGACATCTCGCCGAACTCATCGATTCCGACAAGGAACACTTGCGGGAGGTCGACACAAAAGTTCTCGCGATTACGGACAGCAACAGGCAATACCTCGCCCATGCCGATGTCAGCCGGGCGATCGCCAGCGTCCCGGGAAAAGCGTCGCAGGCCTTGTCGCACCCGCTGTTTGACGCCCTTCTCATCCCGGATTCGCTAAGGGCTTATCTCTCGACCTCGTTCTCCATGCTCTCCGACCCGAGCGTTCGCAGCCGCTACAACGAAAACTTCGTGGTTCACGAAATGCAAAAGTTCGACGGGTTCTTCTCGAACCTGGGCGGCTTCTCGCTTTCCAAAGAGCAGCGAGAGGCCTGCATCCGGCTCGAGGACAACAATTTGCTGGTGGCCTCAGCCGGCTCCGGCAAGTCTGCGACCATGGTGGGGAAAGTCGCCTACGTGCTCGAGAAGGGCCTGTACCACCCGAGCGAAATTCTCGTCCTTGCGTTCAACAAAAGTGCAGCCGATGAGCTGAAAGAGCGGATCGCAAAGCAGCTCAAGATCGATGAGGACGCGCTGGAATGCAGGGTGACCACGTTTCACGCGCTCGGCCGGGGGATCATCGAAGAGACTGAGGGACGACCACCACAGCTGGCCAACTGGGTCGAGCATCCTGCCGGCGAGGCCCGAGTGATCGACAAAATTATTCGCGAACTGATGGACACGAGCGCAGAGTTTCACCGGCTGTGGATCGACCTCCTCTCAATTTTGCCGAAGGCGGATATTCCTGCGGAGGTCTTTGATTCCGAGGCGGATTACAATCGCTACATCGCCGACCGGAACGACAAGGGCGGCGGTATCATCGGCACCCTGGCGCCGGACGTCTACGTCAGGTCGCTGCAGGAGCAGCGGATAGTGAACTGGCTCTGGGTCAATTCGGTCCATTTCGAGTACGAGAAGCAGATCTCGTTCGAGGAAGAGGACGGGAACCGGCGGTTTGTCCAGCCTGATTTCCACTACCCGCTGACCAACACGTTCCATGAGCATTTCGCGATCAACGCGGATGGCTCTTCGCCCTTCGAGAACTACCTGGAGCACACGAAGGCCAAGCGGGCCGGATACAAGCGGGAGGAGCTGGACTTCTTCGAAACGACGTCCGCGCAGGCACAGGACGGAACGCTCTTACCGCATCTCGAGGCGGAGCTGGTCAAACGCGATATCCCGCTCGCGAAGAAGAGCGTCGAGGAGATCCTCAAGGCGATCGATCCAGTGGTGATCACCCACTACCAGAAGCTGATCGGCGTGTGCATCAAGCACATCAGAGCCAGCACGCTAACTCTGGACATGCTCCTCGAGCGGGCAAAATCTCTTCATGACAAACCGCGCGCGCAGCACTTTGCGCGTGCGGTGTGGCTGATCACCGAAGCCTACGGCCGCAAGCTCGACGAGGCCAAGCGTATCGATTTCGATTCGATGATCGGCGATGCAGTGCAGCTCGTCGAGACGGGGCGATACCAGAGCCCATTCTCGCTGATCCTGATCGATGAGTTTCAGGACATTTCAGATCCTCGGGCCAATCTGATCAAGGCGCTCAAACACCAGAAGCCCTTTACAAAGGTTTTTGCTGTCGGGGACGATTGGCAATCGATCTACCGTTTCGCCGGATCGGACATCACGATCTTCACGCAGTTCGAAGCGAATTTCGGCGCCTGCTGGCAGGGCCGATTGGAGCAAACGTACCGGTGCAACCAGCTGTTGGCTGAAACCGCCGCGCGCTTCGTTCAGCGCAATCCGGAGCAGATCAAGAAGACCGTGCGTTCAACACGCGCTGCCATACCGCGCTCAATCCGCGTTATTCCCGTTAGTGTCGAATGGCGCAAGCCAAGCTTTCCTACGGCGTGCTTCCAGCTGCTTGAGCGCTTGAACGTCTTTCTCGAGGGCATCGCTGGTCAATGGCGACAGGAGCCGGGACAAAAGCTAAAGGTTCTGGTCTTGTGGCGCTACAACCAGTTGGACCCATTCGGCGGTCAGGCCCCTGGTTTCTCCAGTATCGATGTAGCTGGTTTGTCGTTTCACCGCTCGAAAGGTCTCGAAGCGGACTACACAATCCTGCTGGACGTCAGCGAAGGCGACTACGGCGTTCCAAGCCGGATCGAAGACGACGAATTGCTCAATCTCGTCATCCCTCGGCCTGAAACCTTCGACTATGCGGAGGAACGCCGCCTCTTCTATGTCGCGCTCACCCGTGCCAGCAGGGGGACATTCATCCTGTGCAATGGACGCAAGCCTTCCCGGTACATTCGGGAGCTTTGCGAGATTGCCGGGGACGACGTCCGGTTCGAGACCGTCGACGGAATGGAACTCGATCAATGTCCCCGCTGTCTGGTCGGGCAGATGGTGGAGCGGCGAGGGCGGAACGATACGGTATTCTACGGTTGCACTCAGTATCCTGAGTGCCGCCACACCCGTCAGGTTGCCCCGGAATCCGTACGGGCCTGACCTGTTTCGCCCAAGCCGGCCGACCGTAGGCTTGGCGGCCGCCACTCTCCTTGCGAATCCTCTACGCCACCTTAGGCCATCGTGCTCCGTCGATCACTTCCGGGGTGGCCGAGATTGACTCTCGACCCACAAGAGAACAAATAAAGAACATAGCAACGGAATCGACCAGTGCAAAGCCCCGGAGACGCCATCCTCATATGCCCAGCCGTGCAGACAGCCCAGCCATTGCCGACCTCCGGGCGCGCATAGCGCGCCTCGAAGGCGATGGCGCGCGTCCGCACGAGGTGCTGCCCTTCGGGATCGCGCCGCTGGATCGCAAGCTGCCCGGTGGCGGGCTGGAGCTCGGATGCCTCCATGAAGTCGCCGGAGGCGGCAACGGGGCGGTGGATGGCGCGGCTGCGGCCTGTTTCACAGCCGGGATCGCCGCCCGCACTACCGGCCAGGTGCTCTGGTGCGTGGCACTCCAGGATCTCTTCGCACCGGGGCTGGAGCAGGCCGGACTGCGGCCCGGCCGGGTGATCTTCGTCGAAGCCGGAGACGACAAGGCCGTTCTGGCCTGTATGGAGGAAGGGCTGCGGCATGGCGGGCTGGGGGCGGTCGTCGGCGACGTCGCGCGCCTGCCGATGACCGCCTCGCGGCGGCTGCATCTGGCCGCGAAAGGCTCGGCGACGATTTGCATCGCGCTGCGCCGTTGGCGGCGGCAGGCGGAGGCCAGCGATTTCGGGCAGCCGACGGCGGCGATGACCCGCTGGCGGATCTCGGCGCTGCCGTCCTCGCCCCTTCCGGTTCCCGGCGTCGGGCGGCCGCGCTGGCTGGTCGAGCTGATCCGGGCGCGGGCGGGCGAATGTCTCGATATCGAACTGGAGGCGTGCGATGGCTCGGGTCATCTCCGTCTTCCTGCCGAACTGGCCGACAGACCGGTTGCGGCGGAAGGCGGGCGACGCAGCGCCGCCCGGTGAGGCGCCGCTGGTCATTGCCGGAAGGGAGAAGAACCGCCGGGTGGTGACGGCGGCCGATCCGGCCGCGCGGGCGCTCGGCCTGCGTCCCGGCATGCCCGTCACCAAGGCCCAGGCGATGGTGCCCGGCCTCCATATCGAGCCCGCCGATCCGCGGGCCGACCTGGACAGCCTCGAACGTCTCGCGCTCTGGGTGCTGCAACGCTTCTCGCCGATCGTCGCCGTTGACGCTCCGGACGGGATTGTCATCGACGCGACCGGCGCTACCCATCTGCATGGCGGTGAGGCGGCCATGCTGGAGGCGCTGACCGGGCGACTTGTCATGTCCGGCGTCACCGCCCGCGCCGCCATCGCCGATAGCTGGGGCGCGGCCCATGCGCTGGCGCGCCATGCGGCCGATCCGCTGTTTGTTGCCCCGCCCGGCGAAACCGTTCCGATCCTCACGCCGCTTCCGCTGCAAGCCCTGCGCCTGCCGCCCGCGATCGCAACGGGTCTGTACGATCTCGGCTTTGTCCGCATCGGCGACCTGGTCGGGCAGCCGCGCGCGCCCTTGACCCGGCGTTTCGGGCTGGAGCTCTGCCGGCGTCTCGATCAGGCCCTGGGTGCGGTCGCCGAACCCATCGAGCCGATCCGACCGGAGGAGCTGGTCTCCGTCCGCCGCGTCTTCGCCGAACCGATCGGCGCCGCCGAGACCATCGCGCGCTATATCGGCAAACTGGTTATGGCGCTCTGCGAGGCGCTCGAAACGCGGGGCCTCGGCGCGCGCCGTCTCGACCTGCTCTGCCACCGCGTCGACAACCGGGTCGAGGCGGTGCGCATTGGCCTGGCCATGCCGGTGCGGAATCCCGCGCGCCTGACCCGGCTTCTCTGCGACAAGATCGAGACCATCGCGCCGGGCTTCGGCATCGAGATCATGTCGCTGACCGCCACCCTGGCCGAGCCGCTGGCCTTGAAACAGGCGGCCAGCAGCCTGATCGAGGAGGGGGCACCGGATCTCTCCGGCCTGATCGACACGCTGGCGAACCGGGTCGGCGCGCGGGCGGTCTATCGCTTCGCGCCGGTGGCGAGCGATGTGCCCGAACGCTCGGTCTGCCGCCTGCCAGCGCTTGCCGAGGATGCGGGTGCGGGCTGGCCCGACCATTGGCCGCGCCCGTCGCGGCTCCTCGCCCGGCCGGAGCCGATCGAGACCATGGCGCTCCTGCCGGACCATCCGCCGAACTGGTTCTCCTGGAAGGGCGTGCGCCGACGTGTCCGCCGGGCCGACGGCCCCGAGCGCATCTTCGGGGAATGGTGGAAACGCGATGCCGAACTGATCGCGGTGCGGGACTATTTCCGGGTCGAGGACGATGCCGGCGAACGCTTCTGGATCTTCCGCTCCGGCGATGGCGAGGATGCGGGCACCGGCTCGCATCGGTGGTTCCTGCACGGGATATTCGGATGAGCGCGCCCGCCTACGCCGAATTGCAGGTGACGTCGCATTTTTCCTTCCTGCGCGGCGCCTCATCGGCCGAGGAGCTCTTCGCCGCGGCGGCCGCGATGGGGATCGAGGCGCTCGCCGTGACCGATCGCAACACGCTGGCCGGTATCGTCCGCGCCCATGAGGCGGCGAAGGAGGCGGGCGTGCGGCTGATCGTCGGCTGCCGCCTCGATCTCGTCTGCGGCATGTCGGTGCTGGTCTATCCGACCGACCGGGCGGCCTGGTCACGGCTCTGCCGCCTGCTCTCGCTGGGCAAGGGGCGGGCGGGCAAGGCGCGCTGCCATCTCGATTGGGACGATCTGGTCGCCTATGGCGAGGGTTTGATCGCGGTCCTGGCGCCGGACCTTGCCGACGAGACCTGCGGTCTGCGTCTGAGGCGCCTGCACGATGCCTTCGGGACCCGCGCCTATCTCGGCCTGACGCTGCGGCGGCGCCCCAATGACCAGATGCGCATCTGGGAGCTGTCGACGCTCGCCGCGCGCCTCGGCGTGCCCACCGTCGTGACCAATGACGTGCTCTTCCATGAGCCCGGACGCCGCATTCTGCAGGATGTCGTCACCGCGATCCGGCACAATGTCACTGTCGATGCGCTCGGCACCCGGCGCGAGCGCCATGCCGACCGTTATCTGAAGCCGCCCGCCGAAATGCACCGGCTCTTCGCGCGCTGGCCCGAGGCACTGGCCCGGACGCGTGAGATCGCGGATCGCTGCCGCTTCTCGCTCGACGAGCTGCGCTATCAGTATCCCGAAGAGCGCGACGATCCGGCGCTGAGCCCGCAGGAAACCCTGGCACGGCTGACCTGGGAGGGCGCCGCACACCGCTATCCCGAGGGTGTCCCCGACGAGGTGACCGCCGCGCTGGAGCATGAGCTGGCCCTGATCGGCAAGCTCGAATACGCGCCCTACTTCCTGACGGTGAACAGCATCGTCCGCTTCGCCCGGTCGCGCGGCATCCTCTGCCAGGGGCGCGGATCGGCGGCGAACTCCGCCGTCTGCTATGTGCTCGGCATCACCGCGATCGATCCCGGCCGCAACGATCTTCTCTTCGAGCGCTTCGTCTCCGAGGAGCGCCGGGAGCCGCCCGACATCGATGTGGATTTTGAGCATGAGCGGCGCGAGGAAGTGATTCAGTGGGTCTATGAGCATTACGGCCGCGAGCGCGCGGCTCTTACCGCGACCGTCATCCGCTACCGCTCCAAGGGCGCGCTGCGGGACGTCGGCAAGGCCTTGGGGCTTCCCGAAGACCTGATCCAGACGCTGTCCGGCCAGCTCTGGGGCTGGTCCGAGGCCGGCGTGACCGAGCAGCAGCTCCGCGATCTCAACCTCAACCCGGAGGATCGCCGGTTGCGCCTGACGCTCGAACTGGCGGCCCAGCTTCGCGGCGCGCCCCGGCATTTGTCGCAGCATCCGGGCGGGTTCGTGCTGACCCATGACCGGCTCGACGATCTCGTGCCCATCGAGCCTGCGGCGATGGAGGGGCGCCAGATCATCGAATGGGACAAGGACGATATCGACGCGCTGCGTTTCATGAAGGTCGATGTCCTGGCGCTCGGCATGCTGAGCTGCATGCGCCGGGGGCTCGATCTCCTGGCCGAGCACAAGGATATCCGACTCGATCTGGCGTCGATCCCGGCCGAGGATCCGCGCACCTATGCGATGATCCGCAAGGCCGACACGCTCGGCACCTTCCAGATCGAGAGCCGGGCGCAGATGTCCATGCTGCCGCGCCTGAAGCCCCGGACCTATTACGACTTGGTGGTGCAGGTCGCGATCGTGCGGCCGGGGCCGATCCAGGGCGATATGGTTCATCCCTATCTGCGCCGGCGCGAGGGCCTGGAAGAGGTCGACTATCCCCGGCCCGAGCTGGAGAAGGTGCTGGGAAAGACGCTCGGCGTGCCGCTGTTCCAGGAACAGGCGATGCGCGTCGCCATCGAATGCGCGGGCTTCACCGCCGGCGAGGCCGATCTCCTGCGCAAGAGCATGGCCACCTTCAAGCATACCGGCGGGGTTTCGAAGTTCCGCGACCGGCTGATCTCGGGGATGATCGCGCGCGGCTATGAGGAGGAGTTCGCTGCCCGGACCTTCCAGCAGCTCGAAGGCTTCGGCTCCTATGGTTTTCCGGAAAGCCATGCGGCGAGCTTCGCTCTGATCGCCTATGCCTCGGCCTGGCTCAAATGCTGGCATCCGGATGTCTTCTGCGCCGCGCTCCTCAACGCCCAGCCCATGGGCTTTTATGCGCCGGCCCAGATCGTGCGCGACGCGCGCGAGCATGGGGTGGAGGTCCGCCCGGTCTGCATCAATGCCTCCCGCTGGGATTGCACGCTGGAGCCGACCGGCGACGAAAGCCGTCTCGCGGTCCGTCTTGGACTGCGAATGGTCAAGGGCCTCGCCAATGCCCATGCCGCCGCCATCGTGGCGGCGCGGGGCGATGAGAATTTCACCTCGATCGCCGATCTCTGGCGGCGGGCCGGCGTTCCCGTCGCGGCGCTCGATCAGATCGCCGCGGCCGATGGATTCCGTCCGGCTTTCGGCCTCGCCCGGCGCGAGGCGCAATGGGCCATCAAGGGGCTGCGCGACGAGGAACTGCCGCTCTTCGCCGCCGCCTCGGACCGTGAGGGGCGGACCGTTCCGGAACTCGACGAGCCTGCGATCGCGCTGAGAGCGATGCCCGCCGGTCGCGAGGTGGTCGAGGATTACGGGCATATCGGCCTGTCGCTGCGCCGCCATCCGGTCTCCTTCCTGCGCGAGGACCTGGCGAAGCGCCGGATCGTCAGCTGCGCCGAGGCGATGGCGGCGCGCGACCGGCGCTGGCTGGAGGCGGCAGGGATCGTCCTGGTGCGCCAACGCCCCGGCTCGGCTAATGGCGTCATGTTCGTCACGCTCGAGGACGAGACCGGCATCGCCAATCTCGTCGTGTGGCAAAAGGTCTTCGAGCGCTATCGGCGGGTCATTCTCTCATCGAGCATGATCGCCGTGAGGGGCCGCGTTCAGCGCGAGGGCGAGGTCGTGCATCTTGTCGCCCATCGGATCGTCGATCTGTCGCGGGATCTGGCGACTGTCGGGCAGCGCGAGGCGGCTGCGGCCGAGAAGCAGGGGCCGGTGGCCGGCGGCATCAGGGTGAAGGCGCGGGATTTCCGGTAAAGCCGGTGGCTTTGACAGAAGGCGGTATCGGTTCGAACCAAGGAATCGGCTTGCCTCTCGGGGATCACAGATCTTCTGGCCCGATCGACCATTCTGCGATTTCTCTATCGATCAATCGCCATTGTTCTGCAAGGTCGGCAAGGTCGGCGGTGTCTACAACAGGATGATCGAGGCCCTCGAATTGGTCACCGAGATATGTGGCGAGGCCCGCACCGCCTTCGTTGGCGAACCACACTCCGACCAGATCCGCGATTTCCTTCAACTGCCTGAGAGTCTTTTCAGCATCGCGAATGTCGAAATCACCAAGCTCCCTGTCCTGCCGACTTTGCTTGTTCCCGGCATGAGCAACATGCGAGTTAACGTGCTCGGCAATTCGATCAAGGCGGGCAAGCCGAGTTTCGATCTTCTCGAAGACCGTGTCCGAGATCAGATTGCTCGGGTTACGCTCTGACGCAGAAACGCCGCTCAAAACATCGAAATGCCGATGCGCGGCCTCACTTTTCATGAGCTCTGGATCGCCCCACACCGGACGCCCCTTCGCGGCGACGAGGTGGTCATGTTGTTCTTGATGCAGGCGATCGAGATCGTATTGCGCGTCAAGCACTTTCTCGACGTAGATTCTCCTGGTCAACCAGTTTTGGCTCGCTTTCACGTCGTTGACGACAGATCGGATCGAGTAAACTCCCTTGGGGCCTTTTATCGGGGCCTTATCGAGAAGTCGGCGAGTGCCGAGAAGCAGGCTTGACCAGTATCCCTCGGAAACGAGATTGAACATCATCTGGTTAAGCGGGGGTCTCGAGCCTCTCTTCTCATTTGCAAGACGGACGATCCGAACCGTCGTGCGAAAGGCGGCGTAGTTCCAGAGCAGATCCTGAATGGTTCTGTGGATGCCCGTTGTCTCGTCGCGAAAAGCATCCCGCCACGCGGCGATGTGCTGGTCATGCTGCGTCATTAGTTTTCCAAGCCTGAGCGCCAAACTCACCTCATCATACCGGCAGACGCCAACACCGGCGACGGCTATTCGCTTCTGATTCTTCCTTCGCGCGGGCTCGTTTTATTGTTCCCGCGAATAAACGCGCATCTTGCCGTGGGCCTGAAGGGGGAAGGCCTTCCCCCTGGCCGGCACTATCGTTGCCGGCGCACCCCCTTCAGCGGGGAGACCCCGCAACGCCCCCTGAGAGGGAGAGTGCGGACGGGTTTTCCGTGACGGGTTGAGGGCTGGAGGAGTGGCCTCCGGCGCCCGTCGCGGAGATCATCCCGATGGCCAGAAAGGACCGCGCTCGCCCAGGCGGCGCCCGCAGCAATCTCTATGACGACATCACCGACAAGATCATCGCCGAGCTGGAGGAAGGGCGGCTGCCCTGGGTCCAACCCTGGGGGACGGCGGCGGCGAAGGCGCCGCTCGCCATGCCGAGGAATGCCGCGACCGCGCGGCAATATTCCGGGATCAATGTCCTCATCCTCTGGGGCGCAGTGGTCCAGCACGGCTATCCGACCCAGCATTGGCTCACCTTCCGGCAAGCACTCTCGCTGGGCGGAAATGTCCGCAAGGGCGAGCGCGGCACCACCGTCGTCTACGCCGACCGCTTCACGCCGGAGGACGAGAAGCGCCGCGCCCAGGAGTCGGGCGAAGAAGCCAGCAGCATTCCGTTCCTGAAGCGCTTCACCGTGTTCAACGCGGCGCAATGCGAGGGCCTGCCCGAGGACATCGCCTTCGAGGCCCCGCCACCGCCGCCCGGCATGATCGAGCCGAAGGTCGAGGCGCTGATCGAGGCGACCGGGATCGATTTCCGCATCGGCGGGGATCGCGCCTTCTATGTTCCGGCGCTCGACTACGTGCAGGTGCCGCCTCCGGCCGCCTATTTCGAGCCGATCAACTGGCACAGGACGGCGCTCCACGAGATGGGGCATGCCACAGGCCATGCCTCGCGCTTGGGGCGGGATTTTTCGGGCAGCTTCGGCACGAAGAAATACGCCTTCGAGGAGCTGGTCGCCGAGATGAACGCGGCCTTCTGCTGCGCCTCGCTCGGCATCGTGCCGACCGTGCGCCACGCCGACTACATCGGCTCCTGGCTGGAGGTGCTGCGCGAGGATAACCGCGCCATCGTCCGCGCCGCTTCGCAGGCGAGCAAGGCGGCCGACTGGCTGCTCGCGCATCTGCCCGACGAGGACGGCGCTGAATCGGTTGCGGCCTCGACCGAGCGGAGGGTGGCGGCATGATCCTCCTGACCCGTACCCAGCGTGCGCAGCTCCTCGCCAATGGCCGGCAGCGCGGCGCCGATCACGTCCCCGTCGTCAAATTCTTCAATCCCTTCGGCGAGGGCGTCTGGCTCGCGACCGAACTCGATGAGGACGGTGACCTCATGTTCGGCCTGGCCGATATCGGCTGTCCCGAAATCGGAAGCTGGAGCTTCAGCGAGCTTGAATCGATCCGGCTGCCCTTCGGTATGGGCATCGAGCGCGACCTGCTCTTCACCGGCGATTTCCCGATCTCGGTCTGGGCAGACGCGGCCGGGACCGCCGGCGGCATCCGCGCGGCCGAGCGCGTTCTCTACAGCCGCGCCCGCGACAGCGCCGGATCGACCCTGGAACCCGCCGATACGGAAACCCGGAAAGCCTGATCTCCGGCTCTCCGGCATTGCGATCCCGCGCCGCTCTCTCCGAGGCAGAGGGCGGCGCTTCTCGCCGTGACGCGGTGAAAGTCCCGGCACCCGGCCGGCTGCCCGTCGGGGAATACGAACATGACGCGACATCTGAGGAAACCCGCCATCGACCCGCAGCCTCTCCGGTTCTCGGCCCAGGAGCAGGCTGTCGTCTATGAAGCCCGCCAGATCCTGCTGCGCCACCTCAGCCAGAACCCGGTCCTGTCCTCCTGGCAGGCGGTTCTGGACTATTGCGCCCTCACGATCCGCGGCGAGGTGGAGCGCTTCCATGTCCTCTATCTCGACCGGAAGAACCGGCTCATCTCGGACGAATGCCTCGCCATCGGCACGATCGATCACGTCCCGGTCTATCCCCGGGAAGTGCTGCGGCGGAGCCTGGCGCTCAACGCCTCCGCGCTGATCATCATCCACAATCACCCGGCCGGTGATCCCGAGCCCTCGGCCGCCGATCTCGCGATGACGAGGGAGATCCAGAAGGCCTGCGCGGCTCTGGGTGTGACGCTGCATGACCACATCATCACTGGCGCCGGCCGGGAGACCAGCCTGCGCGCCCGAGGCGAGATCTGATGGTCATGGGAATTGCGCCGGCGCGGGGCCGGGAGAGTGAAAGGAGGGATGGGGAGTTCGCGACGGGCTGGTTGCCGGAGAGAGAGGCTCCCCGGCGTCCGTCATGGAGTGAAGAACATGGCCACTGCCGTTCAGAAGATCACCCTGTCGTCCTCGCGCGACATCCCCTTCAACAAGCTGGTGCTCTCCCAGGCGAATGTCCGGCGGGTCAAGGCCGGTATTTCGGTCGAGGAACTGGCCGAGTCCATCGCCCGGCGCGGCCTGATCCAGTCGCTGCATGTCCGGCCGGTGGTCGATGCCGAGGGGAAGGAAACCGGCATGTTCGAGGTGCCTGCCGGCGGCCGCCGCTACCGGGCGCTGGAACTGCTGGTGAAGCAGAAGCGGCTCAACAAGACCGCCCCGGTGCCCTGTGTCGTGTCGGAGGCCGGCGCCGGCATCCTGATAGACGAGGTGTCGCTCGCCGAGAATATCGAGCGCGCGCCGCTGCATCCGCTCGACCAGTTCCGCGCCTTCCAGGCCATGGGCGAGAAGGGCATGACCGAGGAGGAAATCGCGGCGGCCTTCTTCGTCGACGTCAAGGTCGTGAAGCAGCGCCTGCGCCTGGCATCGGTCTCTCCCGCGCTGCTCGACATCTATGCCGAGGACGGCATGACCCTCGAACAGCTCATGGCGTTCACCGTCTCGGAGGATCATGCGCGCCAGGAGCAGGTCTGGGAGGCGATCAAGGACGGCTGGCAGAAGGAGCCCTATTACATCCGTCGCCTGATGACCGAGACCACGGTCAGGGCCTCGGACAAGCGGGCGGCATTCGTCGGCATCGCGGCCTATGAAGAGGCTGGCGGCTATGTGCTCCGCGATCTCTTCCAGTCCGACGATGGCGGCTGGCTGCAGGACGCCGTCCTGCTCGACCGTCTCGTCACCGAGAAGCTCAAGGCCGAGGCCGAGACCGTCGCGGCCGAGGGCTGGAAATGGATCGAGATCGCCGTGACCTTTCCCTATGGTCATGACCACGGATTGCGGGAACTCGTCGGCACCACGGTCAATCTGACCGAGGAGGAACGCGCGACCCGCGAAGCGCTGCGCGACGAATACGACCGGCTCGAGGCCGAATATTCCGAGGCCGACGAGCTGCCCGACGAGGTCGACCAGCGCCTCGGTGAGATCGAAGAGGCGCTGGAGACCTTCGATCACCGTCCCATGACCTATGCGCCCGAGCAGATGGCCCGGGCCGGGGCCTTCGTCAGCATCGACTCCGATGGAACGCTGCTGGTCGAGCGTGGCTATGTCCGGCCCGGGGACGAGGCGACGGCCGAGCCCGAGGGCGGCGATGGCGCTGACGCTGCGGGCACGGCGACCGAGGACGATCAGCCGGCTGGCGTCCAGCGCGCCGTGATTACGGTTGGCGGATCCCCCACCGAAACAGACGAGGAGGAGGATGAGGTCGAGACGATCCGGCCGCTTCCCGACCGCCTGGTCAGCGAGCTCACCGCGCATCGCACGCTCGCCTTGCGCGATGCCGTGGCGACGAACCCCCATGTCGCCATGACCGCGCTTTTGCACCGGCTGGTCACGGACACATTCCTCCCGCATTCCACGCGGGGTTGCATCGAGGCCCAGGTCCGCGATGTGCATTTCCCGGCGCAGGCCGAGGATCTGCGCGACAGCGCCTCGGCGCGGGCGGTGGCAGAACGGCACGAACGCTGGGGCGATCATATCCCCGCAGATGACGCGGCGCTCTGGGACTGGCTGGCCGATCTTGACGACGGCTCCCGCATGGAGCTTCTCGCCCATTGCGTGAGCTTCGGCGTCAACGCGCTCTACGAGAAGCCGAACCCCTATGGCGGCATGGGAGTCAGCCAGCACGGCCTCGAGGTGAGGCTGGCGCAGGCCGACAGGCTGGCGCGCGCCACCGGGCTCGATATGGTGGCGGCTGGCTGGCGTCCGACAGTGGAGAATTATCTCGGCCGCGTGACCAAGCCTCGCATTCTCGAAGCCGTGCGCGAGGGGGCGGGCGAACGGGCAGCCGAGCTGATCGACCACCTGAAGAAGGGTGACATGGCCAAGGAGGCCGAGCGCCTGCTCGCGGAAACCGGCTGGCTGCCCGAGCCGCTGCGCATGATCGACCCCGGCGCGGAGACAGACGCTATGGCCTCCGCCGATGTCGAGGCCGACGAACTGCCAGAGTTCCTGGCAGGCGATAGCGAGGATGAAGACCTCGCCGAGGAGGAGGAGCAGCACATGGTCGCCGCTGAATGACCTCCGCATGCGGGGCGGCTCCGGCCGCCCCGCATCTTCCCTCTCGATTTTCCATCCGCCCGGCCACCGCGCCCGGCGCTTTTTCTTCAGGAGCTAACGATGACCGACGATACCGAAGCCGCGCCTGACACCAGCTCGGCGCTCGCCGAGTGGAGGACGCTGGATGCCCTTCGTGCCCAGCTCGAGGCCGAACTGTTCAACCTCAACAAGGGCGTGCTGCTCGATGCCCTCGCATCCGCGGGCGTCACGCATGTCGTCGTGACCTTCGACGGCTATGGCGATTCCGGTCAGATCGAGAATGTCGAGGTCCGGTCTGGCGACGATGCCATCCCGATGCCCGAGGGCACGATCGAGATCGCGCAAGCCGTCTGGGGCCAATCCGAGCCGGACCGATCCATCATCGCGATAGCGACGGCCATCGAAAGCCTGGCCTATGACGTGCTGGAGCGGACGCATTGCGGCTGGGAAAACTCCGACGGCGCCTATGGCGACATCACCTTCGATGTGGCGGCGCATGCGATCACGCTCGACTACAACGAGCGCTACACCGCCACCGAAAACTTCACGCATCAGTTCTGAGGGAGGCGGCAATGGGACATTGTTATCATCACGCGCTGTCCTCGGCGCGCAAATGGGGTGGCGCCGCGGAGGACTATCTGCCGCTGCATCAGTGGTTCGATGAATCGAAGGAGATCACCGCCGACTTCCGGCATCGGGCTCTGCGCCATCATGCCCAGGGCATATTCGAACTGGAGCGGGTCTTCGGGCCGACCATCACCGTCTTGACCGGCCGCGTCGTCCCCGTCCGATTGATCGGCGAACAGCATGTGCTGGAGGATCTCGGCTTCATTCCGAGCTTTGCCGATTGGGTGCGTTCGATCCGGCCCCAGCCCTGGATGGGCCGCGCCCAGCCGATTCACAAGCTGGTCGACCCCTTCGCCGCTGCGGCTGACAGTGAGCCGGACGCAAGCGGTCCACCGCATCCGGGGTCCGGCCCAGGGGCAGCCTGACCACGACCATCCCCCACAATCCGCCCGGTCCTCGTGACCGGGCTTTGCATTGGAGAGCCCCAATGACCGGATTGATCGATATCGACGAGATCTTCCGCCACGACGTCGGCAATCCCCCGGCCGAGCGCTCGCTGCCCTGGGAGGAGACGCGCGACGGCGTCACCGTGGTGGTGGAGCCCAAGCCCCATTGGGCCGAGGACATGCGGGCGTTCCGCCTCGATGCCCGCGAATATTGCCGCTACGCCGACTGGACCGCGCATGGCGCCAGGGCGCGGTTTTTCGGCCATGTCGACACGTCGGGCGACGAGGTGATGATGAAGGCCCGCGCCATGATCGCGCGCGAAATCGCCGATGGGCTCTGGGACTGAGCGGCAAGGCTGGTTCCGCCCCCATGTGGCGCCGCCGGTTATCGCTTTGCCGGCAGTGATGGACCGGGCTCCAGCTTCGCCATTAGCCATCGATGTCATGGGTGACGGTTGCCGTCCGGCCCCGTACGAACACGAATTTTCGGCCAGCGCGCCAGCAAGGCGGGCGGGACGAGGCATCTGCGACGGGTCTCGGGCATCCGGTCAGATGCAAGGCACCACCCCCCGCTTCCATTCGCAAACCTTGGTCTGATCCGCTTCTTTGCATTCAACCCCAAGGGGTCGGCTTGACGCTGCGCGTGCCGCCCTCGCGGATTCGGGGGAACCCGAACGCGCGAGCGTGAGTGCAGATACGGTCAGACACTTCGGGCGCCTGTCGCGCGGGGGATGGTCCCCCGCCTCCAAGACAGGAGCCGGAACCCATGTCCTATGCAGATGCCACCGCCTTCGCCGCCAGCCTCGCCGCCACGCTGATGGTCTCGATCGTCGTGTTCGAGGCGGGGGACGGCACCCACGGCGCCATGCCCGCCAATGAGTTCGATGGCGATGAGGAAATGGTGAAGCTGGAGCTCGATCCCTTCGGATGAGGCGCGAAAGCGCCTCATCCTCGACGGCCCGGGCCGCGGAAGCGCGTCCCGGGCCTTCCGCCTGGCGATGATCACCCATCGCCGGGGGTGGCGCCAAGGTCAAGGCCCGCGGCGATGAGAGGGAGAGTGCGGGCCGGTTTGGCCGTGACGGGTTAAAAGGTGGAGGAGAGGCCTCCGCCGCCCGTCGCGGAGTGATCCCGATGACCCTTTCCCGCCATGATACCTTCCGCTCCATCGGCCAGATTCTTGCCGCCGATGTGCTTCCGGCGCTTTGCCGCGCCGAGAGGCTGCCGCTGCGCGTCACCTGCCTCGGCACGGTCAACGATGACGGTGGCGACGATGCCGATGGTTTCGATCGCACCCTCCTGCTTGGTGAATGCCCGTCGCCCGAAGAGGCCATGGACCTCGCCATTCTGCGCGTGTCGCGCGGCGACATCCACGCAGGTCGCGACGATGCGCTGCGCTTCCGGCCGCGCATCGCGGTCATTCAGGACAGCGAATACGGTCTGGTGCTCGCCGGTGAAATCCGCGCCGGGATCATCCTCTGGCGCCAGCCGGTCGCGTCCGACGCCGAGGCCCGCCGCATCGTGACCGAGGCCAGCCGTCTGCGCGGCATGGCTTTCGCCGCGTCAGGGCACGGGGAGCACGGATCGGCGCGCGACCTGCGCTACCGCGCCAGCCTGCTCGAGGCGCGGCTCGTCGATCCGTTCTGGCGGGAGACCGCCGCCGAGCTGCTCAGCCTGCCGCGGGCCGCCTGATCTTCCATCCATTCCCATCCATTCGGCCCGGTCTCGCGTCGGGCCTTGTCATGTCCGGAGGCCGTCATGGCTGACTATTACACGCATTTCTCCTGCCTGCTCGATGTGGGCACCCCCGAGAACGCCACCTGCGCGCTCGAACTCTACAATGCCCTGTCTGACGAGAACGCCGGCGAGGATCCGCCCTCGGATGGGTTCACGTTGTCGATCCAGCCCGAGCATGGCGGCTCGCATCTCTGGATGCGCGATGACGGCACTGGCGATCCCGAGCATGTCATCCAGTTCGTCAAGCGCTGCGCGGCCGAGTTCGGCCTGACCGGGCGATGGGGCATGCAATACGCCAACACCTGTTCGAAGCCGCGTCTCGATGGCTTCGGGGGCGGAGCGCATGTGCTCGACCTCGCCACCGGCGAGACAGTGGACTGGATCTATACCGATGGCTGGCTCGCCACCGTGCTGGACGGAGGTGACGCTCATGCCTGAGATCATCGAAACCACCGTCTATCGTCTCGACGAGCTTTCCGACGCTGCGAAGGAGAAGGCTCGCGCCTGGTATCGCGAGGGCGGCTTTGACTACGACTGGTATGATGCCGTCTATGAGGATTTCCAGCGGATCGCGGAAATCCTCGGCATTTCCCTCAAGACCCGGCCCGTTCGTCTCTATGGTGGGGGCACGCGGCAGGAACCGTGCATCTGGTTCCGGGGTTTCTGGTCGCAAGGGGACGGGGCCTGCTACGAAGGCTTCTGGTCCTATGCGAAGGGTGCGGCGAAACGCATCCGGGACTATGCCCCGCAGGATGGCGCCCTGCACCAGATCGCAGATGCATTTCAAGCGATCCAGCGGCGCAACTTTTACCAACTTCGCGCCGAGATTGCCCATCGCGGGCACTACTATCACGAATACTGCATGGTGATCTCGGTCGAGCGCGACGGCCCGGTCTGGCAGGACATGACGGCCGATGCCGAAGATGCGGTGATCGAGGTGCTGCGCGATCTTGCCCGCTGGCTCTATCGCCAGGTCGAACGGGAATATGACTGTCTCTCGTCCGACAAGGCCGTCGACGAAACCATTCTCGCAAACGACTACACCTTCACCGAGGCAGGTCGCCGCTTCGGTTGATCGAGAAGCGCCCGACCGTCTGGTCGGGGCGCTTTTTGTATGTCGCGATACTCAGAGTGAGAGGCCTGCCGGGACGGGGCGAGTCCGGGCGGTCGAGAGAGCGCTGGCCGGGCTCTCCCGTTCCCGCTCTCCCGAGGTCCCCTCTCATGAACATGGCTTCCCCCGCGGCCGGTCCGGTCGCGCCGCTTGCCCCTGCGTCGGCTATCCTGGCCGCCGCCAATCTCCTGCTCCCCCATCTCGAACACGGCCGGCGCATCGATGCGATCGTCCTGCGCGCCGCCATGGAAACCGCTTGTCGAGGCTCCGACGCCACCGGCGCCTGGGGCTGGAAGGCGGCCTATGACGCCTGCGAGGTCGCGACCGTCCTGTTCCTGCGCAAATACGGCAACGCGCTTTTCCGTAAAACCGCGTCTCCGGCTGCACGGCTCGACGCGCTCACGAAGATCGCCGGGTTACTGCCGACGCATACGCGGCGCTCGGAAGAAAGCCAGAATTTCCAGCAGTTCAGCACACCGGTCCCGCTGGGCTTCGCGGCGCTGAGTGCGGCCGCGATCACGCCGGATGATGTGGTATTGGAGCCTTCGGCCGGCACCGGGCTGATGGCGATCCTGGCGCAGACTGCCGGCGGATCGCTGATCCTCAATGAACTGACCGAGACCCGCGCCGATTTGCTGTCCTCCCTCTTTCCAGCCAATCCCGTTACCCGGTTCGATGCCGCCCAGATCGACGATCACCTCGCGCCTGCTGCCGTCCCATCCGTGGTGCTGATGAATCCACCGTTCTCGGTCATGGCCAATGTCACCGGGCGCATGGCCGATGCGGCTTATCGGCACGTCGCCTCGGCGCTCAACCGGCTTGTCCCCGGTGGCCGACTGGTCGCGATCACGGGCGCGAACTTCGGCCCTGACGTGCCTGCCTGGCGCGAAGCGTTTGCTCGATTGCAGGAACGCGGGCGGGTGATGTTCACCGCGACTGTCGACGGCGCAGTCTATGCCAGGCACGGCACCAGTATCGACACGCGGCTGACCGTCATCGACAAGCTGCCCGCCGAGGATCCGTCGCTCTTCCAGGCCTCGCCGGGCACGGCCCCGGATGTCGCGACGCTGCTGCACTGGGTCGAGACCCAGGTGCCGCCGCGCCTGCCGGTCGCATTGCCGAAGGTTGCCGTTTCTGCCTCGACCGCCGCGCCGAAGACCGTGCGCGGTTATCTCACCCGCTCGGCTGCGATGCGTCCTGTCGCGGACCCGGCCAGCGATCCTGACGGCGTGGAGCTGACCTACGAGGCGCTCGACTGGTCGCCGCCTGAAGGGGCGCGGCTGTCGGACGCCATCTACGAGGAATATGCGCTGCAATCCCTGCGGATTCCCGGTGCGCAGCCGCATCCGACCAAGCTGGTGCAATCCGCCGCCATGGCCTCGGTTGCACCGCCCCGCCCGTCCTATCGGCCAATGCTGCCCGTCGACATCCATGAGCGCCTGTCCGATGCTCAGCTCGAGACGGTGATCTATGCGGGCGAGGCCCATGCCGACTATCTGGCGGGGGCCTGGACCGTCGACGCGACCTACGACAATGTCAGCGCGGCGCCCGAGGATGCGGCAGGCGCGGTGCGCTTCCGCCGGGGTTTCATGCTCGGCGATGGCACCGGCGCGGGCAAGGGGCGTCAGTCTGCCGGCATCATCCTCGACAACTGGCTGCGCGGTCGCCGCAAGGCCGTCTGGATCTCCAAATCCGACAAGCTGATCGAGGACGCACAGCGCGACTGGTCGGCACTCGGCATGGAGCGGCTGCTGATCACACCACTCTCGCGATTCGCCCAGGGCAAGCAGATCACGCTCACCGAAGGCGTCCTATTTTCCACCTACGCTACGCTACGGTCCGACGACCGCGGCGAGAAGGTTTCGCGGGTGCGGCAGATCGTGGATTGGTTGGGCTCCGATTTCGATGGAGTCATCATTTTCGACGAAAGCCATGCCATGCAGAATGCCGGCGGCGGCAAGGGAGAACGCGGCGACGTCGCCGCCTCGCAGCAGGGACGCGCGGGCCTGCGGCTTCAGCACGCCCTGCCGGACGCGCGCGTGGTCTATGTCTCGGCGACCGGCGCCACGACGGTCCACAACCTCGCCTACGCACAGCGGCTCGGCCTCTGGGGTGGCGAGGATTTTCCGTTTGCGACCCGCGCCGAATTCGTCGAGGCGATCGAGGCCGGGGGCGTGGCGGCCATGGAGGTTCTGGCCCGCGACCTGCGGGCGCTCGGCCTCTATACCGCACGGTCGCTCTCCTATGATGGCGTCGAATACGAACTGGTCGAGCACCAGCTCACGGGCGAGCAATGCCGCATCTACGATGCCTACGCCGGAGCATTCGCCGTCATTCACAACAATCTCGATGCGGCGATGGAGGCCGCCAATATCACCGGCAGCGAGGGCACGCTGAACCCGCAGGCGAAGTCTGTCGCACGCTCCGCCTTCGAGAGCGCGAAGCAGCGCTTCTTCGGCCATCTGCTGACCAGCATGAAGACGCCGACCCTGATCCGGCAGATCACGGAGGATCTGGAGGCGGGCCATGCCGCCGTCATCCAGATCGTCTCGACCGGCGAGGCGCTGATGGAGCGGAGATTGTCCGAACTGCCGACCGAGGAATGGAGCGACGTCCGCGTGGACATCACGCCGCGGGAATACGTTCTCGATTACCTCGCCCATTCCTTCCCGGTGCAGCTCTACGAACCCTTCACCGATGGCGAGGGCAATCTGTCGTCGCGCCCGGTCTTTCGCGATGGCCAGTCGGTCGAAAGCCGCGAGGCCGTGGCCCGGCGCGACGAGATGATCGAGCAGCTCGCCAGCCTGCCGCCCGTTCCCGGCGCGCTCGACCAGATCGTGCAGCATTTCGGGACCGACATGGTCGCCGAGGTGACGGGACGCTCGCGGCGGATCGTGCGCCGAGGCGAAGGTCCGGCAGCACGCCTCGCTGTCGAGAGCCGCGCTCCCTCCGCCAATCTTGCCGAAACCTCGGCGTTCATGGATGACCAGAAGCGCATCCTGGTCTTCTCGGACACGGGCGGAACCGGGCGCAGCTATCACGCCGAACTCTCGGCCAGGAACCAGCGCCTGCGCGTTCACTATCTGCTGGAACCCGGCTGGAAGGCCGATGCCGCCATTCAGGGGCTGGGTCGCACCAACCGCACCAATCAGGCGCAGCCGCCGCTCTTCCGGCCCGTCGCAACGGATGTGAAGGCCGAGAAGCGTTTCCTCAGCACCATTGCTCGACGTCTCGATACGCTGGGCGCCATCACGCGCGGCCAGCGCCAGACCGGCGGGCAAGGCCTGTTCCGGCCCGAGGACAATCTGGAATCCAGCTATGCCCGCGACGCCTTGCGCCAGCTCTATCTGCTGGTCGTGCGCGGCAAGGTGGAGGGTTGCCCGCTGGAGCGGTTTGAATCTGCCACCGGTCTCAAGCTGATGGACAGCAATGGTCTCAAGGATGACCTGCCACCGATCACCACCTTCCTCAACCGTCTGCTGGCACTGACAATCGAACTCCAGGGCATCCTGTTCTCGGCCTTCGAGCAGTTGCTTGAGGCCAGGATCGACGGGGCCATCGCCTCGGGCGCCTATGATATGGGGCTGGAAACCCTGCGCGCCGAGAGCTTCACCGTCACCGACCGGCAGGTAATCTACACCCATCCGGCGACCGGCGCCGAGACCCGGCTCCTGACCATTGCCGAGCGCAAGCGTAACCGGCCGGTCACGCTGGATGCAGCGACGGCCGAACTTGACGATCCCCGCGCGAAGCTGCTGGTCAATGAGCGTTCCGGCCGTGCCGCTGTCCAGATCCCCACCACCAGCGTCATGCTGGACGATGGCGAGATCGAACGGCGCGTCCGGCTGATCCGGCCGATGGAGGCGCACAACGTCCCCCTACGCATGATGGGCGAGACCCATTGGGTCGAGGTCGACCGGGAGACATTCGGCGCGGCCTGGAGGGCCGAACTCGCCGAGGTGCCGGAGTTTACCGACAGCACGCTGCATATGGTGACAGGTCTGCTGCTGCCGATCTGGAAGCGCCTGCCGCAGGAGTCTTCCCGCGTCTATCGCCTTCAGACCGATGAGGGCGAACGGATCATCGGCCGCCGCGTCTCTCCCGCATGGGCCGCCAGCGCCTCGACCAGCGGTGTCCCCGCTGGTCTGACGCCCGATGCGGTTTATGCCGCACTGCTGGAAGGCCGCACGGTCTTCGATCTCGCCGAAGGATTGCAGCTGCGCTGCGCCCGCGTGATGGGTGCGAACCGCATCGAGCTTTCGGGCTTCACCGAGTCGATGCGGGAGCGCCTGCGCGCCTATGGCCTCTTCAGCGAGATCATCTCGTGGAAGCTGCGCTTCTTCGTGCCGGTGGGCGCATCCGGGCCGGAGATTGCGGCCAGGCTCCTCGACCGCTTCCCGGTCGAGCGCATCGGTGAGCGGGAGGCCGCGTAATGTCCCGTCTCGACGCCACTGATCTCGCGCAGCGTCTCGGCCGTCAGGCCGAGGCGGTCTGCCGCTTCTATCTCTCGAACGGGCGCAAGCAGGGCAATTACTGGCAAGTCGGTGACGTCCGCAACACCGCCGGGCGCTCGATGTTCGTACGCTTGCATGACAGCGCCAAGGGTGTCGCCGGGAAATGGACCGACCCGGCGACCGGCGAGCATGGCGACCTGCTCGACGTGATCCGGGAATCCCTCGGCCTGATCGACTTCGCGGATGTCGCCGAGGAGGCCCGACGGTTCCTCAGCCTGCCCCGTCCGGAGCCGGGGCCGTATACAGGCCGGCCGCGAAGGCCGACGGCGCCATCGGGTTCGTCCGAGGCCGCGCGCAGGCTCTGGCGCATGACCCGGCCGATCACGGGCAGCGTCGCAGAAGCGTATTTGCGCAAGCGCGGCATTACGGATTTACGCGGAGTCGCAAATCTTCGGTTCCATCCGAACTGCTACTGGCGGCCCGAGGGCGATGGTCCGACCGAGACCTGGCCTGCGATGATCGCCGCGGTCACCGACCTCAATGGCAAGGTCACCGGCGCGCACCGGACCTGGCTCGCCCGTGACGGCTCGGCCAAGGCGCCCATCGATCCGCCGCGCAAGGCGATGGGCGACCTGCTCGGCAATGCCGTCCGTTTTGGCGAGGCGCAGGATGTCATGGCGGCGGGGGAGGGCATCGAGACCATATTGTCCCTGCGGCAGGCCATGCCCCCGATGCCGATGGTGTCCGCACTCTCGGCCGGGCATCTCGCCGCCATCCTATTTCCGACCGATTTGCGCAGGCTATATATCGTCCGCGACAACGATCCGGCAGGTGACGGCGCGCGGGATAGCCTTGTCGACCGGGCACGCGGGGCCGGGATCGAGGCGATCACGCTCTCGCCCGTGCTGGGGGACATCAACGAAGATCTCGTCATGCGCGGGCTGACTGCGCTTCGGGCGGAGGTGCGGGTACAACTCGCCCCCGAGGACGTCAGCCGCTTCATGGTCCTCACTGCATAGCCGGGAAGGGGTGTGATCGGGCGGGGTCCGGCTTGTCATGGCATATGGGACTGCACCATCACGGTCAGGGGACCGCGCCTCGGCCTTCGAGAGGGCGAGCGGCCCACAAACGGTCCGGCCCGGCAATGGCGGCGCCGGACTATTTTCCGCCGCCCCTTCGGGGCTTTGCAGCGCGAGGCAAAATAGTCCGGCTTTGCCATCGAGGCCCTCGCCAGGGCTCGGGCTGCCGGACCGGATCGCCCGTGGGCTTGTCGTCGCCATGAAGGCCGCGACGGTCGCGGTCCAGCCGAAGGACGCATCCCATGCACGCTCATGACGAACTCGAACCCGATCACAGCACCTCCCCGACGGGCCACGTCATCGAGGATCTCGAACTCTATGGCTATCGTCCCTCGGAGGACGAGGAAGATCCCCGGATCACCCCCGAGGATCACGTCATCCAGACCGCTGTCGCCGATATCTTCGACGCCCTGATTTCCAGCATGGTTGACACCAGCCTCGATTTCGACCTCGACGAGATCATGTGGTCCACGGTCAATACCTTCCACCGCGCCGTCGAGCGGATCGAGCGCAAACTGGACGACAACGAGCAGGCGCAGAGACGCCTTCAACGGGAACAGGATGGCTCGGAGGTCAAATCCGTCCAGCTCGAGACCCTGATCGGCATCGGCCAGAGCCTCATCGAGCGCCGCGACAGCATGGAGCTCTTCCGCGATACCGCCGCCGACATCTACCTGCGCACCACCGGCACGCCCTGGTCGCCGCGCTCCGGCTCACGGGTCAACCACCGCCAGATGACCGCGGCGATGATCGACAGCCGCGACTTCCTCGCCGCCAAGCGCAGGGCAGACAACGAGGTGCTGGTGCCCGCAGGGCCGAAGATCGCCTTCTCGGGTGGGGACACGGCCGACCACCGGCTGATCTGGGACAAGCTCGATCAGGTCCATGCCAAACACCCGGACATGGTCCTCCTGCACGGCGGAACGCCGAAAGGCGCAGAACGCATCGCCGCCACCTGGGCCAACAATCGCAAGATTCCGCAGGTTGCGTTCAAGCCCGACTGGGCGAAACACGCCAAGGCCGCGCCATTCAAGCGCAACGACCAGATGCTCGCCACCATGCCGATCGGCGTCATCATCTTCCCCGGAACCGGCATCCAGGACAATCTGGCCGACAAGGCCCGCAAGATGGGCATCCCGGTCTATCGCTTCGGCACGGGCAGCGCATGAGCGCTGCCCTCCAACATTCTCATGTCGAAGGACCTGCCATTCCGTCTCGCCGAGACACGCATGTTCATGCTATATTCCCGTTTGCGCCGTGGAGGTGGTGGCAGGCGCAACCGTTCAACCTTTTGCACGGAGCCGCCACCATGATCATTCTGGGCATCCTCGTTTCCATTGCCGCCATCGGCACGATGTGCTGGTTGCTGTTCAACGTCGCGGTCTTTGCGCTGCCGTTCTTCCTCGGCGTGAATGCCGGCACTTGGGCCTATGGCACAGGCGCGGGATGGCTCGGCGCAGGGCTCGTCGGCCTCCTCGCGGCTGGGCTGACCCTGGCCGTTGTGCAGGGTCTGCTCATGCTCGTCCGCCCGCTCTGGGCGCGCATGCTGATCGCCCTGGTCTTTGTCGCTCCCGCAGTCCTCGCCGGGTTCCATGCCACGCTTGGCATCGTCAAACTCACGATGCCGTCCGAGACCTGGCAGTTCGTATTCGCGATCATTGGCGCAATAGCCGTGGGCGTGTCGGCTTTCCTCCGGCTCGCGGGATGGGCGGCCGCCGGCCCGGCGGACCGGAACCTTGCGCGCGCGTGACGACGCATAGCGGCGGCTGGACGGACAGCCAGGGCAGCGTGACACCGGCCATCCCCGTCAGCAGGCAGGTGGGGATGTATCGGAGTGTACGACCCGGATCGGCGTGAGGCCCGCGCGCGGCCGTAACGGGAGCGCAAGATGTCAGCTCCGGCACTCGCCTGCCGATCCTGAACCCGGCAATGGGGGCAATGCCGGTGGAACCGTTCGTGTGGAAGGCCGCGCAAGGCCTGGGACGAAGGGTGACGGACCGGCCGTGATGCCGGCCGGGTCTGTCTTTCCTGGAACCACTGGGGCGCCATCGTCTCCGTTTCATGCCCCGACTCTCAACCGCTCCAATCGGCCTCTTCAATGGCCTGATCTGGCCGAAGACCGGCTGCGCCTCGACCGCTTCAGCGCAACAGCGCCGTCACAACTTTCTTCCCCTGCCGGTGCAGGCACCGTCATTCCTCGCGGTGACAAGAAAGTTCCTCCTTTGCTGTCCAGCCCCTGCTGCGCGGGGGTGCGCCAGCGATCGTCTCCGTCCTGTCGATCGCCATCGAGGCCGCAACGGTGCGGGCTCGAAAACGGAAAACGGAGACTTAAAATGGCGACCATCGGCACCTTCAAGAAGACCGGCTCGAACGAATTCACCGGCGAAATCGTCACCCTCAGCGTCCAGGCCAAGGGCGTGCGCATCGTCCCCGACCAGCGCGCCACCGGCGAGAATGCCCCCAGCCACCGGGTCCTGGTCGGCCGCGCCGAGATCGGCGCCGCCTGGTCCAAGCGCTCGGGCGAGGGCCGCGACTATCTGGGCCTCAAGCTGGACGATCCGAGCTTCACCGCTCCGATCTACGCCAACCTCTTCGATGACGAGGACGGCGAGGGTTACTCCCTGATCTGGTCCCGCCCCAACCGCCGCAACGGCGACTAAGGCGCGCAAGGCCCCGGCCGACAGGTCGGGGCCTCCTCCCTGCTCGCAGGAAAGCCGTCACCCCGGCCGCTGCCGCCGAATCGATTCGGAAGCGTTGAGCCAGGACGCACGCAAAGCCGGGCTCAGGATCTGCGATTTCAGATAGAAGATCGGAACAGAACGACTATTATAGCCGTAGTTCTGGAATGCGCGCCGGTCGCGATGGGAGGTGATCATGCATGATCACCTCCCGACAGTCGCGGGCCGCACGCGCGTTACTGGGTTGGACGCAGGAGACGCTCGCAGATAAGGCCCGTGTATCATTGACCGCGCTCAAGCGCCTCGAATCCGAAAGCCGGCTCGAGGTCTACGAAACTACGCGCGATCAGGTTCGCCGGGCCCTTGAAGCGGCTGGAATAGTTCTCCTGTCGACCGAACGCGGACAGGGGGTGCTGCTTGTTCATGATCGCGACGAAAAAGGACGCCGGTAAAGGGTCGGGGAATACTTGGCCCGCGCGAGCGCGTCTTTCGCAGTCAGCTAAAACCTGTAGCCGCTCGCAAGCCATTCACCCGACGGCTATTTTGTCTCAGGGGCGGCCGGTATGTCCTCGATGATCGAGCCATTCGAGGATGATGCTCCCGATGCCGAGGAACTGACGGCCTACGACCAGACGCACATCAAGCTTTACATGCGGCTCCTGGACGCCGCCGCCGACGGCGCCGAATGGACCGAAGCGGTGGAAGTCCTGTTCGGGATTGACCCTCGCATCGAGCCGGCTCGCGCGCGCCGCGTCCATGACAGCCATCTGGCGCGGGCGAGATGGATGACCCAAACGGGATATCGCCACCTCCTGTGGCAATCGGCGCCGCGGCACTGACCCGTCAGGCGGGGCCGTGAAGCGATGCCAAACCGGCATCGCTCATTGCCGTCCCTCGATCTTCCCGCATGCGGATGATGCTGGAATCGTTGAACAACTCGACCGTTCCGTCAAAGCGAGGAGGGGAGGATGCGGCCAGACACATCCCAATGGAGCGACAGCGATCGTTACGAGTTCTACGACAGCCTCTCGGTCGAGGGCCTTGCCTGGGAATGCCTGCGCCGCTCCGAACCTTATCAGGAGCATTTCGCCGAACTCGCCGCCATGAATGCGGAGACAAACCCCTACACCGATGACGCCCAGCATCTATGGGGGTTGCGATTTCCCGGCGCGACCGAGCCTTTCCGTACTCGAACAACAGGTCGTCTGGTCGCCGCTCGTCAATCCGGCCGTTCTGCTCATCGACACCGCGCCGTCGTTCCTGTCGTCGCCGCCTCCGCTCGCGCCTGCTGACGGCCGCGAAGGCCCCGAGGGCCTGTATGCGATCCACGAGGCCTATACCGACGCGCAAGTCTTGTATCTGACCGGCTGCGACGTTGGCAGCGCATCCTCCATAGTTCTGCCCCTCGACAGCGATCTACCCGACCGACTTCAGGCCGTTCTCCGTCTCTGGCATGCCGCAAACGCAGGACCAGTCCCGCACGATGCGCGCGTGACACCCTATCAGCGACGGAGGATGCGCCAGATGATGCAGGCGGCCGATGGCCGCAGCAACGGCGCCAGCTACAGGGAAATCGCGATTGCCATGTTCGGTTCCGAGCGCATCGCCTCGGAGCCCTGGCGAACATCCGCGCTCCGCGACACGGTCATCGGGCTGATTGAGAGCGCCTCCGCCCTTATCGAAGGCGGCTACCGCAGGCTGCTCCGGCACAAACGCAAGGCCTGAACCTGCCGCGCTGCCCGGGGGTGGGGATTCTTCGCCCCCAATCTTCCCCATCCACCCCGCCGATCTTTCTCCGCCACCGTGGTCGCAAATCGCCGCTGGTCCTCTGCGGCGTCCCGCAACCCCACGGAGGCTCGATCCATGCACGCTGATCCCGCCGTTCTGCCGCCGCGCTACCTACGGACGAAAGAGGCGGCCGCATTTCTCAGCCTGTCGGCCAGGACACTCGAGAAACACCGCACCTACGGTACTGGTCCCGCCTATCACAAGCTCGGCGGGCGCGTCGTCTATTCCGTCGATGATCTCAAAGCCTGGGCCGACCGCGGCGCGGTGACCTCCACTACCGATCCGCGCGGCCAGCTGGTTCCGCCCAAGCGGCAGACGCCGCCGGCCTCACCGCGGGCGGTTCGCACCGCCCGCTGATGACAGGACGGCATCGAACCCTGTCGGAGCGCGGGCAGCTCGACTTGTTCAGAGCGCTTCCGGGAGATTTCGCGCCACGAGACGCGCAGGATCTCATGGCCTATCCCTTCTTCTCCCTCTCAAAGTCTCATCGCGTCGCGCCGATCGACTTCAGCGCGGGAGCCGTCTCGATCCGCGTCGAGGCAGTCCCCGATCACGGAATGGCGACCATCTGGGACGCCGACATCCTGATCTGGGCCGCGAGCCAGATCGTGGAGGCACGCGATGCCGGGCTGCGAACCTCACGGCTTATGATGGCGACGCCCTACGAGATTCTCACCTTCATCGGCCGCGGCACCAGCCTGCGAGATTATCGGCGCCTGAAGGCCGCACTGGACCGGCTGCAATCCACCACGATTTCGACCACGCTTCGTCAGACCGCTGAAGGACGCCGCCACCGCTTCTCCTGGATCAACGAGTGGCAGGAGCGGACCAACCGCAACGGCCGACCTGATGGCGTCGAGATGATCGTCCCGGACTGGTTCTACCAGGCTGTCCTCGACGATGCGCTCATCCTCACGATCGACCGGGCCTATTTCGATTTGACGGGCGGTCTCGAACGCTGGCTCTACCGTCTCGTCCGCAAGCATGGCGGCCGGCAGAAGGACGGCTGGCGCTTCGACTTCCGCCACCTTCACCAGAAATCGGGCAGCCTGTCGCCGTTCAAGCGCTTCGCCTTCGATCTGCGCGACATCATTCGGCGCCAGCCGCTCCCCGGCTACACGCTGTTCACCGAGATCGAATACGGCGGCCGGATGTTGCTGGCCTTCGAGCCCAGCCCAGCCTGTGGAAAACCTGTGGATGGCCTCGTGCCATCGGGAACCCGGACTATCGTGCTATCGGGAACCCGGGGCTCGTGCTATCGGGAACCCAAACAGGGCGTAACGCACGGAAATCGCGTCGAAAATCGCGCCCTTAACTTAGAGTCTAACGAAGAATCTAACTTTGAAGAGCGCAGACGCGATGTGCAAAAGCTCATCGTGAAGGTCGGCAATGCGCTGAAAGTAACGTCCGGCGACAAGCACCAGACGCTGGATCGGAACGCCTCCGCCGACACTCCCGCAGCCCGTCAGCGCACCCCCAAGACGTCTTCCGGCGATCGCTCGGGAGGCGCGTCATGATCCTCGCCTTGCTCAATCAGAAGGGCGGCGTCGGAAAGACGACGCTGGCGCTCGCCGTTGCGGGCGAGTGGGCCATGCAAGGACGACGGGTCATCCTCATCGACGCCGACCCGCAAGGCTCGGCGCTCGATTGGTCCGAGATGCGCGCTCGCGAGGGGCTGCCGCGCCTGTTCAGCGTGATCGGTCTCGCCCGAGACACACTGCATCGCGAAGCCCCCGCTCTTGCCAGGGATGCCGATCTCGTCGTCATCGATGGGCCGCCGCCTGTGGCCGGACTCATGCGTTCGGCGCTGCTGGCAGCGGACATGGTGCTGATCCCGGTGCAGCCGTCGCCCTTCGACGGCTGGGCGTCTGCGGAAATGCTGGCGCTGATCTCGGAGGCGCGCATCTACCGGCCGGAACTGGTGGCCCGTTTCGTCCTGAACCGGTGCGGGGCGCGCACTGTGCTGGCGCGCGATACCGCTGAAGCGCTCGCGGATCATGACCCACCGGCCCTGGCCAGTCGCATCGGTCAGCGCATTGCATTCGCCGCCGCTGCGCAGTCCGGACGGATCGTCCGGGAACTCGACCATGAGAGCGCGGCCGCGCGCGAAATCTCCGCGCTGGCGGCCGAGGTCGCGCATCTCGGCAATCCCCGGAGCGCATCATGAGCGCCCGGGCAAACAGGAAGGGCTTCGCGACCCGGCCGGCCGATCCCGAACAATGGATCAAGGCCGGACCGCCCCCGAAACGCGACGAAGCGGCCACGAACACCGCCCGGCTGACCATCGACGTGACGCCCGAGTTGCGGGGGCGGATCAAGATCGCCGCCTTCCGGCGCGGCATGACCGTCGCCGACATGCTGCGCGAGCTCCTCGCACGGGAGTTTCCCCCAACCAGCGGAGATGGCGAATGACCCCAAGCACCACATCCGGTCAGGCTCGATCCGCGCACATGGCCGACCGGTTCACTCGTGTTGAGCTGGTCTGGGTCGAGAAGTCGGTCGAACACTGGATCAGGTTCGGCATGGCTGTGCGTGAGGAGATCCTCGACCGCCGCCGGCGTGTCCTCTCCTTCCGGCCAGGCTCCAGTTTCGCGCTCGTTCGCTGGGCTGCCAACGAACATGGCACCATCGAGTCCCGGCTCGACATCCTGTGCGCCCCGAAGCTGGGTGAAGCCTATCAGACCGTGCCGTTCGTCGATCCCGGCGGCGTTCTTCTCCTGCGCACACATGGCTGGCCCAAGGTGGAGCGCATGCTTCAGATCATCGACGCGATCGAAGCGGTGGGTATCGATGCGGTGGAGGTTTCGCCCGATCACTGGCGGCACGTCCACAATCGGCTCGCCGCCGGCGAACGGCCGCGTTCCTATTCGCCAACGCAGCACCGCGCCTGGCTGAAACGGCGGAGCGTCCAGCCATGAGCCGCCGCGCCATTGTCTGGACCATGGCGGCGGCGGGCGCGCTGATCGTCGCGCCGCATTTGACCGGGCACGGTCCCCGCTTCATCTGGAATGCGTCGGCCAGCGCGCCGATCGGCCTCTATTCCGTTCGTCCTGTGGGGCGGCTCGAGGTCGGCGATCTTGTCGCGGTCATGCCGCCGGACGATCTCGCGGGCTTCCTCGACGCGCGCGCCTATCTCCCGCGCGGCGTTCCCCTGATCAAGCGCGTTCTGGCGCTTCCCGGCACCCAAGTGTGCCGAAAGGGCGCGCAGATCATGGCTTACGATCACGCCTATGGCGAAGCCCGCGAACGCGACAGCCGGGGCCGCCAACTGCCCTCCTGGCAGGGCTGCCGGGTGATCGCCAATGGCGATGTGTTCCTAATGAACTGGGACACCGAAGACAGCCTGGACGGCCGCTATTTCGGGCCGCTCCCCCTCGCATCCGTCACCGCGCGCGTCGTGCCGATCTGGACCGACGAGAACGGCGACGGCCGCCTCGAACCGCAGGCGTCAACGCGGTGAACGCCTGCACGGGAGCGGACATGCCGCCCGTTCCCGGTCCACTCCGCCGCAAAGGAAAGGAACGTCCCATGCCGCAAATCGGTGAGTTCACCCGGCAGAAATCCGGCTTCTTCGGCCGCATCCAGACCCTCACGCTCGACAGCGAGATCGCCATCGTCGTGGTCGATGCCGCGGGAGTCGAGAACGCGCCCGATCACCGTGTTCACCTCGGCCCGGATGAAAGCGGCCCCGAGGTCGGCGCCGCCTGGTCGCGCACCGGCGAGAAGGCCGGAGACTATCTCTCGGTGCTGATCGACGATCCCGCCCTGCCGCATCCGATGCGCGCCGCCCTGTTCCAGAACGGCGCCGACGCGACGTCGTGGTCGCTGCACTGGAGTCGCGCGCCCAAGCGCGACGGAAAGGACTAAGCGATGCCGAAACACCGCTTTCGGCGTCGCCAGGGTCATGCGTTCGGGCGGCTTCGCGCTGCCCGGCGCACCACCTCACTTCTCCTTCTCGGCCTGTCGATACCTTTCGCGTCCGATACCCTGGCGCAGGTCCCTGCCGCACCCGCCGCTCAGGCCGTTCTGCGCGATCCGAACGCCCAATATGTCGCGGAAGCGTCGCTCCGCTTCGGCATTCCGGAGTACTGGATCCGCGCGGTGATGCGCGTCGAAAGCGCGGGCGATCTACGGGCGGTGTCATCGGCTGGAGCGATGGGCCTGATGCAGATCATGCCCGACACCTGGGCCGGGCTGCGCTTGCGTCACAGGCTCGGCCGTGATCCTTTCGATCGTCGCGACAATATTCTCGCGGGCGCGGCTTACCTGCGCGAGATGTTCGACCGCTACGGCAATATCGCGGCCATGCTGGCCGCCTACAATGCCGGACCGGGCCGTTACGACGAGTACCTCTCCGACGGTCGGAATCTGCCCGCAGAGACACGCGCCTATGTCGCGACCCTCGCGCCGATCTTGGGCGCGGATGCGCTCTCCGGTACGGCTTCTGTCACGCCCGCACCGCCGACCGATTGGCGCGAAGCGCCGCTCTTCGTGGCGCGGGCGGGGAACCGCGATACTGCGCCCGATACGCAGCCGCAAAGCACCCGCGCTCTCGTTCCGGGAGCGGATCAGGGCGCTGCGGAAGGCATTTTCCTTGGCGCTCAAGCCACGGGTGATGCGCCATGACCGGCCGAACGCACCATCGTGCTCTGGCGAGCTTTTGCGCACCATTGAGGGCGAAGGGGTCGGGTGCGGGCACCACGACCGGACGATGGCAGGATAAAAGGCCGCGCATTGCGGGCCGGACGGTCGGTTGTTTTTATTGGGTTTTCCAGCGCATTTCACACATTGCGGTGTCCCAGCGCAATGTGCCGGAACTGCTCATCTGCCCGGAATTGCTCGGCTTTTCGCACATTGCGGGGCAGGGTCATGGCCGGTGAGCGCGAGTTCCGCATCCGCCCTGGCCGCATCCGCTCGACACGGGCACAGCATGTGCGCCCGTTCATCGCCCAGGCACTCGCGGCGGCCAAGAAGGCCGGGGGAACGGTGTCGCGTTCTGGCCGCGTCACCTCCGGGAACCGCTCGCGCTTTGGGCACGGACAGCGGGCCAGCATCCAGGCCAATCGTTTCATCACCGCGCGGTCACGGGGAGCCGTGGTCAAGGCGCGCGTCGTGCGCCACTCCGGGCGCGCCGCGCCGCTGGGCACGCATCTCGATTACCTCAGCCGCGAGGGCGTGACCCGGGACGGGGAGAAGGCGCGTCTGTTCGGGCCGGAGACGGAGGCCGCCGAAGGGCGGGCCTTCGCCGAGCGCTGCGGCGATGACCGGCATCATTTCCGCTTCATCGTCTCGCCCGACGACGCGCTCGAGATGTCGGATCTCAAATCCTTCACGCGCGATCTCGTCGGGCAGATGGAAAAGGACCTCGGCACGCGTCTCGATTGGGTGGCCGTCGATCACTGGAACACCGAGCATCCCCATGTCCATTTGATCGTGCGTGGGGTCCGCGACGACGGACAGGACCTCGTGATCTCGCGCGACTACATCAAGGAGGGGATGCGCGACCGGGCGCGCGATCTCATCACCATGGAACTGGGGCCGCGCACCGATCACGACATCCGGCGCGCCCTCGAACGCCAGATCGAGGCGGAGCGCTGGACCCAGCTTGACCGCCAGTTGGTTCGCGACGCCCACGATGCCGGTGTGATCGACCTGGCGCCGCATCCCGACCGTCAGCCAGATGAATACCAGGCCCTCAAAATCGGACGGCTCCGGAAGCTGGAAACGCTCGGCCTCGCCGAGCAGGTCGGCCCCGGACAATGGTCGATCAGCCACGATGCCGAGGCAACGCTGCGCCAATTGGGAGAGCGCGGCGACATCATCAAGCGCATGCACCGGGCTCTGACCGAGAAGGGGATCGAGCGTGGCGCCGCAGGCTATGTGCTTGCCGCCGAGAGTGTCGACGCGCCGGTCATCGGCCGGCTGGTCGAGCGTGGGCTCGATGACGAGCTGAAGGGGACCGCCTATGCGGTGGTCGACGGCGTTGATGGCCGGACCCACCACATCAAGCTGCCCGATCTCGATGCCGCGGGCGACAGCGCTCCCGGATCGATCGTCGAGCTTCGCAGCTTCGACAATGCCAGGGGGCAGCGCCGCGTGGCGATCGCCGTGCGTTCCGATCTCGATCTGCAAGCCCAGATTTCGGCGTCCGGCGCGACCTGGCTGGACCGCCAGGCCGTCGCGCGCGAGCGGATCGATGTTTCCTCCGGTGGCTTCGGCGCCGAGGTTCGCGAAGCGATGGATCGCCGCGCCGAGCGCCTTCTGCAGGAAGGGCTGGCGGAGCGTCAGGGGCGACGCATCGTCTTCAACCGCAACCTGATCGACACGCTACGGCGGCGCGAACTCGACGCGCTCGGCGGCAAGCTGGCGACCGAGACTGGCCTGCCGTTCAACCGGGCCGCCGGCGGCGACTATGTCTCCGGCACCTACCGGCAGCGACTGGCGCTGGCCTCAGGCCGCTTCGCCATGATCGACGACGGCCTCGGCTTCCAGCTCGTGCCCTGGTCCCCTTCGCTCGAGAAGAATCTCGGCCGCCACGTCTCGGGCGTCGCGCGGGGCGACGGCGGCATCGACTGGAGCTTCGGTCGCAAACGGGGCCTCGGGCTCTGACAATCAAAGGAAGGAACCACCATGTCCGCGACGAGAATCCTCTGGGGCCAGATCATCACCGTCTTTCTGATCGTCCTCGTCACGACATGGACGGCGACACAATACGTGGCATGGGAGCTCGGGTTTCAGGTGCAGCTAGGGTCGCCATGGTTCCGGGTCGGCGGTTGGCCGGTCTATTATCCGCCCGCGATCTTCTGGTGGTGGTATTTCTATGAAGCCTATGCGCCGGGCATTTTCGCCACGGGTGGAATGATCGCGGCATCGGGCGGATTCATCGCCATTGCCGTCGCGATTCTCATGTCGGTCTGGCGAGCGCGGGAGGCAAAGAACGCGGAGACCTATGGTTCCGCCCGATGGGCGCGACCCGATGAGGTCAGGGCCGCGGGACTCCTCGATCCCGATGGCGTCGTACTTGGGCGCTTCGATCGTGCCTATCTTCGTCACGACGGACCGGAGCATGTCCTGTGTTTCGCGCCGACACGGTCTGGCAAAGGTGTCGGCCTAGTGGTGCCCACGCTCCTGACCTGGCCAGGGTCGGCAATCGTCCATGACATCAAGGGCGAGAACTGGCAGCTCACCGCGGGCTTTCGCGCCCGGCACGGCAGGGTGCTTCTGTTCGATCCGACCAATCCGGATTCGTCGGCCTATAATCCGCTGCTCGAGGTTCGCCGCGGTGAATGGGAGGTCCGCGACGTCCAGAACATCGCCGATATCCTGGTCGATCCGGAAGGCAGTCTTGAGCGGCGCAATCACTGGGAGAAGACCAGTCATGCCTTGTTGGTCGGGGCCATCCTGCATGTCCTCTACGCCGAACCCGACAAGACCCTCGCTGGCGTGGCCTCGTTCCTCTCCGACCCAAGGCGTACGATCGAAGCGACACTCGATGCGATGATGAAGACCGCGCATCTGGGGGAAGCCGGCCCGCACCCGGTCATCGCCAGCGCGGCGCGCGAACTTCTGAACAAATCTGACAATGAGCGCTCGGGCGTGCTCTCCACCGCCATGTCGTTCCTCGGTCTCTACCGCGATCCCGTCGTCGCCGAGGTGACGCGCCGCTGCGACTGGCGTATTGCCGACCTGGTGGCGGGCGAAATGCCCACGACGCTCTATCTCGTCGTGCCACCGTCTGACATCAATCGGACCAAGCCCCTTGTCCGCCTCATCCTCAATCAGGTCGGGCGTCGCCTGACCGAAGATTTGCAGACCAAGGCGGGGCGGCATCGGCTCCTGCTCATGCTTGACGAATTTCCGGCTCTCGGTCGGCTGGACTTCTTCGAGAGCGCCCTGGCCTTCATGGCAGGCTACGGTCTCAAGAGCTTCCTGATCGCCCAGTCTCTGAACCAGATCGAGAAAGCCTACGGCCCGAACAATTCGATCCTCGACAATTGCCATGTGCGCGTGAGCTTCGCCACCAACGACGAGCGAACGGCCAAGCGCGTGTCCGATGCGCTCGGCACGGCAACCGAAATGAAGGCAATGAAGAACTATGCCGGCCACAGGCTTTCGCCCTGGCTCGGGCACCTGATGGTCTCGCGATCCGAGACGGCCCGCCAGTTGCTCACGCCCGGCGAAATCATGCAGCTTCCGCCATCCGACGAGATCGTCATGGTGGCAGGCACCCCGCCGATCCGCGCGAAGAAGGCCCGTTATTTCGAGGATGTGCGCTTCAAGGAGCGCATCCTCGCGCCCCCGGAATCGGTCCGATCCGGCAAGCCACAGTCCGACGACTGGAGCGCCTTGCCGGTGCCGCAGCGTCCGCTGTTCGACACGACCACGACGACATCCGGCGATCCGGATGAAGATCCGACCGGCTCCGAGCGCCGGCATCAGCCGGAGTTGAGGCATGCCAATCCGATCGAGAAGAGGAAGCCGATCGAGAACGAGTTTGATCCGCCTGATGAGGACGGTGAGGACGATGCAACCCGCAGCCGGCGCCTCACGCAGGTGATGGGGCTGAACGTGGCGCGTCAGGTGAGCATGGATCCCGGTGACGGGATGGACCTCTGATTGCCATGACCGCACGCAAGAAGAAATCTCCGGTCTCCGTCTATCTCGACCCCGAGATCATGACGATGTTGGCGGACTTCGCTGCGCGCCGTGGTCAGTCCCGATCGATGATCGCGGAAGCCGCGATCGCGTCCTTTCTGTCGCCGGATGCCGACGAACGTCGTGAAGCGGCCATCGTCAAGCGGCTCGACCAGATCGATCGGCGCGTTTCAAGGCTGGAGCGCGATGTCGGGATCTCCGTGGAAACCCTGGCGGTTTTCGTGCGCTTCTGGCTCACCAGCACTCCGGCGCTGCCCGAGCCTGCGGCCCAGGCGGCGCGGGCGAAAGCGAGCGAACGCTATGAAGCTTTCGTCGGCGCGCTCGGGCGCCGCCTGGCGGCAGGCCCGCAACTCCGGCAGGAGATCAGCGAGGATATCAGCCCCGCGCGATCGGAGCCATGATAGAGGTCGTGCAGCATGCCGACGGTGCCGGGCAATCCCGCCGATTTCCTGTATTTGCACGCTACAGTACTACTCCGAAAGACAGTTGTTGAATCCACCCGAATTCGGGTTCTTTTAATCGTCCCCGTCGGGGCAGGACCGAATTGTTCCCGGCCAGAACGGGGACAAGATGGCGGCTTCACATAACAACCCAGAAGGACGCGCGCGCAGTTCGCGCATGCTGCGCACGGCGCTCGGAGCCGCCATCGCCCGCTTTCTGGACGACCCCGCGGTCGTCGAGGTCATGCTCAATCCCGATGGCCGCATCTGGGTGGACCGGCTGTCCGAGGGCCTGGCCGATACGGGGGAGATTCTGCCCGCAGCCGATGGTGAACGCATCGTGCGGCTCGTCGCCCATCATGTCGGCGCCGAAGTGCATGCCGGGGCGCCGCGGGTTTCGGCCGAACTACCGGAGACCGGCGAACGCTTCGAAGGCCTGCTGCCGCCTGTCGTCGCCGCGCCCGCCTTCGCCATCCGCAAGCCAGCGGTCGCGGTGTTCACGCTCGACGACTATGTCGCCGCAGGCATCATGACGGCCGAGCAGGGCGCGACATTGCGTGAGGCGGTGGCGACGCGCGCCAATATTCTCGTCGCGGGCGGCACCTCGACCGGCAAGACGACCCTGACCAATGCCCTGCTTGCCGAGGTGTCCAACAGCTCGGACCGCGTCGTCATCATCGAGGATACGCGCGAGTTGCAATGCGCCGCGCCCAACCTCGTCGCTATGCGCACGAAAGATGGCGTGGCGACTCTCTCTGACCTCGTCCGTTCCTCTCTGCGGCTTCGCCCGGATCGCATCCCCGTAGGCGAGGTGCGTGGCGCCGAGGCGCTCGACCTGCTCAAGGCCTGGGGGACGGGACATCCGGGCGGCATCGGCACGATCCATGCCGGCTCCGGCATCGGCGCTCTGCGCCGCCTCGAACAACTTATCCAGGAAGCCGTCATCACCGTGCCGCGCGCCCTGATCGCCGAGACGATCGACCTGGTCGCGGTCCTCGCCGGACGCGGGTCCGCGCGAAGGCTTGTCGAACTCGCGCGCGTCGAAGGGCTCAGCCCTGACGGCGACTACCGCATCACCCCCGCAATCAGTTCAGAAGGGAAGTCCGAATGATCCGTCACGCCTTGCGCATGCGCCGTCACGTCGCGACAGCCGCGGCCGTCACCTATGTCAGCCTGTTCATGGCCCCGGCCGCTCATGCGTCCGGGTCATCCATGCCCTGGGAGGCGCCGCTCCAGAGCATTCTCGAATCGATCGAGGGACCGGTCGCGAAGATCATCGCCGTCATCATTATCATCGTGACCGGCCTGACGCTGGCCTTTGGCGACACCTCTGGCGGCTTTCGCCGGCTGATCCAGATCGTCTTCGGCATCTCCATCGCCTTTGCGGCATCGAGCTTCTTTCTGTCCTTCTTCTCGTTCGGCGGCGGGGCGCTCATCTGATGGCGGCCGTTCTCGAACAGCTCGATGCCGTGCCGGGCTTCACCGTCCCGGTTCACCGGGCGCTGACCGAACACATCCTGCTGGGCGGCGCGCCACGATCCATTGCGATCCTGAATGGAACGCTCGCCGGGGCCGTGGGCCTCGGCCTGCGCCTTTGGCTGGTCGGTCTGGCGATCTGGGCCGTCGGGCATTTCGTGGCGGTTTGGGCGGCAAAACGCGACCCGCTCTTCGTCGAAGTCGGCCGCCGGCATCTGCGTATCCCGGCTTTCCTGGCGGTGTGAGGGCGCGGCGATGATGAACCTGGCCGAATACCGCCGGACAGCCACTCGCATGGCCGACTATCTGCCTTGGGCCGCATTGGCCGGCTCCGGCGTGGTGCTAAACAAGGATGGCAGCTTCCAGAGGACGGCGAAGTTTCGCGGGCCGGATCTGGATTCGTCGGTCGCCGCCGAACTGGTCGCCGTGGCTGGCCGCATCAACAATGCGCTGCGCCGTCTCGGCTCCGGCTGGTCGATCTTTGTCGAGGCGCAGCGCAGCGAGGCCGCGACCTATCCCGAAAGCCTGTTTCCCGACCCGGCATCGGCCTTGGTCGACGCCGAGCGCAAGGCGGCATTCGAGGAGGCCGGCGCGCATTTCGTGTCGGGCTATTTCCTGACCTTCCTCTGGCTGCCGCCGGCCGAGGATTCCGCGCGTGCCGAGACCTGGCTCTATGAGGGCCGCGCGCAATCGGGCGTGAATCCCTGGGAGTTGCTGCGCGGTTTCGTGGATCGCACCGACCGCGTTCTGGCCCTGCTCGACGGCTTCATGCCTGAATGCCGTTGGCTCGACGACCCGGAGACGCTCACCTATCTCCACTCGACGATCTCGACCAACCGGCATCGCGTGCGCGTGCCGGAGGTGCCGATGCATCTCGATGCGTTGCTTGCCGACCAGCCGCTGACCGGCGGGCTGGAGCCGCGCCTCGGAGATCAGCATCTGCGTGTCCTCACCATCATCGGCTTTCCCACGGCCACGACGCCCGGCCTGCTGGAAGAAATGAACCGGCTGGCATTTCCCTATCGCTGGAGCACGCGGGCGATCCTCCTCGACAAGCTCGAAGCGACAAGGCTGCTCACCAGAATCCGCCGGCAATGGTTCGCCAAGCGCAAGTCGATCGCCGCGATCGTCAAGGAGGTGATGACCAACGAGCAGTCCGCACTGGTCGACACCGATGCGGCCAACAAGGCCGCCGACGCCGATATGGCCCTCCAGGAACTTGGGCAGGACATGGCGGGCATGGCCTATGTCACGGCCACCATCACGGTCTGGGATGCCGATCCGCGCATCGCCGACGAAAAGCTGCGGCTCGCCGAGAAGGTCATTCAGGGCCGCGACTTCACGGCAATGGCCGAGACCGTCAACGCGGTCGATGCCTGGCTCGGCTCTCTACCCGGTCATGCCTATGCCAATGTCCGGCAGCCGCCGATCTCGACGCTCAATCTTGCCCACATGATCCCTCTGAGTGCCGTGTGGGCAGGGCCGGAACGGAACGACCATCTCGGTGCGCCCCCCTTGCTCTATGGCAAGACCGAGGGAAGTACGCCGTTCCGGCTTTCCCTCCATATCGGGGATGTCGGCCACACGCTCGTCGTCGGCCCGACCGGCGCGGGCAAATCGGTGTTGCTGGCGCTGATGGCGCTCCAGTTCCGCCGTTACGCGAAAGCCCAGGTCTTCGCCTTCGACTTCGGCGGATCCATCCGAGCCGCGGCGCTCGCCATGGGTGGGAACTGGCACGATCTGGGCGGCGGATTGACCGACGGGTCGGACGCCTCGGTGTCGCTGCAACCGCTCTCCCGCATCGACGATGCCTATGAGCGCTCCTGGGCTGCCGACTGGATCGGCGCGATCCTGGCGCGCGAGGGTGTCGCCGTCACACCGGAGGTGAAGGAGCACATCTGGACGGCGCTGTCCTCGCTCGCGTCCGCGCCCCCCGGCGAACGCACCATCACCGGCCTCGCCGTGCTGCTGCAATCCAATGACCTCAAACAGGCGCTGCGACCCTATTGTGTTGGCGGTCCCTATGGCCGGCTTCTTGACGCCGAGACCGAGCACCTCGGCTCCGCCGACGTGCAGGCATTCGAGATCGAAGGGCTCGTCGGAACCGGAGCGGCGCCTGCGGTCCTGTCCTACCTGTTCCATCGGATTGGCGACCGGCTCGATGGCCGCCCGACGCTGCTCATCATCGACGAGGGCTGGCTCGCCCTCGACGATGACGGTTTCTCCGGCCAGCTCCGCGAATGGCTGAAAACGCTCCGCAAGAAGAACGCCTCGGTCATTTTCGCCACGCAGAGCCTGTCGGACATTGATGGCAGCGCGATCGCGCCCGCCATCATCGAGAGCTGCCCGACGCGGCTCTTGCTGCCGAACGAGCGCGCGATAGAGCCGCAGATCACGGCCATCTATCGCCGCTTCGGTCTCAACGATCGCCAGATCGAGATCCTCGCACGGGCGACACCCAAGCGGGACTATTACTGCCAGTCGCGACGCGGCAACCGGCTGTTCGAGCTGGGCCTCAGCGAAGTCGGACTCGCGCTCTGCGCCGCGTCTTCCAAATCCGATCAGGCCGCCATCGAGCGCGTCCACGCCGAGCATGGGGCCGACGGCTTCCTTGCCGCCTGGCTGCGCCATCGCGGCGTGGACTGGGCCGCCGACCTGATCCCCGGCCTCCCCAATCTCGTCCCGCAGCCGCCTTCGGGCCCGGAGGATGAGCCGGCAATAGGCATCTCGAGCCAAGCCGGGCCCCAAGACGAATTCTCAATCGATGAAGAGTTCAGCCAAGAGGAGATCGACCTGTGACCTTTCCCAAATTGCACCGTTTCACGCGTGTCTCGCTGCTCGCCCTGGCGCTTGCGACGCCGCTTGCGCCGGTGCTCACCACACCCGCACACGCCTTTTTCGGCGGGTTCGGCCGCATCGTCTATGATCCGACCAATCATGCCGAAAACCTGCTGACAGCCGCCCGATCCCTGGAGCAGATCAACAATCAGATCGCCCAGCTTCAGAACGAAGCGCAGATGCTCATCAACCAGGCCCGCAATCTCTCGAGCCTGCCGTTTTCCTCGCTCCAGCAGCTTCAGCAAAACATCCAGCGCACCCAGCAGCTCTTGAGCCAGGCCCAGAGCATCGCCTTCGACGTCCAGCAGATCGACCGGATGTTCCAGCAGGACTACGGCAAGCTCTCGATCTCGGCCACCGACGCGCAGCTGATCGCCGATGCCCGTTCGCGCTGGGAAAACACCGTTGGCGGGTTGCAGGACGCCATGCGCGTGCAGGCCGGCGTGGTCGGCAATATCGACAGCAATCGCAGCGCGATGTCTGCGCTGGTCGATCAGAGCCAAAATGCGGTCGGTGCGCTGCAAGCGACGCAGGCGGGCAACCAGCTTCTCGCACTGCAATCCCAACAGCTTTCGGACCTCATCGCGGTGATCTCCGCCAATGGCCGCGCCACAGCCATGCTCGAGGCCGACCGGGCGACAGCCGCCGAACAAGGCCGCATCCAGCGCGAGCGCTTTCTGACACCTGGCTCGGGCTATCAGCCGGGCAACGCGCAGATGTTCAACAGCGGCAACTGATCCCGGGAGGGGGTCCCATGGATGGGAAAATGCTGGCCCGGATCGGGGTGATCATATTCATCGCCATAGCGATCACCGCCACGGTGATCGAGATGACCCGGGAAGAGGAACCGGCGCGGGTGAGGTCCGCGCCGGAGCTCCAGCCCGAGGCGGATCCTCTGCGCCTGACGCTTCGGCGATGCCAGCGACTCGGAGAAGCCGCCACCAGCGATGCCGAGTGTCTTTCGGCCTGGGCAGAGTCCCGCGACCGCTTCCTTGGCCGTTCTCCGGCGCCCGCCGCCCCAGCAGTCGAAGGGGAGCGATGAGCCGTGGGCGGGATGGGGGTCATCGACAATTTTCTCGGCGTCTTCACGAGCTATATCGACAGCGGCTTCGGCTTGCTCGGCGGCGAAGTCGCCTTCATCGCGACCACCCTGATCGTCATCGATGTGACGCTCGCGGCTCTATTCTGGAGCTGGGGTGCCGACGACGACATCATCGCCAGGCTGGTGAAGAAGACCCTCTTCGTTGGTGTCTTCGCCTACCTGATCGGCAACTGGAACAATCTCGCGAAGATCGTTTTCGACAGCTTTGCGGGACTCGGCCTGCAAGCCTCCGGAACCAGTTTTTCCGCTGCCGATCTGATGCGCCCCGGCCGCGTCGCGCAGACAGGCCTCGATGCAGGCCGACCGCTGCTCGACGCGATCTCGGATCTGATGGGCTTCGTTTCCTTCTTCGAGAATTTCATCCAGATCGCCTGCCTGCTGTTCGCCTGGGCGCTGGTGCTGCTCGCCTTCTTCATCCTTGCGATCCAGCTCTTCGTCACCCTGATCGAGTTCAAGCTGACGACGCTTGCCGGGTTCGTCCTCATTCCCTTCGGCCTTTTCGGCAAGACCGCCTTCATGGCCGAGCGTGTGCTCGGCAACGTCGTCTCCTCCGGCATCAAGGTGCTGGTCCTCGCCGTCATCATCGGCATCGGCTCGACGCTGTTTTCCCAGTTCACCGCCGGTTTCGGCGGCGCGACCCCGACCATCGACGATGCCATGGCGATCGTGCTGGCCGCTCTCTCCCTTCTCGGTCTCGGCATCTTCGGCCCCGGTATCGCCTCGGGCCTTGTCTCGGGCGGGCCGCAGCTCGGAGCCGGCTCGGCTGTCGGCACCGGCCTTGCCGCCGGTGGCATGGTGCTGGCGGGAGGCGCCGCCGCAGGCATGGCCGCAAGGGGAGGCGCGGCCGCCCTGTCGGGAGGAGCCGCGGCCGTCCGTGGTGGCGCGACCGCCGCGGGAGGCGCCACAGCCGCCTATAGCGTCGGATCGCTGGGCCAGTCCGGTGCGGCAGGTGTCGTCTCCGGTCTTGGAGGTGTCGCCCGGGCATCCGGTTCCGCCTCCGCCTCGCCGCTGAAACGCGCCGCTTCCAGGGCAAACGAGAGCGTCAGGTCCAGTTTCTCAGATGGTGTTCGCGCCGGGTTCGGCGCGACAGGCGGGTCATCTTCCATGGGCACCCTCGGCGGCGCAGGCGATGCCGCCGCCGCATCGGCCTCGGCCTCCGCTGGCGGTCCTCCGGCATGGGCGCAGCAGATGCAGCGCCGACAGGTGCTTGGCCACGGCACGACCATGGCGGGCCATGCCGTGCGCTCCGGCGACAGCCACGGCTCCGGCTCTTCCGTCAATCTTTCCGAAAGCGACCGCTCATGAATCTGTTCAAACGATCATCGACACATTACGGCAAAACACCCGAACCCGAGACCCCTTACCAGAAGGCCGCGCAAGTCTGGGACGAGCGTATCGGCTCGGCTCGCGTTCAGGCAAGAAACTGGCGTTACATGGCCTTCGGCTCGCTGGTCCTCTCGGCCGGCTTCGCCGCCGCCCTGGTCTGGCAGTCGGCGCAGGGGACGATCGTGCCCTGGGTGGTGCAGGTGGACAATCTCGGTCAGGCGCAGACTGTAGCGCCCGCAACCGCGGACTATCGCCCGACAGACCCGCAGATCGCATGGCATCTCGGCCGCTTCATCGAGCAGGTGCGGGCCATTCCGGCCGACGCAATCATTGTCCGCCAGAATTGGCTGCGCGCCTATGAATGGACGACCGACCGGGGAGCGGCGGCGCTCAACGACTATGCCCGTGCGAATGACCCCTTCACTCGCGTTGGTCGCCAGCAGGTGGCGATTGAGGTCTCCTCGGTGATCCGGGCGTCACCCGATTCCTTCCGCGTCGCCTGGACCGAACGCCAATACGAGAACGGCCAACTCTCCACCACCGAGCGCTGGACCGCGATCCTGACCATCGTGATCCAGACGCCGCGCGACGCCGAACGGCTGCGTGCCAATCCGCTCGGAATTTACGTCAACGCCATCAACTGGTCGCGGGAGATGAGCCAATGACCCGCACGCCGATCCGTAAGTCCGGCTTTCCGGCTTTCCGCAAACCCGCGATCTTGGCCTTGCTGGCCGCGACGGCGCTGGCTGGATGTGCCACCAATCGGGTTCCTCAGTTCAGCTACGATGCCGACGTGCCACCGCTGCCCGTCGTACAGGCACCTGTCACAGATGAGCGGCCGCGTCCGCTGCACACGCCCCCCTCCTGGAACGTGGCGCGGGGCGGTGCAGCCGCAGGCACGCCGGCGGGACGGGTGGAGAACGCCAATGCCGCCGCCCGCGTCGAACCGCGTCGCGAGGGCTATTACAACGCCATCCAGATTTACCCGTGGTCCGAGGGCGCCCTCTATCAGGTCTATGCGTCGCCGGGGCAGATCACCAATATCGCCCTGGAGCCGGGTGAGGGCCTGACTGGCGCCGGGCCGATCGCGGCGGGCGATACCGCACGATGGATCATCGGTGATACCGAGAGCGGAAGCGGTGCGCACCGGCGTGTTCATGTGCTGGTGAAGCCGACGCGGCCGGACATCTCGACGAATCTGGTCATCACTACCGATCGCCGCATCTACATGATCGAGCTTCGCGCCCGCGAGGAGCTCTACATGCCTGCCGTCGCGTGGGCCTATCCCGCGCCGCCGGCGGGGCAGCGTCGGTCGGCCCCGGCTGCACCCGTCATCCCGGTCGAGGCGGCGCGCAACTATCGCTACGGCCTGACCGGCGACAGCCCGCCGTGGCGGCCGATCTCGGTCTTTGACGATGGCCGGCGCGTCTACGTCGTTTTCCCGCGCGGTATCGTCCAGGGCGAGATGCCGCCGATCTTCGTGCTCGGCTCGGATGGCGAGCCGCAGATCGTCAACAGCCGTATCCACCAGAACATCCTGATCGTCGACCGCCTGTTCGGTGCAGCCGAGCTTCGCCTTGGAAGTGGCGAGCGCCAACAGACTGTCCGGATCGTCCGGATCGAACAGCGGCAGGCCGCCGCCCAGCCGGCCCGCGAGACCGGAGGCGCCCCATCATGACCGAGGAAGCAACCACCACAACAACCACGAGCGCGGCAACGGCCGCACCCATGCGCTTGCGCGCAGATCCGCCGCGCGTGACGCGGCTTTCCCGCAAGATGCTGGCTGGTGTCGGCGCCGTTGCATTGCTCGGGATCGGCGGAGCGCTCATCTATGCGCTCCAGACCCGGGACGCGGGGCAGGGCGGCGAAGAGCTCTATTCAACCGAGAACCGGCCGACGGCAGATGGCCTGTCCGGCCTGCCGAGGGACTATACCGGCCCGGTCCTTGGACCTCCTTTGCCGGGCGATCTCGGCGGCCCGATCCTCGATGCGCAAAACCGGGGGCAGCCGGTCGCACCGCCTGCCGTGACGGCGCCGGCCGCCGACCCGGAGGAGCAGCGCCGGCTTGCGGAGGAAGAAGCGGCGCGCCTCAGCCGCGTTTTCTTCCAGACCGGTCCGAGCACGGCAACTACTACCGGAGGTCCAGGTCTGGCCGGTCTCGGCCTTGGCTCGCAAACCGGCGCGACGGCCGGACAGGATCGGCACACGGCTTTCCTTAACGGCCCTGTGGACCGCCAGACCGTTGCGCTCGATCGCATCGTGGCGCCGCCGTCGCCCTACGTCCTTCAGGCGGGGGCGGTGATCCCGGCCGCGATGATCACCGGCATCCGTTCCGATCTGCCCGGACAGATCACCGCCCAGGTCACGGAGAACGTCTATGACAGCCCGACCGGGAGCCTGCTCCTCATCCCGCAAGGCACCCGCATTATCGGGCAATACGATGCCGGCGTGACCTTTGGCCAGCGACGCGTCCTGCTCGTCTGGAACCGTCTGATCCTGCCCAATGGCCGCTCCATCGTGCTGGAACGTCAGCCCGGAGCGGACGCCAGCGGCTATGCCGGCCTTGAAGATGGCGTCGACTACCACTGGTGGGATCTGATGAAGGCAGCGGGGTTATCGACGCTGCTTGCGGTGGGGACGGAGCTCGCCACCAGCGACGAGGATCGCCTGATCCGCGCCATCCGCGATGGGGCACAGGACACCATCAATCAGGCCGGCCAGCAGATCATCCAGCGCCAATTGCAGGTTGCGCCGACGCTCACCGTCCGGCCGGGCTTCCCGGTCAGGGTGATCGTCACACGCGACCTCGTTCTCGAACCTTACAGGAGTTGACCATGGCGAAGCTGAAACTCGGACCCATCGTCGAGGACAAACCGGTCAAGGTGACGGTGGAACTGCCCGGACCGCTTCATCGAGATCTCGTCGCCTATGCCGAGGTCTTGGCGCGCGAGTCCGGTCAGCGCGCCACAGACCCGGTCAAGTTGATCGTGCCGATGCTCGAGCGGTTCATCGCCACAGACCGGGGTTTCGCGAAGGAGAAGCGGAGCAGGTCGGGCGGCCAGCTATGACATGGACTACCTGCGATCGGGACCAGTGGCCGCGATGATCTCCAGGAGAGTATCGACCACTACGAGCGCAGCGTCCTGCCTGATCTTTTCATCGGGGGCACGGTTTTGCAGCGCAAGAGAGACTGCACCGTGAACGGCGGCCCAGAACGTGAAAGCATAGCGCTTCGGGTCCGCTCCCGGCAGCAGGCCCTGTTTCTGGCAGGCGCGAATGGCCTTCACCACCAACTCCAGCACCGACCGGCCGAGATCCGTCGAGAGCGGCCCCTGGTCCGCTGCGAGGCTCGGCGGCGGGGAAAACATGAGGCGGTACAGGGTCGGATTGTCGAACGCGAACTGGGCATAGGTATGGCTGCACGCGCGGAGATAGGCGGGGGGTTCTGCCTTGAAGTGCTTGGCCCGCGCCCGCTTCTCTTCATAGAGCCGCTTGAAACCGGCATCGTGGACCGCACGCAGCAACGCGTCCTTGTTGCGGAAATGCCCATAGAGAGCGGGTGCGGTACAGCCGACCGCCTCGGCGACCGCCGCCAGCGGCACATCGAAATCGTCCCTCTCGCCGAGGAGCCGGATGGTCTCCTCGACTGCTTTCCGGGAAATATCGAGGGCCGCATCCTTTTTCGGGCGGGGCATCAGTGCCGCCCCCGGTGTGACCTGACATTGCTCAGCGCTAGGTCGTTTGCCACGGTACTCGGTGTCATCGCTTTGGCTGGCACACTTGCCGCTCTCCTGCTGGCGGGATGCTGGCAGACACTTAACTTAATGACATTCATTTTCCGTTGACGTTGGCAATGTCAATCTGCACGATACCGCTAACTGAATATTGTTAAGTTTCTTGCGTGGGCGAAATATGACGACACGACGCAGGGAAATCCGCGCGGCAGGAGCATCAAGCGGCTTCGAGGGTAGGGCGCGACTATCCTGGCCGATGGATGGCATTGGCCGCAGCTCTCGGGCAGACGGGAACCTGTGATCGTGGACGGGGCGGAAAATATCGTTCCGCGTCCGAGCGACAACGCTCCAGATGAAATCCTGATACCTGAGCTGCCGCGCAGCCGCATCAAGCTCCAACATCTCCGTTATTTCGTGGCGGCGGCAGAGCACGGCAGCTTCCGCAAAGCGGGCCGAGAACTCGAAATCGAAGAATCGGCCATCAGCCGCCGCATTCGGGACATGGAAGATGAGCTTGGCGCGTCGTTGTTTCAGCGTCACGCGGGAGGAGTTCGCTTGACGCTCGCGGGCCAGAGGTTTCTGGGTCCGGCGCGAAAGGCGCTCCGGCATATCGACGCCGGCGCGAGTGATGTAGCTGCGGTCGGCCGCTCGGAGGAGGGACACGTCCGGGTCGGTGTCTTCTCGTCGCTTGCGTCCGGCTTCCTGTTCGACCTGCTGCGGCAGTTCGGCAAACTCCATCCAAAAGTCCGGGTCGATCCCATAGAGGGAAATCCGGCGGAGCATGTCGCTGCCGTCCGGACATTGACTCTCGACGTCGCCTTTATAACAGGCACGAAGACCTGGGACGGCTGTGAGACCGAGCATCTGTGGTGCGAGAGGGTCTTCGTCGTGTTGCCTGACGATCATCCCCTGGCAAACAAAATTGAACTCGGATGGCCGGACCTGGTGTCCGAGCGCTTCATCGTGAGCGATGTTGCCCCGGGCCAGGAAATCCACGACTACCTGGTTGCACACCTTGCAAGCCTCGGCAGCCATCCTGAAATTCACCCCCAACACGTTGGACGCGACAATATCCTCTCGCTGGTTGCCGTAGGTCGCGGCCTCACGCTGACGAGCGAAGCCACGACTGTCGCGCAGTTTCCCGGCATCACCTATCGGCAACTGGCGGGTGAAGTTTTGCCGTTCAGCGTGGTCTGGTCCGCCCGAAACGATAACCCGGCATGCCGACGGTTGCTGAGTTTGGCGCGTACCATTGGTCGAAATTCGGTGGAAGGCTGCCCGTCCTCCTGAGCTTACGGGACAGCCAGCACGGCGGTGGCCCGAGAATCCATCGCTAGGAGGGGCTATGCCGCCATTCGACTTATGATTGAGGCGACATAGGTGTCTTTTTGATCCTCCATGAACAGCACATGCATATCCTCCAATTCATGGATCGTTCTGCCCCAGTTCAGCTTGCCGAACCGTGTCGGTGTGACGATAAAGCTGTTCAGTATGACGTTCTCACTGGCGAGCCTTGCCTGAATGCCCTTGATGACCTGATGGAATTCGATCTTCTTGTGGCCAGGGCCTTCATGCTGGAGGCCATGAGGCTCGACGAAAGCCAAGTGCTGTCTGCCGTCCTTCACAAGCCATAGAAGGAAGTCGGGATAGAAATTTCCTGCCTCAAAGAAGCCCACTCCGCGCCCGCGGCTCTCATTGCGAAGCAAGAATAGTTCAATTCCTTCCGCCGCCAGTCGTGCTTGATCCTTTTCGATGAAGAGGCGCAGATCATCCAGGAACTGGAATTCGCTCTCATTCAATGAAACCGGCGCAATCTGGATTTTGCTTCCCTTGGCCGCATGAAGCACGGGCTCGTAGAGATGCGTGCCAAACAGGCAGCCTTTCAAGTCGCCAGCGCGCAACACCCCGGCCTTTCGAGTAGATATCTCGCTGGTGAGGTTCTGGATGTCATTAATGAGCGCTGTTTCGCTGGCATCGACGATTAGCTGGTATTCGTCCGCTTCAGGCAGGCTTCCGTCGCCGGCCTCGATCTCACGGAGCTCAAGGCGTGGCTCGATAAAGGCCGCCTTGCAGTAGTTGTAGCATTCTTCCGAGAATCTCTGCAGGAGTTCCGCCGCCATCTCCTGCCAAAGCGCAACGTTCCCAAAATCCGAGAACTCCATCTTCCCCGAAGGCACGACGACCTTGTACCAGGTCCGGTCAGTGAGCAGCGTCCTGATCATGGACTTGGAAATATTGAGATTGTGCCAGGTGCGCTCACGCTTGAATTTCTCAAGCCGGAAGAAAAGGTCATCGTAGTCCAGGAAGTCCAGGTGACCATCCTCAAAAACGGTCTCCTCCTTGGTGCCCAGCTTGGTGCCCTTCTTGGACTCGAGAGACTGGATACGAGGATACCAATCTATCGCGACGCCCTTTTGACGTATCTTTTCTGGAACCAACGTCAGGGCCGGCACAGCGCCGTCCCTCTTGAAATCGTACTCGCGACCGTCACCGCGCTTCTTTCGGGGGCGCAGCACCTTGAGGCGTTGCCCGAAGTCGTATGTGACCGTCAGCGGAACTGTGAAGACCTGCTTCTGATCGTTGCGAGGCAGCTCTTCCTCTTCGAGGAACTTCCGGAATCGCTCCATGAAGTCGGCCTCGATCCCGAAGACATTCAGGGTCTCGACGTACTGTATGAGTTCCGGTTGATGGGTGGGGGTGGCGAAGCCGCTGCGCTGGAGCGACCAGTCATACCCCTTTAGCCGGACGCCGCGCCCGAAAAGCTGGATGATCTGCGCGCCTTCGCTCTTGCCGACATGCATGAGACCGAGGGTGCTGACGCGCCAGCAATCCCAGCCCTCGACAAAGCGCTTGGAACCGATGAGCAGATTGACCGGGGAACTGGACAGGTTGATCTGCCCGAACATCGTCTCGGCAAACTCGGATTCCAGGACCGCGACGTTGTCGAACTCCTGCTCAGCAATATGGGTCGCCAAGCCAGATGCGTCGCCGACGTTGATGAGCCCGAACGGCTTCTCCGCCTGTCCGACGCGTAGCATGATCTCGTTCTCGTCGCCCTTGATCCGGGCAATCGACAACTCACCACCGGCCCGGTTCTGAAAGAGCTTTTCGAGGATGTCGCGGAACAGGTCGCCGGGCTTCCAGCTCTCCCGAAGCATGAGCTGCTGCAGGTAGACGAAACCGCCGGCGAAGATGTCGCCGCCGTTCTCATCCAGGAGACCGGTCTCCTGAGCGTTACCGGTGAGGATCCGCTCGATTTCGGCGGCCGACGTACCCTCGCTCTTAAGGAACTTCGCGATGAAGGCGAGGATCTTGCCTACGTCAGAAACTGTGGCCTTCTCGGCCTTGGATCCGGTGGCCTTGGTCACGCTGGAGCCGACGAAAACCCAGAGCGGTTTCTCGATGTTGTAGGGCGCATAAATGCCCTGCTTGTCCTCGTAAAGCTTCAGCTGCTGGTAGAAGCTCAGAAGACACGCCGTCAGGTATGAGAATTCAAGCTGGGAGAATGTCCGCGGAAGGTTGAAGATGCGGTAATCCTTGCCGTAGCCGTCCTCGTAGAAATACCGATACGAATAGTCGAACAGGATCGTCTTCGCGTAGGACGCCTCGATGTCGGAGCGCTTTGCGGCGGAAACGGCCTCCTTCAGCGTCGCCGAATACTCGAAGACGAAACCCTTCTCCGACAGGCGGGCGCGGCTTCGGAACCAGCCGCGCTCTTCCTGGCTTCCCATGCCGCGATGGGCCTCGTCGACAAGCAGCAGGTTCTGGTCGCCCAGATTGCGCGTCGCGATGACGTTGGGTCCGTCGGTGTCACCGAGCTTGGTCACCTCGGTGAAGTCCACCTGGCGCAGCCCGTTCTTGCCCGAGGACAGCAGGTCGCCGCTGTCGGTGAGCAGGCGCGACGCAACGATGTTGCTGCCCTTCATCTCGCGCGCGTGCTGCAGGGAAAGCTGCTCGTTCGGCGTGATCAGCACCGTCCGCGTCAGGTCGTGCTTGAGCGGCGATTTCGAGGCGTAGTGCCGGAATTGCAGGAAGTTGACGTGCATTAGCAGCGTCTTCCCCGAGCCAGTGGCGTTCTGCAGGCAGAGCTTGTTCAGGTCGTCGAGCTCGTAGGGCGTGATCCCCGTCTCGTATCCTTCATCGGTCCAGTACGTGTCGAAGGCATCGACATAGGCGTTCAGCGCATCCAGCAGCGCAGCGCGATCGGCGAAGAACCGGTCGAGATAGATCTCGGCGAACAGCAGCGAGAGCCACTGGTAGTACTTCCAGACGATCGGCCGGTCACGCTTCTCGTTGATCGCCAGCGTGTGGCTGACGATGTTGTGCTCGTAGCGCAGCAGGTCGGCCCGCGTGATCTGGGCGCCCGCCTGCAGGTGAACGTCCAGCGCCTTGTAGAAGTGGTGCAGGTTCTCGGACGTCATGCCCTCCGGCGCGTCCTTCACCGTCTTGGCCAGCGGCTGTACCGGCCGCAGGGTGCGCTTGCCGTCCTTGTGGTCCTTCAGCGGGTCGAAGCCGAACAGGCTGACGATCCACTGGTTGAGCACCAGCTTGTGGCCAAAGGGGAGCGGCTTGATCTTGGACTTTCTCGCCATCGCTCAGCCCTCCACGTCCCACATCGCCTGATGGAAGGCTTCCTCGATCAGGCGCACCTTCCAGGTCTCTTCGGCTTGGCGGAGATTGGGCAGGTTGTTGGAGCCGTTCACGTAGATCACGTCGAACTCGGTGTCCTGCGCGGAAAGGCGGTACTTCCGGAACCACTCGTCCAGCATCAGGTTGTCCTGCTCGAGATCGCCGGTCAGCTTGCGCCAGACGACCAGCACCTTCTCCCGGTCGTTGTGATCGCCCGGGGTGCGCAGGGTGTAGCCCTCGACCTTGCGGAAGCGCCAGGCGCCGTCATCCGTCTCCTTCAGCGGGCCGTCGAGCATCAGCCGCGTGTTCGTGTCGTCCGGCAGCTCGGGATCGACCTCGCGCTTGAAGGCTGCGTCGTAGCCGCGCCAGCGATCCAGATGCTCGACATGCAGGCCGATCAGCCAGTTGAACGTTTCGACGAGGTCAACGGCCTTCTCGACATACTCGTCCGTGCCGGGCTTCTTGATCTTCAGCTTGTAGGCGGTCGGATCGTCGAACCATTCGATGTTCAGAAGCGACGGGCTGCCCTTGGTCTCGAAATCAAGCCAGTAGCGGAGCATGTAGTCGCGTGCGAAAGCGCCTCCCGCTGGCAACACCTCTGGTGCGGATTTCAGAGCGAGATTGTTGATCGCATCTTCATAGGTTTCCAAGCGAACATACGGCACAAGGGCGCTTAAATGATCAGAAGACGAGGGGACACCTTTCTTCCATTCATTGCAATAAACTGATTTCTTGACCCTTGGTAGCGTTACGCGATCAAAGTATTCGCCCATTTCCACCAAAAAGAACTTTCTTCTTCCGCTGTCGGATCTGTTCAGGTTCAGCGTTGCGTGAGCAGTTGTTCCTGACCCTCCGAAGAAATCAAGAATGACAGAATCTTTCTTGGCTCCGCATGCCCTTAAACAGTCTTCGACTAGGTGAATTGACTTGGGGAATGAAAAGTCTGCAATCCTACCAAACATAGATGTCAGATAATTCGTGCCGTACTGTGTAGCCGAATATTCCTTCTTATCCCACCATGTGACAGGCATCATGCCCTCATCGTTCATTCGGGCTTTCATATAGACGCCGATTTGGCCAGACTGATCATTTCTACCGCAGAAATTGGAATAATCGGATTTGACGCTTTCCGCGCCCCACTTCCACCGACGCTCGACTCCATCAGGGGAGACAGGCAGCACAGCAGTCTCACCAGCGTTTGGCTCCTCCAATACGTCCCACGCCTGCGCATCAGTGTTCCAGGACATTTCGGGAACACGGATCTGGCCGCCAGAAACATAAATTGGATAGAACATTTTTGGACGTGCTTGGCGGCTGGCCTCAACGCCACCGTGTTTGCGGAAATTTACCCATTCAAAAGCCCCTCTCTCATCAGACTCTGAGTACCGGGCAACCTGCTTGTCGGTTCGGGGCATTCTGCCGACAGATGCGGCATCACTAGCGCCGGCAAATAGGGTGTAATCGTGCGCTTCAGAGAAGCCATTTGGAGTGGATCGCCCGGATGGATTGCTTCTAACCACCGCAACCCCCAGCATATTTTCCTGGCCGAACTTTTCCTCCATTAATTGCCGAAGTCTGCTAAATTCGATATCGTCTATTGCGACGGCGATTACAGCCGATGCCCGCATCAGTTTTTGTGCTTCCGACAGCCGGGTGTCCATTAGGGAAATCCAAGATGAGTCCTTATAGTTGTTCTTGTAAACTATTGAAGAAGCATCGGTGTTGTACGGCGGGTCTATGTAAATGCAGTCTACGGCATTCCGAAGCTTTTCGCCTAAAGCCCTGAGAGCCTGATTGTTCTCGGAATGTATCAACAGGCCCGTGGTTTCAGCTTCAAGAAGCTGAGTTTCAGCAATCACACGGTCCTTGAATGACCCTGCGAAGTTTGCTGTGTCGAGTGGAAGAGAGGAATTTTTCTCAAGAAAACTTACGGATAGAGGCTCAGAGTACCCGTCTATCTTGTCAATCGCGAAAAGCTCCACCCACTCTTCTCTCTGCGCCTCGTTGGCCGCGATCTCCGGATAAAACTCCTCCGGGATGCGGTCGAGCGTGATGCAGTACTGGGTGTCGACGACGAACTTCCTCTTCAGCCACAGCCGTTTCTGGAAGTCCTCGAGTTGGGCAAGGAAATCGATCAGATGCTGTGCAATGCGGCGCAGCACCTTGACCTTGGCCAGGTAAGCTTCCACTCGTGGCGCATCGGCGGACTCGATGTCGTCCAGCCGCATGACCTCGTTCTTGATGTAGAAGTCCAGCTCGCGCCGCAGGAAACCGCCCAGATCCTTGTGGATGAAGTAGTCCATCGTGTTCCGGGCCGTGTACTGGGCCAGGTACTTCTCCAGAAGCGTGCGGTCCTTCTCGGCCTCGGTCGGCGCCGGGGTCATCAGCGCGCTCACGTAGTCGTCCGCGCCGTCCAGCTTGGGCAGCAGCGCCTTCACCATGTCCGCCGCCTCGGCGAGGCGCTTCTTGCGCCAGGTGCCTTCCTGGCCGGTCTTCTCGGGGTCCGGGCGGTACTGGAACTGGATCACCAGCTCCGGCTGGCCGGTGTCGCCCGTCTCGATCTTCATCGGTTCCGGCTCGTGGATGATAAAGAAGCGTTCGGTCTGTTCGGACGCCTTGACGTTGTTGTGCTCGCCCTCGGACGCCGAGACGATCCGGCAGTGGACCTTCAGGGGCTTCTGCTCGACCAGCGCGCCGTGATGCGCCTGGAACTCCTTCGCCTGCGTCGGATCGAACGTGAAGTTGGTCAGGTACTCGGACGTCTTGATGTAGTACTGGTCACGGTTGGCCCAGTGCAGATAGACCTCGCGCCCGTCGTAGGGGACAGCATAGGGTGCCGCCTTGCCGTCCGTCTCGCGCGCGAAATAGCGGCGGCTCATGAAGTCGCCGTTGTCGTAATAGCGCTCGAAGAAGCGGTAGAGGTGATCGTAGACGTCGCCTTCGTTGCTGCCGCTGTCCTTGGCCGCATCCCAGGCCGCCTTGGCTTCCTTCACTTTCGGAGCGGTATCCGGATCGGGTGCGCCGAATTCCTCTGCCTGCTTGCGCGCGGCCTCGTAGGCAGCTTTCGCTTGCTCGACCCGGGCGCCATCCGCCTCGCCGAATGCATCCCGGATGATGCTCAGCAGGTCCTTTTCGAGAAACTTGGTCACCTGGCCCGCCTTCGCATGCATGATGCGATAAAAGCCAAAGTCCAGGTCCGGCTGGTCGAGCTGGAACAGCTCCTTCAGCAGGCTGATCAGGCGATCTCGTTGTTTCTCGACGTTCGGCATGTGACGGGATTCTCCTGCGTTCTGTTGGCTCACACGACCGCCCAGCGGACGGTGAAGAGCTCTTGTTTGCTGATGTCTTGTTTAAGACGGGCTTCCAGATCGGCGATCATCTGATCTCGTTCCTCGATGATCTCGTCCTCCACCTCAAAGATTCGCTGGCGCAGCCGGCGCTTGGACTTTTCCAGCTCCTGGATCTGCGTCTGGATGCGATGCTGCTGTTCGGGAGACTGGGCCGTTCGCGCCTCCCGCTTGAGCTCAAGGATCCGCGCCTTCGCGTCCTGCAATTCCTTTTCGGCGGCAAACACCTTGTCCTCGGCCCATTTTTCCAGCTTCCGACTTTCCTCGGAAAACCACTGGGCGTTCTGCCGCTTCAGCGCCTCGATGACGTCCTGTTCGCGTTGCGCCAATATGGGACCCAGCAGCGCCCGAGCATGCCCGATCTCGCCATCGGCTTGTCGGCATGGCATCTCGAACAGGCGTCGAACAATGTCAGGGTCGATATCGCGCCCATCATCCGTCTTGGCCGCGAGCAGGATGTGGTCCTGCTCGTCAAATCCGGAGAAGCTGAGGCATCGTGCGGCGAGGATACCTGACTGGCCCACCAACGGCTCGATGTTGACCGCCTTGGCTGGCCATCCGGAATAATCGAACACGAGGGCTGCACCGTTCAGATTGCGCTCGCGTGCCCTGGCAATCACGTGCTGTGCGAGCGGGTGCCCCAAGCGATATCTGTGCTCGCTTAGGCCATTCTTGGCGATACCGTAGCCTCCGGTCGGGACGTCCAAACCGTCGGGCGCGCGCTTCAAGGTGAAGGTGAGGTATTCATCATCGAAGTTGGCGTGCTGCCGCAGCTCATGCTGGGTAACGGCCCACAACATTCTCTCATAGCGCCCGATATACTCTCTGCTCTTGTCCAGATTGAACTTTAGGCGGTCATGGACCTCAGCGTCGAAGTTCTCCAGCAACTTCCGACGCGTATCCTCCATGGCAGCATTGATGTTCTCGTCCATCTCTGCGCGTAGACGCTCGAACTCCGTCTCGATCTCATCCGTGGATCTACAATTTTGGTAGATTGTGACGATGCGCTTCTCGAATTCGACGCCAGACTCAACGGCTCCGAGCACCTCATCCGAAGCGCCGAACACGCCGGAGAACAGTTGAAACTTCTCGGCCAACAGCTCGTAGACGCGCTGATCGGCCGCGTTGTTCTTGTTGAGGAAGTTAATCACGACCACGTCGTAAAGCTGGCCATACCGATGGCAGCGCCCGATCCGTTGCTCAATTCGCTGCGGGTTCCACGGCAGGTCGTAGTTCACGACGATGGAGCAGAATTGCAGGTTGATGCCTTCGGCCGCAGCTTCGGTTGCGATCATGATTGACGCATGTTCGCGGAAATGCTCCACCAGTGCGGCGCGAATGTCGGCAGTGCGGGAGCCAGTGACGCGATCAGACCCCTTGTGCTTCTGCAACCAATTTTCGTAGATAGCTTTCGACTGAGGATCGCTGTTGGAGCCGTTGAAAAGCACAAGCTTGTCGGCGTACCCGTTCTCCGAAAGCAGCCGTACCAGATACTCCTGCGTCCGGCGCGACTCCGTGAATATGATGGCCTTCTGCGCTGCACCAAGCTCCTGCGTCTTGGCGAAGCCGGCTCTCAACGCGCTCAACAACGCCTGCCCTTTGGCGTTCTCGGAGATTGAGACAGCAAGGTCCCGGAACTCGCGAAGATCTGCGATCTCCTGCTGGACGATCCCAATATCTTCAGCCGTCAGAAGCTCTGGCTCGTCGTCATTGTCCGACCATTCGTCGGCGACCTCTTCATATTCCTCGTAGTCCTCGGACAGTTCTTCTTCGAGCTTCTCCCGAAGGTTCGTGTCATCCTTGAGCTGGCGTTCCAGCTTCCGGGCTAGGGAGTCGAGGGCGCCCGCAATGGCGAAGGTAGAGGAAGCCAACAGCTTGCGCATGATGAGGGTCATTAGCGTCCGCTGGCTAGACGGCAGCGCCTGCAGAGACGGTCGCCGAAGGTATTCCGACACCATGTCGTAGAGCGATTGCTCCGCCTCGCTTGGAACGAACTCTTGGGTGATGGGTATCCGGTTGGTGTAGCGGATGTATTCCAACACCTGTCGACGCAGAGTCCGGTGGCAAACCGGCTGAAGGCGATGCTTCAACTCTTCAAACTGGCCGTCACCGGTCAAGCGCGTATATTGGGCTCGGAAGCTCTTCGCATCGCCGAATGTGTAGTCATCGATCAGGCTGACGAGACCGTACAACTCCATCAGCGAGTTCTGAAGCGGGGTCGCCGTCAGGAGTACCTTCGGAACATTTGCAAGCGCGCCCTTCAGTGCTCGGCCGATCCGGTTGTCGGGCCTATAGACGTTTCTGAGCCGGTGAGCTTCGTCGATGACCACTAGATCCCACGGGATAACCATGAGCTCTTCGACATGTCGCGCGGCGAATTGGAACGAACAGATAACGAGCTTCTTCTGTTCGAACGGGCGCCGGACACCCTCCTTTTTCATCTTATTGTAGTTGCGAGCTTCAAGAATAAGAGTCGGTAGAAAGAACTTTTCCTCTAGCTCCTGCGACCACTGCTTCCGCAAGTTTGCCGGAGTGATAATGAGAACGCGACGGCGGCCTTCCGTCCACTTTTGGGCAAGAACCAAGCCTGCCTCGATCGTCTTTCCCAAACCTACTTCATCGGCGAGAATCGCACCTTTCGAGAGTGGCGACTTGAATGCAAACAGCGCAGCTTCGACCTGGTGCGGGTTCAGATCCACTTGGGCGTCCAATAGGGCACCAGCAAGCTTTTCGGCATCTGCAACCGAATGCCGTTTGCTCAGTTCGTGTGCAAAGAGCTTGGAGTGATACTCTGTGATCAATTCATCTCTCCGGCGCCTTACTTATGGAATCTGATGCATCGCCGATTGAGGGGAGCTGGCTGCCGATCTCCTCTCGGTTCAGCAGCACGATCTGCTGGTCTTGGGGGCGACGTGCAGCAGGGTCGGTGTCGAGTCCAAGCCGTCTCAGCGCGTAGTAGAGAAGTGCGCGTCGCACCTTGATCTTCGCCTTGCCGCCACGCATCCCGTAATCCAGTGCGATGACCTTCGTCTGCGTCTCCGAGAGGTCGGGGTGAGGGCCGATTTCCAGCGTGACCTCGGAGTGCCAGTCGTCATCATCGTCGGCCGACGCTTCGCTCCCGCGCGACCCGCGGATTTCGAGCATTCGGGAAAGCAGGAAGTCCTTGAAGCACGCGTCGGTCTGGCAGAATGCCCGGCTGTGCCAGCGGAACCCGTCGAAGGCGATGGCGTGGGGCGCGATCCACCGCCAGCGGGGCTGCAGGCTCGAAAGTGATTGGTACTTCACCTCGATCATCTCGTATCGGCGGATCGCAGCAAGCACCGTCCGCAACGTGTCGTTATCGACGCTGCGGCCGACCACAGGCGTTCCGGAATATGGGGGCAAATGAGCAATCCAGGATTCAGATGGCGCCAAAATGCCTTCGGCTACGGATCGGAGCTGGTTAAGATATTGTCCGGCATCTGGTTTCAGAAAGCAGGGCCGAAACTCGCTGCTCGCAACATAGCGTTTCGCGCTCTTGTCATAGACAGCATTGTGTGGAGCCCGCTCTTGATACAGCGTCAAATCCTTCGATGCCTGGGGCACAGACACGTCGAAAGCTTCGACAATATCTGATCGATTTACGCCGCCCTCCCAGTAAAGACGGAACTCGATAAATTCGAGTCGCCGCTCGACACCCCATTTCAGCACCGTCTCGCCTTCTGACATCGCCGTCTACCTCCGGGCGTCGATGGGAATAGAAACTATATGGACATATCGACACGACCCGTGTAATTATTATTTCCATATGGGATGCCCGTCAATGGCGAACGGGCGTGGGGCGAGGCAAGACATGCTGCGATTCGGTTCGAAGTGCGAAGTCACAGACAGGCGGGCGGCCGGCGCCGCTGCAGAGGTATTGAGTATCTCCAACAGTGGTGACGCGGTGAAAACTGCTGCCGCACCGGCACTGTCCCGGCGGCCGAGAACGAACTAGCCACAAGAAGGAGATCGGTCATGACCATCGCGCATCGATCCACCCTGGTCGTTCACGGTCGCCTCGCCATGCGGGAGAGCCGTCTGGCGGCGGGCCGTGACGGTCGCCACGGCCTCCAGATCATGTCGTTCGAGCAGGCCGCCGTCCGGCTGGCGGGTGGCTTCGCCCGTCCCATCGACGACGAGAGCCTGCGCGCTTCCATCCAGGCGGCCTTGCCCGCCACGCCGATGGGTGAGCTGGAGAGCATCAAGGCTCTTCCCGGCATGATCGACGCGGCAGCCGACACGCTCCACAAAGCCTGGCGCGGGGGCATCGATATTGCCGCACGCGCGGCGGATCATTCGCGTCTCGACGCTATCGCGCGGCTCGAAGCAGCCGTCCTCGACCAGCTTCCGCCCGGCATGATGCGGCCTCTCGACATCGTTGCAGCCGCGACCGCCCGCATTGCTCATGCGCCGGCGGTCCTCGGCCCCATGGAGATCGTCGGCCTTACCGAACTCTCGCCCTGCTGGCGGCCGCTGCTCCAGGCCCTCACCGCCCATATCCCGGTGCAGTGGACGGCCGGCCCGAGGAGCGTTCCGGCATGGCTGGACGGCACGGGCGTCAGGATCACGCGCGAACCGGCGCAAACGCCTGGGATCAGCGCCGTCAGCGCGGCGACCGCCTATCACGAGGCCATTGAGGCGATGCGCTGGGCGCGTAGTCTGCTCGCAACTGGCGTCTCGCCCTCGGAGATCGCCATCGCGACCGCATCGCCCGCCGACTATGACGATCATTTCCTGGCCCTGCGCGCCGACGCCAACATCGACCTGCACTTCGTCCACGGCGTCCGCACCGTCACCACCCGCGAGGGCCAGGCGGCCGCGGCTCTGGCCGACATCGTGGTGCGCGGTCTGTCGCAATCCCGGCTGCGGCGCCTCGCGGCGCTCTGCCGGGACAGCGGGCCATTCGAGACCTTGCCCGAAGGCTGGCTGCGGGTCCTGCCGACCGATGCGCCGCTCTCGACGCCGGGGGCATGGAATCGCCTGCTCACCCGATTGACGCCGGAGGACTGGCCCGATGGCGCCGACCATGCTCCGGCGCTGTTTACTGCGGTTGAGACTCTGGCCAAAGGACCGGACGCCGCCGGTGAGATCGGAGAAGCCTTCCTCAAGGGCCGCGCGCTCGCGATCTGGCGCAAGGCTCTGCTCGCCGGACCCGCCGCCTCGATCGACGCGACGCTGGAACTCCTGAAGCAGGACGACGGGCTGGAAGCGTGCGTCTGCGTCGCCTGGATGCCCGCCAGCGCGCTCGCCGCGTCGCCCCGCCGCTTCGTGCGGCTCCTCGGCCTCAATTCCTCGCGCTGGCCGCGCGAGATCGCCGAGGACCGCCTGATCCCGGAGCATATCATCCCGACCCCGGTGCTCGATCCGCTGCCGGTCAATCTCGCCGACCGCCGCGATTTCGAGACGATCCTCGCCACGACGGCCGATACCGTCGTTCTCTCTCGCGCCCGGCGCGACAGCGACGGGCGTCTGCTGGGTCGCAGCCCCCTGCTCGCCGGACGTGGCGACGAAACCTATCTGCGCCGCAATGCGACGCCAGCGCACGCCTTCAGCGAAACCGACCGCCTCATGGCCCGGCCCCAGGAGTTCGCCGCCGATCCGCAAGCGGTCGGTGCGCAGAGCTGCTGGCGCGACTGGCGGCAGACGGAGATCACCCCCCATGACGGGCTCGTGCGGGCGGATCATCCGCTCGTTCTCGCCATCCTCGGCCGGACCCAATCGGCCAGCTCGCTGCGCCGCCTGCTGCGCAATCCACTCAGCTTCGTGTGGGTCTATGCCTTCGGATGGCGCGAACCGCAGAGCAGCGCCGAACCGCTCGTGCTCGATGCGCTCGGGATCGGCGATCTCGTCCACATGGTTCTCGATCGCGCCTTGCGCGCCCTCGAAACCGGAGGAGGCCTTGCCTCCGCCGACGCGGGAACCATTGACGCGGCGGTGACGCAGGCGGCTCAGGCCGTCGCCGCCGATTGGGAGAGCGAGCGCCCGGTTCCGCCGGCCGTCATCTGGGGGCGCACCCTCGACGACGCTCGCGTGATGGCGGGCCGCGCCCTGTCCTATGGCGATGATGTCCTGCCGGGCGCACGCTCCTACGGTGAGGTGCCCTTCGGCGGCTCGGAACCGAAATCACACGCGGAAACGCCTTGGGATACGACCACGCCGGTCACGATCCCCGACACGGGCTTCAACATCGCCGGTTATATCGACCGGCTCGACATCTCGGGTGATGGCAAGCGCGCGCTGGTGCGCGACTACAAGACCGGACGGCCGCCGCGCGGCGACATCCGCCTCAATGGCGGACGAGAGCTTCAGCGCTGCCTCTATGCTTTCGCGGTAAAGGCACTCCTCGGCGACGATGTCGCCATCAGCGCCTCGCTGCTCTACCCGCGCGAGCCCGTCGATCTTCAGCTCGACGATCCCGAGGCCGTGCTGGCAGAGATCACAGGCTATCTGCGCGCGGCAAGGGCGAGTTTCGCCAGCGGCGCAGCTCTGCCTGGCCCGGATACCGGTGGCGATTACGACGACCTCGCCTTCGCCCTGCCGGCCAACGCCAGCGCCACCTATTGCAAACGCAAGATGCCGGCCGCGACAGAGCGGCTTGGCGAACTCGCTCAGATCTGGGAGGCGGCCTGATGAGCAGCGTGTCCAAGGTGCTGAAGGACGACGGCGCGCGCCGGGATGCGATCAGCCTCCATGATCGCTCGATCCTGGTCGAAGCCGGCGCGGGCTCAGGCAAGACCGCCGTCATGGCCGGCCGCATCGCCGCCCTGCTGGCCGAAGGCGTCGCGCCGCGTTCCATCGCCGCCGTGACCTTCACCGAACTCGCCGCGAGTGAGCTGCTGTCGCGTGTCCGCGAGTTCGTCGCCGACCTCTCGGCCGGCAGGATCGCGACCGAACTGCGCGTGGCGCTGTCCGATGGGCTGACCCAGGCCCACCGGGACAATCTCGCCACCGCGAGCGCTGCGATCGACGAAATCACCTGCTCGACCATCCACGGCTTCTGCCAGCGCCTCATTAAACCCTATCCGGCGGAGGCCGACATCGATCCCGGCGCCGGCGTCATGGATCGCAACCAGGCTGACCTCACCTTCCTTGAGATTGTCGATGGCTGGCTGCGCGAACGCCTGTCCGGCGGCCACGGCGGCATCCTGGCCGAGATGGTGCTACACAGCCCCGGCGAGACCGTGGCGCTCATCCATAAGATCGCCGAGAATTTCCGCCGCCGCCCCACGCTCGCGGCCCCGCCCGTCTCCCCGCTTGACGGCCACCTGACGGCGTTCCGGCAGGCCGCCGCGGATTTCGCGGGCTTCATGGATGGTGTGGTGGCGGCCGAGCCGGAAACGGTGATGATCGTCGAGCGGCTGGCCGAAATGGCGACCGCCGTGGCGAACAGTCCCGATCCCGCGACGCCTGCGGGCCTCGTCCGCCTCCTGACCTCGCGGCCTCACCCGGACCTTTGCACCAAGGCCGGCGCTTTCGCCTCCTATCGCAAGAAGGGCAAATGGGCCGCCGCGGCCAAGCGGGCTGGTCTCTCCAAAGCTGACGGCGACCGACTGAACGACGCCGCCGAGACCCACTATACAGCCTGCTGCGACGCCTGGGTCGAACTGGCGCAGGCCGCCGCCGGCCATGCCCTGGCGGCGCTGATCGACGAAGCGCGCCCGATCCTGCAACGCTATCGCGAGCACAAGCGCGCCAGCGCCCAGCTCGATTTCGACGATCTGATTTTCGCCGCGCGCGATTTGCTGCGCGACCACGATGCCGTGCGCCGTGCTCTGGGACAGCGTTTCGCCCATGTCCTCGTCGACGAGTTCCAGGACACCGATCCCCTGCAAACCGAAATCTTCTGGCGGTTGTGCGGCGAGCCGGTCGATGGCGATGCCGACTGGACCCGGTTCCAAATCCGGCCAGGCGCGCTCTTCCTGGTCGGCGACCCCAAGCAGGCGATCTATCGCTTCCGGGGCGCCGATGTCGGCGCCTATGTGCAGGCGCGCGACGCCTTCCGCGCCCAGGACCCCGACAGCCTCCTGTCGATCTCCACGAACTTCCGCTCCTGCGCCTCGATCCTCACCTTCGTCAACGAGCGCTTCGAGGCCGTGCTCTCGGCCGATGGCCAGCCGGGCTTCACCGCTCTCGACCCGTTCCATGACGATCGGAGCGGCCTTTGCGTGGCGGCCCTCGACATCGCCGTGGCCGATGAAAACGGCAAGGCCAGCGCCGAACAGCAGCGCGACGCCGAAGCCGACGCCATCGCTGAGCTGTGCGCCCGGCTGATCGAAAGCCACCCCATCATCGACCGTCGCAGCGGCGCGGAGCGCCCCTGCCAGCCGGGCGACATCGCCTTGCTGGCGCCAACCGGCGCCGAGCTGTGGCGCTATGAGGAAGCCCTGGAGCGCCGCGGCATCCCTGTGGCCACCCAAGCCGGCAAGGGACTGTTCCGCCGCCAGGAAATCCAGGACCTGATCGCGCTGACCCGCGTTCTGGCCGATCGCCGCGATACCCTGGCGCTCGGCGCACTGCTGCGCGGGCCTCTGGTCGGTCTCACTGAGGAAGAGCTGCTGGACATCATCTGGGGGCTTCCGCGCTCGGGGGAACAGCCAAATCGGATTCCGCGCCTGGATCTCAGCATCGACCCTGCCGTCATCGCGCACCCGCTCGCGCGCGACGTCATCGAGCGGCTGCAATCGCTCTCCCGGCGCGGCAACAGCACGACACCGCACGAACTGCTCTCGCAGGCTGTCGACGTGATGCGCGTCCGCCCACTCCTCCTTGAGCGCCATCGCGGCCAAGCCGAACGCGCGCTCGCCAATGTCGATCTCTATCTCAGCCTGTCGACAGGCTATGCCGTGCGCGGCCTGCGCGCCTTCGCCGAGGCCATGACCGCAGCGTGGTCCGACGAGGCCCGCGCCGTCGAGGGACGGCCCGACGCCCAGGAGGAAGCGGTCGCGCTCTTCACCATGCACGCGGCCAAGGGGTTGGAATGGCCGATCGTCATTCCGGTCAACACCATGACCGGCGTCATGGCGCCCGACAGCGCCGTGATCGACCGCCAGACCGAGACCTTCTATTGCCCGGTCCTGGGCGTCGTGCCCGAGGGCTACGAAATCGCGCGCCAGGCGGAAAAGGAGGAGCTGGACCGCGAACGCATCCGGCTCTGGTATGTCGCGGCCACCCGCGCCCGCGAACTCCTCGTCTTGCCCCGGCTCGACGCCACACCGTCGAAATCGGCCTGGATCGGTCTCGTCGATCTGTCGCTCGCCGACCTGCCCGGACTGGACCTCTCCCATCTGCCTGCCGACCTCACGGCCGCAGGAGCGGGCGCGGGCAACACCCAGACGCGCGCGAGCTTCGCTGCTGAAGCCGAAGCCATCGCCGCCGCGCAGACGCGGCTGACTTGGCTTGCGCCCAGCCGCGATGAAAACTCCGCCGGAACCGTGCTGCGGGAAGAAGAAGCCGCGCTCTGGACGGGAGCGACCGACGACCAGCTTCCCGAACTGGAAGCCGCCGCTCCCGTGCAGGGCGGCCGCGAACGCGGCTTGATCCTCCACAAACTCATGGAAGAGGTGCTGACCGGCGAAACTCCAGAGGCGGAAGCCGCCCTGACCGAACGGGCGGCCGACCTCATCCACGCTCTCGGCCAGACGCCTGTCGCCGACCCAGCGACGGGGCTGTCGCCCGAGGAACTAGCGGCCTGTGTCGCCCGGACCTTAGCTCTGCCGGATGTCGCGGCCCTACGGCCGGGTCTTTTCCCCGAATTTCCTGTCTATGCCGCACACGCGACCGACGGCGTAGAAACCGCGACGGCCGGGATCGCAGACGCCCTGACTGTTGGCGAGGATGGACGGCCCATCGTGGTAGTCGATTGGAAGAGCGACGTGAACCCCGACGCTCAGACACTCAATCACTATCAGGCTCAAGTCCGTAGCTATCTCGACATTACAAATGCGGAGCGCGGACTGATCGTGTTGATGACCTCTGGCGCCGTCATTTCCGTCCTGCCAATGATACCGACTGAGAGCGAGGGTGCCTGACCCATGTCGTACCTTACTTGGATCGATCGCCCGTCACGACTGAGGACCGCAGCTGTCAGTACATGCGGAGCCGCTGCCAAAATGACTCGCACGACGATCTCAACACAGCGAATACTCCCGCATAGAATTCATTCCTGATAACCGTGATATTCGGGGCATAGCCAGAAGGGGGGCGTTTTGGACACAGTACATAATCCAGATCGTTTTATGGCCGATCTTCGGCAGATCCTATCGCAGGGACGTAAACGTATTGGCGTCCTGATCGGTGCTGGCGGCCCTCTTTCCGTGCGGGTGGACGCGACTGGCAAGCTTGACCCAAATGGTCAGGCGTTGATCCCGGGCGTAAACGTTTTGACTGATCAGGCATTGCTGAAGCTGACCGGAACGGAAGGTGCCGCGGCGGCTGCAATCCGTGCATCCCTGCCCGATGGCGGCAATATCGAGACCATATTGTCCAAGATTCGTCTTCTCCAGACTGCGCTCGGTGACACGCCAATGCATGGCCTTGACGGCCCCGGCTATGCCGCGCTGGGAAAAGCGATCTGCGACGCGATTGGCGAGATTGTCGGTGCGAAGCTACCTGAAGGGCGAACCCCATATCACGAGCTAGTCTCGTGGGTAAGCGGGACACAGCGAGCACATCCGGTCGAGATATTCACCACGAACTACGACCTGCTAATAGAATCCGCATTCGAACAGGCAAAAGCACCGTATTTCGATGGTTTTTCAGGCGGGCATGCACCCTTCTTTGATCCGGTAACGGTGGCGGGCAACGATTTGCCCCCGCGCTGGTCGCGCGTTTGGAAACTTCATGGATCACTGGGTTGGAAAAGTGACAGCGGGACAGTTGTCCGCTGCGGCGGCACGGATTGCACCGAACTCGTCTACCCCGACCACCTCAAGTACGATCTGACTCAGAAGCAGCCTTATGCTGCGCTGTTCGAGCGATTGAAGCGGTTTCTGCTGACGCCTGACACAGTGCTTCTGGCCACTGGCTTTTCGTTCCGTGATGCGCACATCTGCGCGGTGCTAGGCGAGGCGCTCGCCATGAATGCCAACGCAGCAGTCATCGCCTTGCAATTCCAAACTCTTGCGGAAGAGGAGCCTGCCCGGAAGCTTGCCTTCGAACATCCGAACCTTTCAGTTTACGCCAGCGATGCCGCTGTAATCGGCGGTATTCCTGGTCAGTGGCGCTTGGGTGACTTGCCCAAGAACTGGGGGGAAATTCGTTCAAGCTTCTGGGGCAAGCGCGGCGGCGGCGACGCCTTCCTCTTGGGCGACTTTGCGAGCTTCTGCCGCTTCTGTGCGCTCTCCTATTCGCCCGACCTCGCTCGCCCTACGGACGCAGGTGTTCCGATCGATGCCACCGAACCGGCTGCGGTGTCGGCATGACTGCGACTGATCCGACTTATCTCGGGCGTGTGAGCGCGGTTTCAGGATCCACCATCACGGTAAGGCTAGCCGAGTCACTATCGTCCGGTCTGGCTATGATCGACGGCCATACCTACCGCGTCGGCCAGGTCGGCAGTTTCGTCCGTATCCCTCTCGGGTATCAGGATCTTTACGGTGTCGTCGCCGAGATTGGGGCCGCCGCTGCGCCTGAACCCGTTGCCGTTGCAGAGATGGATGGCCAAGATACCGGACGCTGGATGCGCGTGGAGTTGGCAGGCGAGGCGACCGGCGAGTACTTTGAGCGTGGTCTCAGTCAACATCCCAATGTCGACGATGCGGTCCACTTAGTCACCCAGAAGGATCTTCGCCGCATATACGGCGGCGCAGAGGAAGATCAGGTCGAAATTGGGACGCTCTCGAGCGCCGAAAATATCATCGTGCGTTTGTCACTCGATGCGCTTGTCACTCGGCACAGTGCCATCGTCGGTTCGACGGGATCAGGTAAGTCAACCACCGTCGCGAGCATACTTCGTTCAGTAGTCCGCACCTCCGAAAGTGTAGCCGCTAGCGGAGCGCGGATCCTTCTATTGGATGTGCATGGGGAATACTCTACGGCACTTGGAGATCTCGCCAAAACCTTCAGTGCTACGCCGTCCCCCGACGAAGAGCCTCTGTTCGTTCCGTACTGGGCGTTGGAGGCCGGAGAGCTACTTGATTTTATCGCTGGCGAACTCAGCGACAATCATCTGATGGCATTTACTGATAAGATCCAGGAGTTGAAGGAAAACCGGCTCGGCGCTGGTGCGCTTCCGGGTCTCGACCCTCAATCCCTCACGGTTGACAGTCCCGTCCCGTTTTCGCTGAAGAAGCTCTGGTATGATTTGATCGACTTTGAGACAGCCACATTCACCGGGCCGCAGCGTGACCAGCCTGCCCTCGAGGCTGCGGGCGACCCAGCGACCTTAACTGCTCCTCGTTATACACCGCACGCGATGGGTGCGGCTGGGCCATTCCTCAATCAGGCCGCCAAAGGCATCCGCCGACCGCTCAATTTGCTGCGCTCTCGTCTTCTAGATCGACGGTACGATTTTATCCTTCATCCCGGTCCCTGGGATCCCGACCTCGCCGGACAGACGGCTCAGGACCTTGATACACTACTGGGCGGCTGGCTTGGCCACGACCGTCCAATCACAATCCTCGATCTCTCCGGCGTGCCTAGCAGCGTCTTGGTTCGGCTGATTGGCTCTATACTCCGTGTTGTCTACGAAGCGCTCTATTGGAGCCGGGAGAAGACCGAGGGAGGCGTACTGCGGCCTCTGCTTGTTGTGATGGAAGAAGCCCACCGGTACGTCAGCCCCGATAGCGGCGATGTCGCCGCGGACGTTGTGAAACGCATCGCGAAGGAAGGTCGCAAGTACGGGGTTGGTGCCATGCTGGTCTCTCAACGTCCGTCTGAGATCGATGAGACCATCCTCTCTCAGTGTGGCACGCTCATAGCGCTGCGGCTATCCAACCCAGCGGATCGCGGGCGCGTGAAGGGCGCACTTCCCGATAATCTATCGGGCCTCATGGATCTTCTGCCAGTGCTGCGGACGGGTGAGACAATCATCTCTGGTGAAGCCGCACGACTACCCGTGCGCTGCCGCGTGTCGCTTCCCCCCGCGGATCGCTTGCCTCGCAGTTCAGATCCCGAAGTCAGCGCAGCCTGGCGGACCCGCCGCGTGGCAGAAGGCTATGATCGCATGGTGGCGTCGTGGCGAGCACAACGAACCACAGCCGTTGTGCGAGATATTGCGATTACGCGGACCCCCATCAACGAAGATGAACAGTAGGAAAACCTATGATTCGAGACCCCGTCGCCTCAAGCAATATTGCATCTATAGGCTACGATCCCGACAGTGAAACACTGGAGGTCGAGTTCACAAATGGCTCGATATACCAATATTTCAATGTATCCGCCGGACTGTATGAGCAACTCATGGCCGCCCCGTCTAAAGGGCAATTTCTAAATACCTACATTAAGAACGCCTATCCGTATTCGCGCGTTGGGTAAATTCTAATATCCGTGCACCTGAAAAGTGGGCTCTCAATGGGGAGGCTTGTCTGCCTCGACCTCGACCTTGGCAAAGGTGCGTTGGTTTCCTACGCTGCTGCTCGGAATAAGGCTGAAAGAAAGCCGTACCTTTCGGGAGCCGCTACCCCCGCGTTAGATGGGGCGCCGACAGGCAAAGGTCGGCCACCACCCGAACGCAAGTAAAGATGGTTGCGCCCTCCCGCAACCATCTTTACCGGCGCCGATCGCAAGTTCTGATCGACGCCGGTCCCCGCAACCACTTCTGTTATAACTCCCTCGAAATCCAGATCTGACCAAGGCCCCAGAAGCTTAACCGCTTGTGGGGTCTTTCTTTTTTACCCGAGCCTATCAGCACATTGTTCTGCCTTGCCAGTAAGCTCTCGGCGATGATGCCTTGGGCTGTGGGTGGGCTGATCCGCTCGTGCTGGATAGCGTGGTTCTGAGAGCCGCTCACTGATCAGCTCGCCACCTGAGTCAGGATGTAATTTCACTGTACAGTAAATATGTGCTTTTCCTTGAATGTCCGGGAATTTGGTGATATTCACTGCGCAGCAAAAAAGTGAGCCCTGATGCACATTGAGGGAACAGAGCGCCAGCTGGTCGACCAGTTCCTGGAAACCCTTCGGGGTTTGCCGGAAGTGCGGGCCGACCTGGAGGCTAGCCCCCCGGCCGGTTCCGCCCCCGGCCCAGACAGGGGATATGACGCCCAGATCGATCTTTGGGTGGCGGGCAAGGCCGTCACCCTGCTGATCGAGGTGAAGAAGGCCCTCTATCCCCGTGACGTCCGGCAGACTCTGTGGCAGCTCAAGGAATTCGCTCGCAGATGGCCGAAAGCGCCGGAAGGAAAGCAAACGGCCTCTCTCCTGGTTGCCGAATCGATTTCTCCCGGAGCCAAGGAACTGCTGAGGGGCGAACGGGTGGGCTACTATGACAGCGGCGGCAGCCTGTTTCTCCCCGCCGAGGGTATCTATCTCTACATCGACAGGCCGCCCCCCAAGACTCTATCGAAAACCATACGGTCGCTGTTCTCGGGACGCCGGGCGCAGATGCTGCATGTGCTCCTGATCCGCCATGGCGAATGGTTCGGGGTCAAAAAAATTGCCGAGCAGGCGCGGGTCTCGCCCGCGACCGCTTCGCAGGTGCTGACGGAGCTAGAGAGATTCGACTGGGTGGTGTCGCGTGGCCAAGGTCCAAGCAAGGAGCGCCATCTGCGAGAACCCGCGGCCTTGCTGGATGCCTGGGTCAAGCACCTGGCCGTGATGCGAGCGCCCGCGATGCGGCGCTACTTTGTGCCCTCGGTGCGCGCGGAGGGGCTGGTCCAGAAGATCGCCGAGGTCTGTGCGGTCCATGACGTGGAATACGCGATCACCCACGAGGCAGCGGGGCAACGCTACGCACCCCTTCTATCGAATGTCTCCCAGGTGCGCTGCCGGCTGCTGACCGGTCCGGCCGCAGATCAGGCCCTCGGCGAACTCGATGCCCGCATCGTCAACGATGGCGCGAACCTGGCGGTCATCGAGGTCAAGTCATCCGGCGAGTTGCTGTTTCGCGAGCAGGTGGACGGGGTTTGGCTAGCGAGCCCCATCCAGGTCTATCTCGACCTGGCACGCAGTGAAGGTCGCGCCAAGGAAATGGCGGAGCACCTGCGCCGAGAGAGGATCGGTTTCTAATGGCGAAGCCCGCGACCTTCGACGGCTACGCCGATCAGAACACAGTCGATTGCGAGCGCATCCTCGTGACCCTGCTGCGCGGATTGGGGCCCTGGAAGGAGTCCGTCTTTCTGGTCGGCGGCCTGACCCCGAGATATCTGGTGGCGGCCAGGCCACCGGTGGTGCCGCCGCACGCCGGCACCCTCGACGTCGACATCGTCATCGACCTGCAGATCCTGGCGGACACGGAGGCGTATCACACGCTCGAGGACAACCTGCGAAAGATGGGGTTCGAGCGGGCTACGAACGACAAGGGCCAGAAGCTCTCCTGGCGCTGGCAGACCCGCACCGAGCACGGCGCGCTGATGGTGCTCGAGCTGCTGGCCGACGCGCCGGAGGTCGCCGGCGGCAAGGTTCAGCCGCTTCCCACGGACGGCACGATCTCCGCGCTCAACATCCCGCACTCGTCCATCGTCTTCGATCTGCACCAGGTCACGGAGATTCAGGCCGAGCTCCTGGGCGGCGCCGGCATCGCCACCGAGCAGGTCAAGCACGCCGATCTGGTGAGCTTCACCTGCTTGAAGGCATTCGCCTTCGATCAGCGCTTCGAACGCAAGGACGCGCACGACCTGATCTACTGCATCGAGCATGCGCCCGGAGGTCTCGACTTTGCCGCGAAGGCGGTCCGCGAGGCTCGCGAGGGAACGCACGGCGCAGTCATCCGGGAGTCCCTGGCGATCCTCCGCAATCGCTTCGCGCAGGACGATAAGATCGAGGGCTACCGCAAGGACGGTCCGGTCGCGGTGGCCCGCTTCGAACTCGGCGACGGCGACGAGCCCGATCAGCGTGAGGCGCGGCTGCTGCGGCAACGCGAAGCGAGCGACGTGGTCGAGCAGCTCCTGGCCCGGATCGGTTAGGAGGCGGCGTGGCTCTGAAGGCTATTTTCGTCGGCATCAACAAACACCGGGACCCCGCCATCCCGGAGCTGAGCGGCGCGCGGCGCGACGCCACGGCACTGTGGGCGTTGTTCACCGACACCATGGACGGGCTGGCCGCCCGGCTGCTGGTCGATGAGGGCGCCACCTACGCTGCCGTCTCCGAGGCCATTCTGGGCACGTTGGAGGTCGCGCAAGAGGAGGATGTGATCGTCATCAGCTTCGCGGGCCATGGCTCGCCGGATGGGAGCCTGGTGCTGTTCGACACCGATGGGACGGATCTCTCGGGCACCGCGCTGTCGATGGCGGCTCTGGCCGATGCGTTCAAGAGCACCAAGGCTCGGGCGGTGCTGTGCATTCTCGACTGCTGCTTCAGCGGGCAGGCGCCGGCGCGAGTCTTCGAGACGGTGGCGCGCCCGCGCAATGCCTTCGCGCTCGCCGGCGTCTATGGCGAAGGGCGCATTCTGCTCGCGGCCTGCGCCACCAGCGAAGCCGCTTGGGAGCAGCCGGGGACCGGTCATGGACTGCTCACTTATGCGACCATCGAGGCGTTGAGCAAGGCGGACGGGGAGTCGGTGAGCTTTCCCGAGGTCGCCGGCGAGATCATCCGGCTGGCCCGTGTGGAAGCCGAACGCATCGGCGTGACGCAGACGCCCGTCTTCCTGGGTAACGTGCAGGGAGGCCTGATCTTCCCGGTCCTGAAACGCGGCGACAATTTCGTCGCAGCGTTTCCCGCCGTCTCCGTCCCGCAGATGTCGGGCTCGTTCGCGGAGTTCGCCGAGCACGGCTTCCCGTCCGAGATCGTCGACCAGTGGACGGCGGACTTTCCGCACGGGCTCAACGCCCTGCAGCTCAAGGCGGTTAACGAGCACGGGGTGCTCGACGGCAAGTCGTTGCTTGTCGTGGCGCCGACCAGCTCTGGCAAGACGCTGATCGGCGAACTGGCCGCGATCCAGGCGGTGACTGCCGGAAAGAAGGCGGCATTCCTCCTGCCGTACCGGGCGCTGGTCAATGAGAAGTTCGAGGACTTCAGCCAGCGCTACGGTCCGGCTGGCTTGCGCGTTGTGCGGTGCAGCGGCGACGCGGCCGACGGCGTCGGTCCCGTGCTGAGCGGCCGCTACGATCTCGGCTTCTTCACCTACGAGACCTTCCTCAATCTGGCGCTGGGATCGCCGCGCCTGCTCAATCAGCTCGGTCTGGTGGTTCTCGACGAGGGGCAGTTCATCACCGACCCCAATCGCGGCATCACTGTCGAGCTCATCTTCGCGTTGTTGCTGAGGGCGCGACAGCGTGGAATCCAGCCCCAGCTCGTGGTCCTGTCGGCGGTGATCGGAAACCTCAACAGCTTCGATCGCTGGCTCGATCTCCCATTGCTCACGTCGCGCGAGCGGCCAGTGCCGCTGATCGAGGGCGTGCTCGATCGATGCGGCACATTCCAGTTCGTCGACGTGGACGGGACGACGAAGACCGAGGCCTTGCTGCCACCGCACCAGGTCGTCCAGCGCCGCGACAAGCCGAGTTCGCAGGATGTGATCGTCCCATTGGCGAAGCAGTTGGTCGCCAAGGGAGAGAAGCTGCTCGTCTTCCGCAACATGCGGGGTTCGGCTCAGGGCTGCGCCCGTTACCTGTCCAAGGAGCTCGGCCTCCCTCCCGCCACGGCAGTCCAGGAAGTCTTGCCGACGCAGGATTTGACGGGCGCCTCGCAGGTCTTACGCGAGTGTCTGCTCGGCGGCACGGCCTTCCACAACACCAATTTGCTGCGCGCCGAGCGCGAAGCCATCGAGAGGGGGTATCGCAGTCCTGACGGCGGCATTCATGTCCTGGCCGCCACCACGACCCTTGCCGCCGGCATCAACACGCCGGCCTCCACCGTAGTCCTCGCGGAGAACGAGTTCGTCGGCGAAGACGGCCGCCCGTTCACAATCGCGGAATACAAGAACATGGCCGGCCGGGCCGGCCGGCTGGGCTACAATGAAATCGGCAAGGCGATCATTCTTGCCGACACGCCGATCGAGCGCGCTCAGCTGTTCCAGAAATACGTGCTGGGAACACCTGAGGATGTCACCTCCTCGTTCCAGCAGCGCGATCTTCCGACCTGGACGCTACGACTGCTGAGCCAAGTGCGTGGCTTGCGCGGCAACGAGATTCCGGGTCTCCTGGTCAACACCTTCGGTGGTTTCACGGCGTCTCGCGCCAATCCCCAGTGGATCAAGTCCGTGGAGACCGATGTGTCGGCGTTGGTCACGCGGCTGTTGCAGGCGGGACTCGCAGAGCAGGATGGGGATCTCATCCACCTCACCTTGCTTGGGCGGGCCTGCGGTTCGTCGTCACTGTCGTTCGAGTCGAGCCTGCGCCTGATCGAACTGATGCGGCAGCTGAACGCGGCGCAGACCGATCCCTTCCACGTGCTCGGCCTCGTCCAGGTCCTGGCCGAGATGGACGCGATCTATACGCCGGTGATGAGGCGCGGTCGTTCGGAGAGCGTTCGCGCGAGCGAGGTGGCGCAGCGCTATGGCCACGCCGTGATGCATGGGCTGCAGCGTTACTGCCGCGACGAGTTCGAGTTCTTGGCGCGATGCAAGCGGGCGTCGCTGCTGCACGACTGGGTTGAAGGCACGCCCATCGATGTGCTGGAAAGGCATTACTCCACCACGCCGTTCCAGGGCGCGATTGGCTATGGCGACATCATCCGTATTGCTGACGGTGCGCGTTTCCATCTGCGATCCGCACATCAGATTCTCTCGACTCTTTTCCCGGACCAGCCGGCGTTCCTGGCGGGACTGGACGAGCTGCTGCACCGGCTCGAGTTCGGATTGCCGGCGGCTGCGCTACCGCTGACGGATATCTCGTTGCCGCTGACGCGCGGGCAGTATCTCGCCCTGTCTGAGGCAGGCTGCGCCACCGCCGACGATGCAAAGAACCTCACGCTGGAGACGCTCGCTCAATGCATCGGCACCGATGCGGCATCGCTGTTGCGGGCCAGGTCCGGTACTGAGGAGGGGGGGCGCAGCTCGCGTAATGTTCTTTAATTCTACTGTTCAGGAGTGGCTCATGAGCCGCACCGGGCGAAGGTAAACCACCATGTGGCCCGATAACGAGACTGAGCGGGACTTTCTGAACTTCTCCGGCGTGGCGGACACGGTGGCGGAGATCATCGTCCAGGCCCGAGGTCGCCCGATCTCAATCGGGGTGTCCGGCGCGTGGGGCATTGGCAAGTCGTCGATGATCAAACTGACTCAGGCATCTCTGGCCGCGCGCCCGCGTAAGGATGGAGAGCGCGAGTTCGTTTTCGTCGAATTCAACGCTTGGCTCTATCAGGGTTATGACGACGCGCGCGCCGCGCTGATGGACGTCATCGCCACGAAGCTCGAGGAGGAGGCGAAGGCGCGGGAGAAAGGGATTGACAAGGCGAAGGCGCTGATGAAGCGGGTCAATTGGCTTCGCGCGGCCAAGCTGGTAGCCGGCTCAACCGTTGCGATGTCGTTGGGGCTGCCGCCGACCGGACTGATCGGCGACCTATGGGGCCTCGGCCACCGCTTCTTGTCAGGAGGCGTCAACGCGAAGCTGGTCGAGGACGCCGAAGGTAAGGCCGGCGAAATGGCCGAAACGGCAACAGGGCTCTTCAATCCGAAGGAGGAAACGTCCCCGCCCAAGGAGATCCAGGCACTCCGTGACATCTTCGAGGAGACGCTGGAGGAACTTGGCGTCACGCTTGTCGTACTGATCGACGATCTCGATCGCTGCCTTCCAGAGACCACCATCTCGACGCTCGAGGCGATCCGGCTCTTCCTGTTCCTGAAGAACACCGCCTTCGTGATCGCCGCCGACAACGACATGATCAAGCATGCGGTCCGGCGGCATTTTGAGGGCGTGCCGGACGATCTGCTCGTCACCAACTATTTCGACAAGCTCATCCAAATGCCGATCCGCGTGCCGCCGCTCGGAACACAAGAAGTTCGCGCGTACATGATGCTGCTGTTCGTGGAGAACAGCGACCTCGCGGAGGACGTGAAGGAGAAAATCCGGGCCGGCGTCTGCGCTCAACTCCGCCAGACCTGGCAGGGCAAGCGGGTGGACCGGGCCTTTGTCCAGAGCCTCCATGATGCATATCCCCCGGAACTGATCGGCCGCTTCGATACTGCAGACCGGCTTGCGCCGATGATGACGACGGCGTCGGGCATTGTTGGCAATCCGCGGCTTATCAAGCGCTTTCTGAACGCGCTGGCCATCCGAATGGCGATTTCGGATGCGCAGGGCGTCGGCGTCGACGAGGCGGTGTTGGCCAAGTTGCTGCTGTTTGAGCGCCTCGGCAGATCGCAGGCGTTTGCCGAGCTGATGGCGAAGGTCAGTGCAAGCGAGACCGGCAAACCGACGTTCCTGGCCGAATGGGAGGAAAAGGCAGCCGCCGGCCAGGATATGAACCTGCCGGCTCCATTCGACGATCCTTTCTTCAAGGAATGGCTGACATTGCCCCCGGCGCTCGCCAACACCGATCTCCGCGGCGCGCTCTACGTGAGCCGGGAGCATGCGCCACTGATCACGCCAGAGGACCGGCTGTCGTCGGAGGCGGCCGAGCTTCTGACGGCGCTGCTCCAGCATCCTGAGATGGCGGCGAGCCTGAAGGAACGGCTGGTCCGTGTGCCCCGCGCCGAGACGACGGTCATCATGGATCGGCTGCTCGACAGGGCACGGCAGGAGCAGGAATGGGGCGTCCCCCCGGTACTTGAGGCGTGCCTCGTCGTCGCGGAAGCCGATCCGCCACAAGGCGCCCGCTTGGCGGCCTTCCTCGGGGAGCGCCCAGCCGCGCAAATCCAGGCGAATATCGTCCCCAAGATCAGCGACCAGCCGTGGGCGAAGGGTGTGTTCGACATCTGGGACAACAAGCAAGTCTCGAGGCCAGTAAAGAACGCTATCAAGAGGCAGAGGGACAATGGGAACGTCGCAGTCTAGTGGGGGGCCGGGTGGCGGGGTCCCCATGGTACCGTCTTGGACGCCGGACCCGCCCGCCGGAGGGTCGCCGGAATCGGAGTCGGGCGGAGGCAAAGCCCCTGACGAGCCTGCGGCCCCAGCGCCGGAAGCACCGCCGCGCGCGCCGGTACCGGCACCGCTCGCCCCACCAGCCCGCTTCCTTGGTGCGCGCCGGGCGCTGGGCGACTACGCACGGTCAGGAGACAGCCGCGAGCTGCGGCGCGGCCTCGGCCACTACGTCCGGACCGGCTATGGCGGCTCGGCGACTGCGACCCGTCGGTTTGGAGGCACGGCAACAACGGCCGGAGCGCTTGGGGGCGCGCTCGCGAGCGTGGCCGCTGGCCAGCCGGCCGCGCCCGGGAGTCCGCTCGATCCGGTTCTGCTGGCGGGACGGACGGCGCAGGAGGTCATGGATGCGGTCGTCGAGGTGGTTCGTCCGGTCGACGGCACTCAGGATGCCGAAGCCGAGCGAGCGTCGATCCGCGATGCACTCTCTGAGCTGCTGACCCGATTCCCGGATGCCGACTTGCTGAACTTAGACCCGGATCAGCGCGCCTTCGCGATCGAGCGGTTCACCGCGATCGACGTGTTCAGGCGGTTTGAGCTCGACCTTGGCAAAACTATCATCGAGAAGGCGCCCAGCGCCGCCACGGCGTTGGCCCGGCTGAGGGAGGCGCGGGACTTCATCAAACAGAGTGTGGCGGCGTCGTTCCGCAAACTTCGCGGCGCGGGTCGCACCCTGACCAGCGGGCGCATCGGCCAAGTCGTCGGGGACGCCCTGAAGGAAACTTTCGAGATCTTCGAGGGCTATGCGGAATGAGGCTCGTATGCGGCCCCGATGATTTTGGGTTGCCCGGCAGTGACAGCGCCTTGCGGGTAATCCTTTACGGACAGGCGCGGTCGGAAGGCCAGGGAAGCGCGGGTGATGCGGCGAGATACGAGATCCAGCGCAGGCGCCTTGAATGTGCTCCAAGGGCCTGGGATCTGCTGTCCATCGCGCTCAGCGTCGTCACAGCGGACCTCGCGGCGCTCCGCGACCAAAGCCCGGACGGTTGGACCCGCGAGATCGAGCTCGACATCGCGGTAGCGGACGCACCGTTCTGGGCGGGACAGGCTAGGCCCCTTGCCGAGGCTCTGGCATTCCTGACGACGGATCGTTGGACGCTGCGCTTCCATGAAGGCGGCGTGCAGACTGCGCAACCGCGCGATCCGGTGCGGCCGCCGGAAGATTGCGTGGTCTTGCTCTCAGGTGGGCTCGACAGTCTTGTGGGCGCAATTGATCTCGCCGCCGCGGGCCGGAGGCCGTTCGCGATTAGCCAGACGGTGCGCGGCGATGCCGACAAGCAGGTGGACTTCGCCGCCCGCATCGGCGGCGGACTTGGTCATCTTCAGCTAAACCACAATGCGAGCTCGCCCGGGGCTCAGGAATCCTCTCAGCGGGCTCGATCGCTGATCTTCATCGCCTTTGGCGTACTCGCCGCGACAGCGCTTCAGCGCTACCACGATGGCGATCGGGTGCCCCTCTACGTGTGTGAGAATGGGTTTATCGCGGTCAATCCGCCGCTCACCGGCGGCCGTCTTGGTAGTCTGAGCACGCGCACGGCGCACCCGGAGTTCCTCGGGCGGCTGCAACGTGTGCTCGACGCTGCGGATTTGCGCGTGGGGATCGCGAATCCCTATGGCGCCAAAACCAAGGGCGAGATGCTACGGGAGTGCGCGGACCAGACGCTGTTGAAGGCCGAGGCGGTCCGGTCCACGAGCTGCGGCCGCTTCCAGCGCTTCAACTATCGTCAGTGCGGACGCTGCGTGCCCTGTCAAGTGCGGCGAGCGGCCTTCCTCGCGTGGGGAGGCATTCCGGATACTACCGACTATGTCTATGAGCCGCTAGGCCGTAACGACGCAGACCATTCGAGCTTTGACGACGTCCGCTCCGTCGCGATCGCCCTCGCGGCCGCCCGGGCCGATGGTATCGAGACATGGCTCGGTCACGCGCTGGCGTCGCCTTTGATCGGAGATCGCGCGGCGCTGCTCGCCATGCTCAAACGGGGTATGGCGGAGCTTCACACTCTGCACGAGGCTTATGGCGTCACGTGATCGACTTCCATGCGCATCTCGATCTTTACCCCGACCCGCACGCGGCCGCGCGCGAGTGCATCGCGCGGAATCTTTACGTCCTCTCGGTCACAACCACGCCGTCCGCCTGGGCAGGGACAGCGGCGTTGACGGAGGGCGCGCCGAGGATCCAGACGGCGCTCGGGCTGCACCCGCAGATCGCCCACGAGCGCAAGGCGGAGCTCGCCCTGTTCGAGGAGCTGCTGCCCCGGGTTCGCTATGTGGGAGAGATCGGCCTCGATGGTGTGCCCGAGTATCGGCGCCACTGGCCGGACCAACAACGTGTTTTCACCAGAATCCTCGAGCTGTGCGAGCGGGCTGGCGGACGGATCATGACGCTGCACAGCCGTCGAGCCACTACAGCGGTGCTCGATGGGCTCTCTGCTCATCCCGATGCAGGAACGCCAGTCCTGCATTGGTTCTCAGGCACTCAGCGGGAACTCACGCGCGCTGTCGATTTGGGATGCTGGTTCAGCGTAGGCCCGGCGATGCTCTCAGGGGACAAAGGACGGCAGCTTGTGCTGAAGATGCCGCGGGAACGCGTGCTTACGGAGTCGGACGGGCCTTTCGCTCAGATCGACGGGCGGGCAGCCTGGCCGTGGGACGTAGTGAGGGCAGTCGAGACATTGGCACAGCTTTGGTCCGAACCGCCTGACGCCGTGGATCGGCAGCTGCGCGAGAATCTGAGAGGGCTGACCGCTAACGGAGGCTGAACGCCGGGATGCCTCAGTGATCACCATTCGGCGCGTCTGCAGTACGCAGGAGATCGCCGATGCTTGGATTTCGGGTGAGGTAAACGACGCGGCGCAAGACCAGATAGTTATCCTGGGACGCAAGACGGCGCAGGAGAGGTCGCCTCCTTCCGGCTGATGCTATCGCGACATGCCGCTCGTCGCGGACAGAAGCCGAACCCCCTGTCGGTATCCATGAGCTGGCCCGAAATCGGCGACTGTCTTGGTACGCCGCTCCGACGGGATCACCGCTGGTCACCCGATGCGCGCCAGACCTGGGAAGGTGTCGAGCAGCCAATAGGAGAATTCGGACAGCTTTCCCGTGATCATCGCGATCCCCATCAGCACCATGACTGCGCCCGCGCCGATCTGGAGGATCCGCCCGGTGCGTCGCATTGCCTTCAAACGACTGAGTATCCGGTCGGTGAAGAGCGCCGAGACTATGAACGGAAGCCCGAGCCCGAGCGAGTACACGCCAAGCAGGGCGACGCCGTTCGAGACCGCCGACGACATGGCGCTGACGGTCAGGATGGCACCCAGAATCGGCCCGATGCAGGGCGTCCAGCCGAAGGCGAACGCCACGCCCAGGATGTATGCCGGAATGGGACGCCCGCCTGCCATGTCGGGATGGAATCGCAGGTCGCGCTGTAACCAGCCGACGTTCACGAGACCCGTCGTGAAAAGGCCAAAGAGCATGACGATGGCGCCACCAAGGATATTGGCCTCATATCTGTAGGCCAGCAGCCATCGGCTAATCGCCGTGGCGCTCGCTCCGAGGGCGACGAACACCGTAGAAAAGCCGAGAACGAAAAACATGCTGAGCCACAGAGGCGCCAGTTTGCCGTGGAGGCCCTCCCGGGCTTCGCCGGCGTTCAGCGACTGGCCCGTTATGTAGGACAGGTAACCCGGAACCAGCGGGAGCACACAGGGTGAGAGGAAGGAGACGATCCCCGCGGCGAAGACGGCGAGCATGCTTAGGTTCGAAATATCAGACGTCACACTGAATCCGATCTCCTGCGAGCGATGTGCGGCGCCTTTAGGCCACTCATGTCAATTGACGCCGAACGAACCACGCCGCGAGCGGCGGCAGAAGGACCCACTGGAGCAGCGGCGCGACTCCGATGCCCAGAAGCGGAATCATCGGCATCGCCTCCGCGTAGTCCCACTGATCCAACGGGCCGGTCGCCAAGTGCTCGACCACCATGGTGATCGCGAGCCCGATCCCGCCGAAGCCGGTGACTTGGCCGAGGCGCGGTCTCAGAACCCATCGCCTTGACCCTGCCGTTGCTGCGATTCCCCAGAAAGCCACCACAAGAATCACTGCATCGCCCAATGCTGCGCGCGTGCAGGTCTTCACGGCCTGCCAATGCGGAGCGTCGGCCATTCCTTGATAGAGGGGCGCCTGCAGGAACTCCCAGGGATAGTTCAGGAGGAAGCCGAACATCGCCACATTCACCTCCGCGTGTCGACGAAACGGCGCAGAGAGCCGCCCAACCCGATCATGCCGGGACCCTCTGCCGGCTGTCCGTCGGCAGGACGACCCGGCGCGCCCACCAGAATCCGACGACTGGGATGAGAACCCATTGGGCGATCGGCGACAGGCCGGCATCGATGACGGGAATGACCGGCATCAGGTCGGAATAGGCCCAAGTTTCCCGCACGACGATATTCAGCCATTCGCTGAAGATCGTATAGGCCACGCCAAAGGCCACTGTGAGCGCCGCGACTCGCCCAAACCCCCGAGCCGGCCAGCCAGGATTCCCGACCAAAAGCAATGCCAGGACGAGAGCGGCGCCGGCGATCAGCACGTCGCCCCCGGCGCAATGCACGGCGGTGAAGATCAGCTCTTGCGTGTTGCCCTCCGTCCAGATCGTGTAGAGCGGCAGGTGCAGAAACTCCCAGGCCAAGCTCGCGACGGCGACGAAAGCAAGATAGCGGCGCAGCACGGCGTGCCAGAAACCCGATGCCTGCTTGGCGGGCGTTGCGAGAGGCTGCCGTACATCCGCTTCCGATATCGGCCCGGCATGTTGCCCGGCTGTAGGGCCGAGCCTCGATTGCGCGTCAGACGACATATCGATCCCACGAGCCATAGTGCTCCTCGCTGCGCCGGCCGCGCGGCAGGCTGAGGGCGATCACGACGGCGCCCGCGATGATATCGTTCCAGGCGCCTTGCGCGGACGGGCCGTCGGCCAGCAGCCACGGAGCCGCAATCAGCCAGATGCCAAACAGCACGTTGAGGAAGCGCAGGGGCCGCACGACCTCGGCCATGGCGATGACCGCGACCGTGATGATCATCGCACCCAGCAGATGATCGCTGTCGGCCACCAGCCCGTGCGTGTCGAAGACCAGGCGGGAGAGCATTAGCCAGGCGCCAATCACGCAGCTTGCGACCAGCGTCCAAGGCATGGTGACGCCCAGGACGGCTGAACGGGCCTGGGCCGGCACCGACGCGCCGAAATCGGGGTTCCGATCCGGCCGATCGTCCACATCCGGGCCGCCCTGGAGGAAGGTGCGGATGAATGGCCGTCCGGCGCGCATGCTGCGGGCCATGTACTGGCCCATGGCGACCACCTCGTCGATGGCCAGCGGGATCATGACCAGCATGGCGAACGCCTGGACCAGGCACAGCGTGCAATAGGTGCCGATCATGATCGGCTGAATGATGATGAAGCCGATGCTGACGGCGCCGAGCGGGACCACGAGGATGAAGAAGAAGGTCACCATCCATGGCATGGTGCGCCAGCGCTTGGCCGAGCCCATGGCGCCCATCAGCGTCTCCAGCATGTAGGCGACCGCGCCGAGACCCGCATCGGAGATCGGAAACGCCTTCGACACGTCCGAGGTGACAATGTCCTCGGTGCCGTTCAGGGTCTCCCGGCCCGGGAAGATCGGGTCCCACACCGCGTCGATATGGCCGAACTGGTAGGCGGCGAGATAGCGCGCGATCAGGAAGCCGAAGAAGCCCAGCGTGATGATTGGCACGCGTTGCAGCCAGCTCGAAGGCGAGTAGCTCCAGCCCGGCGGTACAATGCCCTCGTCCATCATCCCTTCGTGGCTCATGCCCGGCATCATCGGCACGAGCACGGAGAAGGTGATCGCCAGCGCGCCCACGGCCGTATCATTCATGTAGGCGGCGGCGCTCGGGGTCCAGAACAGCAAGGGCGCGAACAGCAGCCACAGGCCGATGCAGGTCGTGCCCCACTGCGCCCACTTGAAGCGGGGATTGAGAGCGAGCGCACCGAACAGCATCAGGAGCAGACCACTGATGATGTCGCTCCAGCCGGTGAGCGTGTTGCGCAGCGCCGGGTCCCACAGGTTTCGCTCGTGCGTGACATCGCGGACGGCTTGCGCCGCGGCCGGATCGAACAGCGCGAACTGGAAGGGGCTGGTCAGGAGCCAGGCACCAAGCCCGATCACCGCGAAATGCACCCAGAGCATCCGCATCCGCATGGCCGCCATCGCGTCCATGTGCTCGTGCATGTGCTTCTCGTGGCCGGCGCCATGCTCTTCCTCGGGCGCCTTGGCGCCGCCGCCGCCCACCACCTTGGCGGCATTCAGCTTGTTCGCCTTGTACCAGCCGACCGGATCGTCCTTGAGCGCCCCGATCATCTTCGGCAATGCGGCACGAAGATTGTGCTTCGTTTCCCAGCCGAGCAGGGTCCGGGCGCGGGTGATGTCGAGGGCGTAATGGTCGTCGGCGATGTCGACCATCCAGGACCGGATGAACGGATCCTCGCCGAGCACGTCCTCCTCGATCCAAGCCCCGGCCTTGGCGAGCGGCTTCGGTACCTCCCGTGTCTCCCAGTCCTCGCCGTGGGTGAGCCGGCCGATCTCGTTCTGTAGCTCGCCGTAGCCCGTCACGTCCGGTTCGCCGAGCAGGAGTGGCAACTCGGGCGGGAGCCGGGACCGGCATTCGACCGCCCGAGAGACGGCGTTCACCAGATCGTCGAGGTGCAGAAACGACTGCCCCGTTCGGAGGTCTCCGGGATAGACGTGGCCCTTCGGGTTACGCTCGTAGATGCGGGCGATCTGGCGGGCGAGGAAGGGGTTATGGCAGCTGTCGTCATAGACGCCGGCCGGACGAAGATAGACGACCGGGATCCGGCCACGCTGCTCGTGGATCAGCCGCTCCGTCTCGATCTTCGAGGCGCGATAAGGCAGCTTCGGGTCGAGCGGCCGCTCCTCGTCGATCTGCTCGCCGGGTTCGCCCGCCGCGTGCACGAGCATGGTGCTGGCGAAGACGAACTGCTCCACCTCGAAGGATTGCACCTCGCGCAGCAGCCGCTCGGTGCCGCGCACTGTGATCGCCTCGTACTTTGGGTCCGGCTCGCCCGTGAGATTGAAGTACGCCGCGAGGTGGATGACCGAGGCGATCCGGGCGCCGGCGCGCTCGCGTACCCGCGCCAGCGCTTCGTGGACACTGTCGTCGGAGGTGAGGTCGATCCGCTCGAAGGTCGCGGAGGGTGGCAGCTCTGCAGGCTCGTGCAGATCGAGCCCGACAACATTGTAGCGCTCGGCGAGCCGGGCCACGATCGCCCGGCCAATGAAGCCGCTGCTGCCGGTGACGATGGCCGTATCCCTCTTCTCCGTCATGATCCTCCTGCCTTTCCACGCATCGGACCGGTTACCTGCGGCTCGCCTCCAGATTCCTAACGGTGACAACCCTTCCGAAGGTGCACCGTGCCGGCACTTCATGGGCTCTGCGTCTCCCGCCCGGCTACCATCCGGCTTGATCGAGCGTTGGAGATGCCGGGGTCAGAACGGCGCGCGCACTTTGTCCCAGAGACTCTGCTCGCGATGCCCGTGGGGCGTATTGACGTTGGTCAGGGCGTTCACGAAGACGACGAGGCTCGTCGGGTCGAACTTCAGCCCGTGGAAGTTGGCCCGCCAGCGACCCTCGCCGTCGATAACGTGCGTCACGACGCCATGGATCTGATAGCCGTCCTCGGTCTTGGTGAACTTGTGCCCGAAGCGTTCCGCCAGGGCGCGCGTCGCCTCCGGCTCGTCCGGCCCGCTGGTGAGGAAGACCCAGTTCACCGGATCGAGGCCGTGTGCCTGGCCGTATGCACGCATGATCTCGGCCGTGTCGCTCTCCGGGTCTGTCGTGATCGTGACGAACTGGACCAGATCCCGCATCGGCGTCTGATTGATCATCGCCTGAATCTCGGCGATGCGCTCGGCATGGAGCGGGCAGACGTCTGGGCAGCTCGTATAGATGAAGTGCAGAACGACCACCTTGCCGCGGAGATCTTCGAGGCCGACCTCCCGACCGTCCGGATTTTCAAGCCGGAAACTCGGGGCTTCGCGGTCGATCGGCTGGAAATAGACCTCCCGCTCGCCGAGTTGCTCCTGGAGCTCCTCCAGCGTGTGGGCCGCGCCGAGCGACGTCGCCGTTACCGCCAATGCGAGGCCCAGAACGAATGCCTGGATACCCTTCATTTCCATATCCCTGATCCTGGAGCAGCGGACGGACCGCCGGCGGGCGTTGTACGCCCGGCCGACGGCCGATCCTGTCCCTGGTCAGCCTCTGTTCTCCGGCTGCCCCGGTTCGCGGTCCTGCAACTGCTCGTCCGGCCGCTGCGAACCGCGGTTCGCCATCATGCCTTTCATCATCTCGTTGCAGGTCTCCATCATCTCGCTCATCTGGCCCATCATGTTCATCATGCCTTGGCCACCCTGCATCATGCCGCCTTGGCCCATCATGCCTGGGCCGCCTTGCGTGCCGCCTTGGCCCAGCATTGGGCTCTGCGGGGCGGCGGGCTCGTTCTGGGCGTAAAGGGCGGGCGCAGCGACGAGCCCGGCAAGCAGGGTCGAGGCCGCGAGAAGGCTTTTAAGATTCGGACGCATGTCATCTCCTTTCGTCTGGGGTTGGGATTTGCACGAAGTCCGCCGTCTTCCCATCGGCGGCGGTTATGTCGCCCGGCCGGGCCGGCGTATCGTGGATCGGTTCGATGCGTTCCACCTTGGCGGCAGTGGCCGGAAGAACTTGGGGTGAGGGAGGCTCGCCCGGCGCGGCGCTCTTTGCGGCGTTCGTCCCGGCGGAGCAGGATTTGCCTGCCATCTGGTTCATGCACAGGCCGAGGGCGCACATAGCGAGGCAAGGGAGTGCGCCCAGGAGCAGGGGTACAAAGCCGGCCGCCACGAGCCAGCTCCAGTTCAGGGCCGCGCCCGTGATGGCGATCACGACCGCTAGGGCGATCAGGCTCTTCCGGTCGCCCAGGTAGTACCGCGCCGCGTGAAGCAGGTCCTGGCTCAGCGGCGTTTCCGATGGGCTTGCCGTCTCCGATGTTTTCATGAGCTTTCTCCTGACCTATTCCGGTTGAGCATGAGGGGCTTCCTTCATTGAGGGGCCGAGGTCTGGCCGGTCGCGATGTGCGCCGCGGCGAGGGACTGCGCGTCTGGAAGGCGAGGGCTGGCAGTTCGGGCCGTCCTTGGGAGCACTCGTGACCCGGTCTTCCGTTCCAGATGCCCGCGGATGAACGCCACCACCTCTGGGCTGTCCCATTCCGCGGGGCCGACCAGCCGGCCGAGCTCGCGGCCCTCGCGGTCGACCAGCAGAGTCGTCGGCAGCCCGACCGTGCCTAGCTCCCGTGACGCTTTGCCGGAGCTGTCGAGATACATGGCGAGGTGTTTGATTCCGGTCTCGTCATAGAACGCGCGGACGATGTCGAGACCCGCCCGGTCGATCGACAGGGCCACGACCTGAAATTCAGGTCCGCCCAGCTCGGCTTGGAGGCGATCCAAGGTCGGCATCTCTTCCCGGCAGGGGACGCACCAAGTCGCCCAAATATTGAGGAGCACGACCTTGCCGCGGAAATCGGCCAGCGTCATGGTGCGCCCGTCCCCGTCAATGAAGTCGACCGCAGGCAGTGGACGCGGTTCCTCTAGCAGTGTGAACGCGAAGCTCGCCTGCGGAGAGGAGACACCAGTCGTGACGGAAGGAGGCGACGCGGACATAGGTCGTTCCTGGTACCAGTAGAGGCCAACGGCCACAGCCGAGAACACGAGGAGGGACGTTGCTGCTGCGATCAGCGCCGTCTTCATCGCCGCAGCTCCCGGACCAGGGGGAGGATCTCGGTCTCAAGGACCTCGGCCGTAACCGGGCCGACCTGCTTGAAGGCGATCCGCCCCTCCTGGTCGATGACGAAGGTTTCGGGAACGCCATAGACGCCCCACTCGATCGCTACACGGCCGTCGCGGTCAGCCCCGGTCCGCGTGTAGGGGGCGCCCAGCTCGTCGAGCCATGCTGCCGCGTCCTCGGGCGCGTCCTTGTAGTTCAGGCCGTGGATCGGCACGACGCCCTCTTCCTTGAGCCGCATGAACAGCGGGTGCTCGTAACGGCAGGCGGTGCACCACGAGGCGAAGACGTTGACCAGCGAGACCTCGCCCTTGAGGTCAGCGCTCGACAGGCCAGGGCCGTATCTTGGCACCGGCGGCAGGCTGAATTCGGGCACGGGCTCGCCGATCAGGGCCGAGGGGATCTCCCGCGGATCACGCGTTAGGCCGTAGGCGAGCGCCACGGCCAGGGCCACGAAGATCGCGATCGGCGCCAGGAAGGCGGGGCGCCGGCGCCGGATTATCGGCTCCGGTGAACCGACACTTGCCCGCGTCTCCCGGTCGAGCGCCTGACGGGCCGTCATCGGTCCGAATCCCCGCGGCGCCCTCTACCCGAGACCAGGTACTTGAGGAGCGCCGCGGCCGCGAGCACGAGGACTACGATCACGAGCAGGCCGACGAGGCCCATGCCCCACATCATCGTGCCACCGCCCATCATGCAGTCCATCATCGGTGCGCTCCGTTTAGGCGGGTCTGGCGGGCTTGTATCGCCGCCGGCCATTGACTCTTAATGAAGGCGAGGACGGCCCAGATCTGTTCGTCGGTCAGGGTGCCGCCGAAGGCCGGCATGTCGCTCTCATATCCCGAGGGAGCGAGCGGCGGTCCGAGCCCCGATTTCGTGATCCGGAACAGCTGCTCGTCCGGGTGGTGCCAAGTATGGCCTGTTGCGTCGTGCGGCGGTGCCGGCAGACGACCGTCCGGTTTGCGGGCGCGCCAGTTCGGTTGGCCTTCCAACCGGGCGCCGTGGCAGCTCGCGCAATACCGCTGGTAGATCGTCTCGCCGAGCGCCACTTGGCGCGGGTCGTCGGGGTCGGCGCGCCCCGTGGTCGTCGATGGCCAAAGAATCCACCCGACCAGGGCCGTAAGGCCGATGACGGCGGCGCCCAGAGCGAGGCCGGCGGGCGAGCGCATCCTTGCCCGGCGTTCTACCTCCATCATTCGACGGCGTAGACCTCGGTCGGCTCGTCGCCGAACCCGTAGATTGTGAACGGCTCGGTCTTCGGCCCGCTCATGCCGGGCGAACCCATCGGCATGCCCGGCAGCGACACACCCTTGATGGCCGGTCTCTCGGCGAGGAGCTTGTTCAGGGTGTTCGCCGGCACGTGCCCCTCGACCACATAGCCGCCGATGAGGATCGTGTGGCAGCCCTCGAGACCCTCGGGGACGCCGTGTTGCCGCTTGATCAGCGGCAGGTCGTGCGTCGCCACCACCTTCACCTCAAAGCCGTTCTGGCGCAGATATTTCGCGTGCTCTTCGCAGCAGCCGCACTGCGGATTCTTGTAGAGGGTTGCTTTGTGCGCGGGTGTCGCGCCAGCGAACGCCGGGCTCGCGAGTGCCAGGCCGAGCAGCAGGGGAAGGGTATTGAGGAAGCGCATCGTCGGTTCTCCATCGAAAGGGTTGCGATCAGGCCACGCGGATCGTGCTCATCATCCCGCCGGCCTGGTGAACGAGGACGTGGCAGTGGAGCATCCAGTCGCCGGGGTTGTCGGCGACGAAGGCGATCTCGACGCGCTCGCGCGGCGCACACAGGACCGTGTCCTGCCATTCCCGGTAACGGGTCGGTGCGCCGTTGCGGGCGATCACGCGGAACGCGTGGCCGTGCAGGTGGATCGGGTGCCACCAGGCGGTCTCGTTACGCAGATCGAAGACGTAGGATCGCCCCCGCGTCAGCGTCACGGCCGGATCATGCACGTGCCCTGTGGCCGAGACGCCGTTCACGGTCCAGGCGAGCCCCCGCCGCATCATCGCGCGCATGTCCATGCGCTCGCCGCCGACCATGGCGCTCGACATCATGCCCATCATGCCGCCGCCGAAGACGATCTCGTGTCGCTCGGCGGCGCTCACGTCGGGCTCGGGGAGAGGATTCGGTGGCAGCGCTATGGCCGCATCGAGCAGGTGCTCGCGCAGGGGCGGCGCGTCGATATAAGCGAGATCGACGAGGCGGTATTCGAGGCCTTCGTAGAACGTGTCTGCGACCGTGAAGCGGTCCCCGGGCTCGCCCGCCATGTCGAGGACGACGTCGGCGCGCATCGCCGGACCGAGGACGACGCGACCGCCCTGCGGTTCGTGGGGTGCCACGGGCTGACCATCGAGCGCGATCACCCACGGGCGGTGACCCTGGAACTCCAGCCCGAAGATGCGCGCGGTCGCCGCATTGATCAGGCGCAGCCGTATGCGTTCCCCGGCTCGGACCGGGAAGCGCTCAAGGATTTGCCCGTTGATCGTGACGGTGTTGCCGATCCGCCCGGCGTGGCTCATGTCGTGGCGGTTGCCGAAGTCGCCGCTGATCGAGGCGTCCTCGAGCAGCCGCCAGTCACCGAGAAGCCAGGTGACGTCCCGGTCCACCCGGACCGGCTCGCGCTCCTCGACGATCAGGGCGCCGTAGAGGCCGCGGCCGACCTGCTCGAAGCTGCGCTGGTGCGGATGGTACCAGTAGGTGCCGGCATCCGGCACGTCGAACGCATAGGTGAAGGTCTCACCCGGCCCGATCGGCTTCTGTGTCAGGTGCGGTACACCGTCCATGGCGTTCGGCAGACGCACGCCGTGCCAGTGCACGGTCGTTCCTTCATCGAGCCCGTTCTCGACGAGCACGCGCAGTCGCTCGCCCTGGCGGACGCGGATCTCCGGACCGGGGACGGCGCCGTTGTAGCCCCAGACCGCGGTCTCGGGGTGAGGCGGCGGGACCAGCCGCACGCGACCCGGCGCGGCGGCAAGCTTGACCTCCCGCTGGGTCCGCTCGGTCACTGCAGCCGCACCAATCCTCGGCAGGATGGGGGCGAGCGCGGTTGCGCCGGCACCCAATAGAACCGATCGGCGGCTCAGCGCCGATCCAGGCAACGCTATGGTGTTCACTTCTCCTCGCTCCCGTCGCCACCGCCGGCTTGGACGAGCCGGATCGGGGTGGCCACCTCACGGTCCCGGCGCTGCGAGCGCTCCGGGGACGTCACGCTACGTGTCGGCGACCCGTAGTCAGCGGGCCGTCGCGACTCAGGCGCGGGAGAAGGGTCGGGGAGGGTAGGGATCGGGCGGGCCGGCAATGCCGGCCGCCAGGCAAACCAGGGGGACCGCGTGGGTTGCCGGTGCAAACAGCTCGGATGTGCCGACCGTCGCGGGTATCGCGACAAAGGCTCCGCCGCAAAGGGCGACACAGCCGACAGCCGTCATCATTGGCATTTCGCCGGCATCACCACAGCCGTCGCAAGACGGCATTGCGCCCTCGCCTGCTGGAAGCATCGCTTCGACCGCTCCCGTGCCCGCTGGCGCGGACATCGCCATGCCGGCATGGAGCGGCAAGCTAAGAAGGATGGCCGCCATCGCAAGTATTCCGACGACGCGGCGCAGAAGAGGATTACGCCTCATGACAGTCATATAGGCCTCTGCTCGATGGATCGCCACCTCCGAGTTGCGCGGCGGAGCGCCGCACCGGAAGCCGGACAAGGAGGTACAAGCAACCGGAAAAGAGGTACGCGGGGGCGAAAACGTAAATGTACTGGTCGACGCTGTGCCCCCCTGGCAATCCGCAGGGCCGAGAGCCGTCCGCAAATAGAATCTGGCGACCAAACGGCCGTTTCGACGTTCTCCCAGAGGTGGTGGTTGGTGCCCGTATTGTCCGGAATCGATAGGACCGCCACGTCATCGTGGCGGAATCCTCCAACCGCCGTGGATGTCGATGAAATGTGGCCCCGGGTTGTCCACGCAGAGGCGGCCTTCTACATCAGAAGAATGCGATCGCTAGCGTTCCGCCGTTGGTGTGTGCTGATCGTCATCGTCGCCTTTGCCTCGGGGCTGCCGGTGCACGAGATACATGGCGTGCACGCGAGCGCAATCGGCGCCATGGCGTTGGGAACGTCCGCGGGGCAGTCTTTGCTAGACGACTGCCCGACTGACCATCACTCCAGAAAAGCCGCGGCTATCGTTGCCTGCGCCAAGGCCTGCTCCGCGATGGCGGCCGTCCTGCCCGCAGGTCCGCTGCCTCTTACGCCGTATGCGGCGCAGGCGATTTCGCCGGCGGACGCATATCGCGCCGGCCTCAAGACCGCGCCCGATCCATTCCCTCCTAGACCTGTCGACATCGCCTGAGCCGGATCATTCCGCAGATCGCAGATTCCCCGGCAGCGTGACAATTCCCGATCGCATCGGCGCTCGGGTGGCGCCGTGACGCAGATTGGCGAAACATAGTTACAGTAAAGAAGAAAATAATTCAGTATAGTCTCGGAGTTGATATTCCGAGTGCGCCTTCGTTTTCATATTTAAACATAGCGATTCTGCATTTTTATTTTAGATTTTCGGAACAAACATACCCTGAGGGAGTTGTGTGATTAGCGTCTGATTGATTCAAAGCTTGAATTTACGGGCGTGCAGCAGCGACGGGGTCAGCGCTGAGTTCACCCCATCCCGATCGCAGAATGACAGGAGACCACAGCATGCATGCACAAGAGATGATTCGCACGCACCCCCATGTGCAAGGCAATACCAATGATGCCCTGATCCGCTGCGTGGAGGAGTGCTACGCCTGCGCACAAGCCTGCACAGCCTGCGCGGACGCTTGCCTCGGCGAGCAGATGGTACAGCAGCTCACGCAGTGCATCCGTCTCAATCAGGACTGCGCGGACGTTTGCGCCGCGACGGGCGCCGTTGCCACGCGGCGCACCGGCTCCAACGAGCAGGTGATCCGCGGCATGCTTGAGACCTGCGCCACCGCTTGCCGTATCTGTGGTGAGGAGTGCGAGCGCCACGCTGGCCAGCACGAGCACTGCCGGCTCTGCGCTGAGGCGTGCCGCCGCTGCGAGCAGGCCTGTCAGGAAGCCGCGCGCAGCATGGCTGCCTAAGCCGCAGCCGTTCGGCTTGCGATTGAGCCGCGGGTGGGATCGGGCGGCCCCGCCCGTCGATTCCTGGATTCTGGAGCGTTGCAATGGCCGAGCAAACGGCGCAGCAGCCGTCCGGAGCCACCATTCGGGGAGGAGCCGCGCCATGGCTGCCGGCGAACCGCTAAATCGGGCTGAGACGGTCACGGATCCCGTCTGCGGCATGCGCGTGGACACGCGCACGAGCAAGCACCGTACGGTCCATGAAGGCAAAACCTATCATTTCTGCTCCGCACGGTGCCGCGAGAGGTTCGAGGCCGAGCCTGCGCGCTACCTCGCGCCGACCGAGCCGACGGAGCCCGCTGCGCAGGGCCATTGCCACGGCGATCACGACAAGGAGAAGGAATTGGCGGGCGGCGGGCTCCACGAGAGCGCGGTGAAGGACCCCGTCTGCGGCATGAACGTCGACCCGCAGACCAGCAAGCACCGAACCACGTACGACGGGCGCATCTACCACTTCTGCTCGGCGCGCTGCCGTGAGAGGTTCGAGGCGGACCCGCAGGCCTATATCGAAGGGCGGCAGCCCGTGCCGGCCCCGGCCATGCCGGGCGCGATCTACACCTGCCCCATGCACCCGGAGGTGCGGCAGGAGGGGCCGGGGACATGCCCCAAATGCGGCATGGCGCTGGAACCCGAGAGCCCGTTGCCCGTCCGCCGAACGCAGTACACCTGCCCCATGCACCCCGAGATCGTGCAGGACGCGCCGGGCAACTGCCCGATCTGCGGCATGGCGCTGGAGCCGACGACCATCGAGGCCGAGACGGGACCGAACCCCGAGCTGGTCGACTTCCGCCGCCGCTTCTGGGTGGGACTGGTGCTCTCGCTGCCGCTGCTGGTGCTGGCGATGGGACACATGCTCGGGCTCGATCCGCGCGCCTGGATTCCGGGCCGGCTGAACGCTTGGCTTCAGCTCGCGCTCGGCACGCCGGTGGTGCTGTGGGCGGGCTGGCCCTTCTTCGAGCGCGGCTGGGCCTCGATCCGCAGCCGCAACCTCAACATGTTCACGCTGATCGCGATCGGCACGGGCGCGGCCTACCTCTACAGTACCATCGCGGTGCTCGCGCCCGGCCTCTTTCCCGCAGCCTTCCGCGACCCGGAGACGGGCGAGGTCGGGCTCTACTTCGAGGCGGCGGCGATCATCGTCGTGCTCGTCCTGCTCGGCCAGGTTCTGGAGCTCAGGGCACGCGAGAGCACGAGCGGCGCCATCAAGGCGCTCCTGAACCTTGCCCCGCAGACCGCGCGGCGCGTGCGGGAGGACGGCACCGACGAGGAGGTGCTGCTCGACCGCGTCCATGCCGGCGACCGCCTGCGCGTGCGGCCCGGCGAGAAGGTGCCTGTGGACGGCGAGCTGCTGGAGGGGCGCAGCGCCGTGGACGAGTCGATGATCACGGGCGAGCCCGTGCCCGTCGAGAAAGGTCCGGGCGACAAGGTGATCGGCGGCACGCTCAACCAGACGGGCGGCTTCGTCATGCGAGCCGACGCGGTCGGCTCCGACACCACGCTGTCGCGGATTGTGGCCATGGTGGCGCAAGCCCAGCGCAGCCGCGCGCCGATCCAGCGCCTCGCCGACCTCGTCGCGGGCTGGTTCGTGCCCGCCGTGCTGGTCATCGCGTTGCTCGCCTTTGTTGCCTGGGCGATCTGGGGCCCGCCGCCGGCGCTAGCCTTTGCGCTCATCAGCGCGGTGTCGGTTCTGATCATCGCCTGTCCGTGCGCCCTCGGCCTTGCGACGCCCATGTCGATCATGGTCGGCACGGGCCGCGGCGCGCAAGCGGGCGTGCTGTTCAAGAACGCGGAGGCGCTTGAGACCTTTGGGAAGGTCGACACGCTGATCGTCGATAAGACGGGCACGCTCACCGAGGGGCGGCCGGAGGTCACCTACATCGAGCCCGCCGGAGCCGCCTTGAGCGACGGCGAACTGCTGGCCCTCGCGGCGAGCCTGGAGCGGGGCAGCGAGCACCCGCTCGCCGACGCCATCGTCGGGGCGGCCGAGCAGCGCAAGCTTGCGCTCCGGCCGACGGAAGACTTTGCGTCCCACACCGGCCGCGGCGTTTCGGGTCGCGTGGACGGGCGTGCGGTCGCGCTCGGCAACCACCGTATGATGGAGGAGCTAGGTATCGCTACCGCTACCCTGGCGGCCCGCGCGGAGGAGCTGCGGCGCGAGGGCGCGACGGTGATGTTCGTCGCGGTGGACGGTGCGCCGGCCGGGCTCGTGGCAGTGCAGGATCCGATTAAGGCGACGACGCCCGATGCGATCCGCGCGCTGAAGGAGGAGGGCCTGCGCATCGTCATGCTCACCGGGGATAACCGCACGACGGCCGAGGCGGTAGCGCGCCGGCTCGGTATCGATGAGGTCGAGGCCGAGGTGCTGCCCGACCAGAAGAGCGCAGCCGTGGCCCGGCTCAAGGCGCAGGGGCGAAAGGTGGCGATGGCGGGCGACGGCATCAACGATGCCCCGGCGCTCGCGGCTGCCGACGTCGGCATCGCGATGGGCACGGGCACGGATGTCGCCATCGAGAGCGCGGGCGTCACGCTGGTGCGTGGCGACCTCGCGGGGCTCGTGCGCGCGCATCGCCTCAGCCGCGCGACGATGCGCAACATCCGCCAGAACCTCTTCTTCGCCTTCATCTACAACGCGCTCGGCGTGCCGATCGCGGCTGGCGTGCTCTATCCGGTGCTCGGCCTGACGCTGAACCCGGCGCTCGCGGCGGCGGCGATGAGCCTCAGCTCGGTTTCGGTGGTTGCGAACGCATTGCGCCTGCGGGCGGTCCGGTTCGGCTGAGCGAGCGGGAATACGGTGAGGCACCCATGAGCGGCATCTTCGGGAGCATATCATGGCGATGAATCACGGCGGCGGGCACGCCGGGCACATGCCGGCCAGTGGCGACCGCCGGGCGCTGGTGATCTCCGGTTGGCTGACCGGGATCTACTTCCTCGTCGAGCTCGGCATCGGATTATGGACAGGCTCGGTCGCCGTTATGTCCGATGCCTTCCATACTTTCTCGGCGGTGGGCGGCGTGCTGATCGCGCTGGCAGCACAGCGTCTGGGCGAGCGCGGCGCCTCGCCCACCCAGACCTTCGGCTGGATCCGCGCTGAGATCCTGGGCGCGCTCTTCAACGGCCTGTTTCTGGTCGGCATGGCCGCCTACGTGCTGTGGATGGGCGCCATGCGCCTCATGGAGCCGATCGAGCTCGCCACCACCCCGATGCTGTTCGCCGCCGCCGGCGGCATCGCGACTGAGCTGGTGGCGCTCTGGCTCCTCTACAAACGCCAGAAGGGCAACCTCAACATGCAGGGGGCGTACTGGCACATCCTGCAGACCTTCGTCGGCAGCTTCATCATCATCGTCTCGGCGCTGGTCATCCGCTTCACCGGCTTCCTCCCGATCGATCCGCTGCTCGGCATGGCCTTCGGTCTCGTGCTGTTCTGGGCGTCGTGGAGCATCTTACGCAATTCGCTGCACATCCTGCTGCAGGGCACGCCCGAGGACCTCGACCTAGAAGCTGCGATGGGAGCAATCCGCGACGTGGAAGGCGTCACCGACGTGCATCATGTGCATGCCTGGAGCCTCACCTCGGGACGAAACATCTTCTCCGGTCATGTCTGCGTGCGCGACTTTGCTCAGGATGGCGCCCGGGTGCAGCAGACCGTCCATGATCTGCTGAAGGAGCGCTTCAAGATCTACTTTTCGACGGTGCAGATTGAGGAGCGCTGCCTCGAGGGCGAGAAGGGTGCGGAGGCGATCGACATCACCCGATCCGAACGCGACATGGCGGGAGGTCAGCGATGAGGATATTCGCGGGGTTCATCCTCTGTCTCGTCGTCCTCATTGTGGCAGGGACAATCCTTCTCTACTCCGGCTGGTACAACGTTGCGGCCACGGAGCCCCATACGGCCCTTGGAAGATGGATCCTGGATACCGCCAAGCATCGATCGGTCGAAGCGAAGGCTGATGAGGTGCAGGTACCGGCGGAATTCAGTGAGGCCCAGATCCGGCGCGGCTTCGAGCATTTCCGGGAGACCTGCGTTGCCTGCCACGGTGCGCCCGGCGTGGAGCGCTCGGAGATGGGCAGAGGCCTACGGCCGCAGCCACCGCCGCTCGCCGACGTGGTCCCGGAATGGAGCACGGCGGAGCTGTTCTGGATCGCCAAGCACGGTATCCGGATGACGGGCATGCCGGCCTGGGGGCCTACACATGGCGATGACGAGCTCTGGGCCATGGTGGCCTTCGTCAAGACGCTTCCGACCATGTCGGCCGAGGACTACCGGCGGATGGAAATGGAAGCTGCCAACGGACGACCTGAGAGGGCACAACCGGAGCGCGGTCAGGGCCATTGACACGCTTGGAGATCTTGCATTCCGGCTTGCTATCCGCTATGGAAAAGGGCTCGACAGGTTCTTGGGGTCATGGGTAAACGGTCGATACGGTTAAGTCTGTTTGCGTGTTTGGCGCTGCTCGTGGCCCTCGTTGCGGCCCAGACGCCAGATGTTGCCGCGCACACGCTTGATCATGTTGGCGTAGAGGCGTCCATCGCAGCGGAGGTAACGTCCCAGCCTCCAGCCTCTCACCAAACTTCCCCGCTTCATCCGCTCGGGCACCATCAGCACTCCGATAACGATGGCTCGAACCATACCGGATCATGCTGCGTGGTCGGTTGCTCGGCTTCAGGAATCCCCGCCTACGCTCCGAGCGCTACACCGACCTTCACGTCCGAGCGTTGCGCCCCTGCACCGGTGACATCCGCGCGGGCGCTCGGCATCACGCCGCCACATCGTCCTCCGCGACACCTCTCCTAGCAGATATCCGCGCGACTTCGCGTTAGGCGCTTAGGCTTGCCAACAGGTGAAGCCGGAACTCGATGTCCCGGCTGACCAGCACGCCGTCCTTCAGATCTGCGCCTCACGTTGCAGCCGGACCGGCACGGGATTGTGCCAGACCGTCCTGAAGACCCGCGCGGCGCATCCCCCTGTGACATCGCAAATATCTGAATCTCTAGGAGACCCTTGCCATGATCAGCTTTGGCATTCGCTTCATCCAAATCACCTCTTTCGCGGCTGGCCTCTCGGCCATGTCCACGCTGGCGCTCGCCGATACCGGCCATAGCCATGGCGCCGCCATCGGCGAGCCAGCCAAGGCATCCGCCGCCACACGCACCATCCAGGTCAAGCTGGGCGACAATTTCTACGAACCCCGGACGATTCAGGTGAAGGCCGGAGAGACCGTGCGCTTCATCCTGACGAACACCGGCGAGCTCCTGCACGAGTTCAACATTGGGACGGCGGCTATGCACGCCGAGCACCAGAAGGAAATGCTGGCGATGATGGAGAGCGGCATGCTGACCGCGACCGGCATCAACACCGACATGTCGAAGATGGATCACTCCAAGATGGGCGGCCATTCGATGAAGCACGATGACCCGAACAGCGTTCTCGTCGAGCCGGGCAAGACGAAGGAGATCGTCTGGACGTTCACCCAGGCCGCCGATCTCGAATTCGCCTGCAATGTCCCCGGCCATTACGAGGCCGGGATGGTCGGCAATATCCGTTTCGGACGCTGAGCGCAGATGGCCATAGAGATGGAGAGCTAGCCATGAGGAAATCTTCTTCCATCCTCGATCGTCGCGCCTTCTTGGCGGGCACTGCTGCCATCGGGGGAGCCGCCGTATTTGCACCCCTGCTGCCTGCCTGGGCGCAGTCCGGAACGCGCGGCCTGAAGCCGGACATGCCGACCCTCTCGGGCGAGGATATCGCGCTCAGGATCGGCCACAGCCCATTCACCGTGGGGGGGCGGACCGGCCAGGCGGTGACGATCAACGGGACCGTCCCAGCACCGCTGATCCGCCTCAGAGAAGGGCAGAATGTCCGGATCGCCGTAACCAACACGCTCGAAGAGGATACCTCGATCCACTGGCACGGCGTGTTGCTGCCTTTCCAGATGGACGGCGTTCCCGGCGTGAGCTTCCCGGGCATCCGCCCGGGCGAGACCTTCGTCTACGAGTTCCCGATTCGGCATGCCGGCACCTTCTGGTACCACAGCCACTCCGGTCTTCAGGAGCAGCTCGGGCATTACGGGCCACTGATCTTCGACCCGGCCGGGGCCGATCCCGTCGCCTATGATCGCGAGCACGTTCTGGTGCTCTCCGACTGGAGCTTCATGAATCCGCACACGATGCTGCGGAAGCTGAAGGCGATGGGCGACTACTTCAACCGCCAGCAGTTGACGGTGGCGGGTCTGTTCCGGACAGGCGATCCCGAGCAGCAAATGCCGCTCTCGGAACGGCTGATGTGGGACAGGATGCGGATGGATCCCACGGACATCGCCGACATCACCGGGACCACCTACACCTACCTCATCAACGGCCACGGACCGCAGGAGAACTGGACCGGGTTGTTCCGGCCCGGTGAGCGGGTTCGTTTGAGGGTCATCAACGCGTCGGCAATGACCGTCTTTAACGTCCGGATTCCCGGCCTGCCGATAACGATAGTCCAAGCGGACGGCAATAACGTTCGCCCTGTAAAGGTGGACGAGTTCCAAATCTCCGTCGCCGAGACCTACGACGCGATCGTCGAGCCGGCGGACGACCGCGCTTACACCATCGTCGCCGAATCCGTCGACCGCTCTGGCATGGGCCGCGGAACCCTTGCGCCGCGGATGGGCATGACCGCTGCGGTGCCACCGCTCCGCCCCAGGCCAACGCTCGGCATGGACGACATGGGCATGGCGGGGATGGGTCACGGGTCCATGGGCGGCATGGACCACGGGTCAATGTCCGGCATGGATCATGGCGCGATGGCTGCCATGGGCCAAAGCGGCGGCATGACCGGCATGGGTATGGGCGACATGAACATGCGCGACGAATCGCTCGCGCCGCCGGATATGAAGGTCGGCGTTGGCGTCGATATGATCGCAATGAACCCGCAGGACTCGGTCGGAAAGCCGGGCCTCGGTCTCGCGAATGTCGGCCACAAGGTGCTGGTCTATACGGATCTCGTCGCGCTTGAGCCCAATCCCGATCCGCGTCCGCCGTCACGATCGCTGGAGATCCACCTGACCGGCAACATGGAGCGGTTCATGTGGTCGTTCGACGGGCGCCAGTTCAGCGAAGTCGTCGAGCCGATCCGCTTCGCCCGCAACGAGCGTGTTCGAGTGACGCTGGTCAACGATACGATGATGCAGCACCCGATCCATCTCCACGGCCACTTCTTCGAGGTGGTGAACGGCCATCCGGGCCACCACCCGATGAAGCATACCGTGAACGTGCTCCCGGGAAGCAAGATCACCTTCGACCTGACGGCGGACAACCCGGGCGACTGGGCGTTCCACTGTCATCTCCTCTTCCACATGCATGCGGGTATGTTCAACGTCGTCACGGTCCGTCCGCTCGATGGAGGACCGGCATGAAAGCGCTCCTGATCGCAGTGCTCGCGGCGGCTGTAGGAACCCCGGCCTACGCCCAGCACGCCGGCCACACCATGCCCATGCAAGCACCCGCTGCGGACCCGCATGCGGGGCATGATATGAACGCCAAGCCCGCCCCCGCGCCGCAACCGGACCCGCATGCCGGTCACGACACGGGAACCGCGACGCCGGCTTCTCCTCCTGCCGCGGCCGATCCGCATGCCGGTCACGACATGGGGACGATGCAGCCAGCCGCGCCGGCCGGCCCGACGGATCCACACGCGGGCCACGGCATGGGCACCATGCAGCCGGCCGCTCCGGCGTCCCCTGCCGACCCGCATGGGGGTCACGGTATGGGGCCGGAGGCCGGCCCCGCTCCGGTGCTGCCCGAAGCTCCGCCGCCGCCGGCGGCATTCTCCGGCCCGAGGCATGCCGCTGACATGCTGTTCGATCCGTCAGACATGGCCAGAGCACGTGAGGACCTTCGTGTCGAGCAAGGGGGGGCTACGAATTACAGAGTGATGGTCGACCAGCTCGAAGCGCGAATTCACGATGGCCGGGATGGCTATCTCTGGGACGCGCAGGGCTGGTATGGCGGCGACATCGACAAGCTCTGGATCAAGACGGAAGGCGAGGGCAGCTTCGGCGAGAAGACGGAGGAAGCCGAAGTGCAGGCGCTATGGAGCCGCGCCATCACGCCCTGGTTCGATTTCCAGGCGGGCATCCGCTACGACTTCCGGCCCGACCCGGAACGCGGCCATTTGGTATTAGGGTTGCAGGGCCTCGTGCCGTACGAGTTCGAGGTCGATGCCGCGGCGTTCGTTTCGGATGAAGGTGATGTCTCCGCGCGGTTCGAGGCCGAGTACGACCTGCTGATTACGCAGCGCCTCATCCTGCAGCCCAGAGCCGAGGTCAATCTCGCGGCCCAGGAGGTCCGCGAGCTCGGCATCGGCAGCGGCATCAACGACATCGAGCTCGGTCTCAGGCTCCGATACGAGTTCGCACGCGAGTTCGCGCCGTATGTGGGCGTCGAGTGGGAGCGGAAACTGGGAGAGACCGCAGACTTCGCGCGCGACGAAGGCGAGGGCGTTGATGACCTCTTCTTCGTCACAGGTGTGCGAATCTGGTTCTAAGGAGACAAACATGAAGAAGCTTGTTCAGATGGCGGCGGCGGTCGCTTCAGCATCCATTTCGCTCATGGTGCCTGCTCATGCCAGCGAAGTGTCAGTCGAATTGCTCAACAAGGCGGGTGAGCGCCGGTTCGTCTTCTCACCGGAGCTCCTCCGGATCAATCCGGGCGATACCGTGGTCTTCGTTCCGACCGACAAGGGACACAACACCGTCTCTATCGACGGCATGCTCCCCGAAGGCGCCGAACGGATCAACATCGGCTTTAACAAGGAAGGCGCTGTCACGCTCAATCGACCTGGCATCTACGGCATCGAATGCACGCCCCATGCCGGTCTCGGCATGGTGGGTCTCATCGTCGTCGGCGATCCGGGCAGCAGCGATGCGGCCCGTCGTGCCGCGACCAAGCTGCCGCCTAAGGCCCGAGAGCGTATCGACGCGCTCCTAGACCAGGCCGAAAGCTGATCGCGATACTCGTCTCGGCGGCGCTGGTGTGGTCGAAGCCATCGTCGTGCCCACGTCGCCGAGACACCGAGCTTCGCGACCGCTGCCGAGTCGAAAGGGTGCAGCGCGATGTTTCCGTTCACAGACCTTCACATTCTTGCCGACGACCTCGTTGTTGGCTCTTTCGACCATACTCACTGGTGGCTGCACCTCGTCGTGCACATCGTGGTCGTTGCGGGACCAGTGGCGCTGCTCGCGGTGCTGATCGCGTGGTGCCTTCGCCTCCTGCGCGGATACCGTCGTCGCTCTACCCAACGGGGCGCGGCGGCACCTGCGGATCTCGGCCGTAGCGCCCTCGTCCCCGGCGTATTCGGCTATCTTCTTCGCCAGACGTGGCGCTCGCAACTTTGGCTCCTGCTCGGTGCGGTTCTGTCTCTGCCGGTGCTCTATGCCACTTTGGAGCTGCCCAAGGTCATCATCAACAACGCGATCGACTCTGGGCATTTCCCGATCCGCTTTGGTGGCTTCCTCCTCTCGCAGAGCGAGTTCCTGTTCATTTTGTGCTTCCTGTTCCTGGCAGCCGTGCTTGCCAACGGCAGTCTCAAGTACCTCGTGAACCTATACACAGGACGAGTCGCCGAGGCACTCGTGCGGCGGTTGCGGCTGACGGTTCACCGAGAGTGGCGCCGCCGGGGTCGTCCAGGTGGTCCTGCTCAGCTCATTCCGGTCGTTACCCAGGAAGTCGAACCTGTCGGCGGCTTCGCCGGTGAGGCCTTCGTGCTGCCAGTCCTTCAGGGTGGTACTTTCCTCACGATCCTGACATTCATGCTGGTCCAGGACCCGATCCTGGGGGCCGCAGCAGTAACCCTGTTACCGCTGCAACTCATGCTGATTCCCCGCCTCCAGCGGCGGATCAATGCGCTGGGGCGCGAGCGGGTCCAGGAAGTCCGTCAGCTCGGTGCGATCATCGGTAATGAGGACTCTAACGGTCTCAGTACGCTCCACGACTCCTTCAGGCGGATACAGGCGATCCGCTTCGAGATTTATAAGCGCAAGTTTTTCATGAAGGGACTGAGCAATTTCATTTCTCAAATGACGCCGTTCTTTTTCTACACGATCGGCGGCTATCTCGTGATCGAGGGAAAGCTGTCCTTCGGCGCCCTTGTCGCGGTACTCGTCGCCTACAAGGACTTCTCAGCGCCTTTGCGGGAACTGTTCCGCTATTACCAGACCATGGAGGACGTGCGGGTCCGCTATGAGGAGCTCCGCTGTTTCCTAACAGGTCCCTGTGATCATAGTACGGAGGCAGTTGTGTTCAGGCGGGCCGCTCCTGCCGCCACCGCAGAGGTCCCTGTTGGATCATCGGAAGCCGGTAGCAACGGGCTGAGCATGGCTCGCCAGACGACGACACCTGTCTGGCCTGCCTTTGCAGGCCAGGGTCAATTGGCCTGCACCATTTCCAGAGAAACATGAGGGGACGCAGGCTATGCCAACACGGCTGAGGCTCATGACTCCTTTGCTGCTGATTGTGCTGGCGCTGGTCTCCAGCCTCCCAGCAGTGCTGGCGGACACGCCTTTCGATATGGGTAGCAACATCCGTGTTGAAGCGGCGACAGCCACTCCTGCTCGACAAGGCGATTCCTCTCGCATTCGCTTTCGCATCATCAACGGCAGCACGGCCCCGTTTCATGTCATTGGGATCGATACACCCGTGGCCCGAGAGGCAAGACTAGTCGCACGTATAGGAGATATTGAAACGGCAGTACTCGAATCCATCGGGACTCCGGCTGGCGAAACCCTCGACCTGACGACCTCGCATCTCTGGTACGAGATCGGGCCAGTAACGCGCGATCTGCGTGCGGGAGAGACTTTCGAGATGAACCTACGTTTCGTGGGTGGAAAGCTCACTGTTCCGGTTCACGTCCATGAAGCTCCATCAGAAAAATAGTACGTACCCGCTCCTTATCTCCGTGTCGTTCGATGAAGGAAGGCCGTCCATCCTTTCTCTGCAATGAGACCGCAAGTATGGTTGCACCAAGCGACGAACCTAAGAGACCCCGCGCTGAGACCACCGGAAAATGGACTACTTTACTGACGCCGGACACAGCGGTCATTGCCGTGATCGACTTTCAGTCCTCGCAGGCTGTACGTCTGCAATCATCCGAAGCGCCCCTTCTCGTCGAGAACGCCGCCGCTCTCGTAAAGATCGCCGCGGTATTCGGTGTTCCACTCATACTATCGACGTCGCGGGAGAGCGACGACGGGGAGCTGATTGGCGAAGTAAGTGACGCCGCTGCCCAAGCATCACTGACCGTCCGGGCGACGGGTCGGCGGAATGCATGGGAGGATCCGTCCTTTCGGAATGCGATTCTGTGTGCTGACAGACGAAAACTCGTGCTGGCCGGTCTGTTTACGGAAGAGGCCATCACGCTTACGACCATTGCCGCGCTCGAGGCCGGCTTCGAAGCCTACGTCGTGCTTGACGCCTGCGGGGCAACGAGCGCCGATGCGCATCACGTGGCTATCCGGCGCCTCGAGCAGGCAGGCGCAATTCCCGTGACCACCCGCCAGGTCGCCAGAGAATTTCTCGATGTCCGAAACACACCCGAAGCCCGAGCTGCCGTCCGTGCGATTGAGGAAGCCCACTTCTCCATCGGGCCGCCTGAATCGACGCCTTGATCCCTCTGCGACCGGCGCGTCGTAGCAAAAGGCCCTTTCAGAGCGAACGGCGGAATCGGGCAGGGGTCATGCCGGTCAGGCGATGGAAATGGAAAGTCAGGTGGCTTTGACTGGAAAAGCCGACAGATAGGCTGACTTCGCTAATCGACAGCCTGGGATCCGCCAGGAGCTCCTTGGCGCGGTTGACCCGTTGCTCGATCAGGTAACTGTGTGGGGAGCGGCCGACGCTCGCCCTGAAGGCGCGCGCGAAATGAAACTGGCTGAGCTCGGCGACCGCCGCGAGCTCGCTCTGGTTCAAATCTGCCGCGAGGTTGTCGGCAATGTATTCGGTCACGCGGCGTAGCCGGTTAGGAGCCAGGCCTCCGTGATGGCGCGGCAGACGAGCTGGTGCCGCGCCGTAACTGCGGGCGAGATGCACGGCCAGCGAGGTCGCGAGTCCCTCGAGGAACAATTGCCCGCTCGCGCCATTCGAAGTGAGCTCGTTCGCGAAAAGGGCTGTCATGTCGCGGATCAGGCTGTCGTCTGCACCGATGGCTGGATTCAGTTCCAAGTGATCGCTGCTGAATGCGACGTCAAATGCCCGTTGCGCGACATCGAACGCAAATTCATGGTCGATCGCAATCACCAGCACGCGCGGTCGTCCTCGCCATCGCTGCCAGAGTGGCTGGTTGGAGCTCGTGATGTGCACAGTGCCGGGCGTGATGAGTCGCTGCTGGAGGCGATCGCTACCGGGCATGCGCCACTCCATGCGGAACGGGGCACCCTGGTGCACAGCAACGGTCAGCTGAACTGCCCCGATGCGCCTCCCTGGGTTTGGATGCAACGTGCAGCGTGTCAGTGCTACCGTGCCGACGGAGAGGCGATGGGCAAGTGCGAACGGTGTCGCGCGGGCAGGACCGGCGAAGTCGATAAGGCTGGCGTTCTGCACCGCCGCCTCACCAGAGAACCTCTCTGGCGTGTCCAGGCGTTTATCGGAACCGATCCTCGCACCTCCACGCGGTTTCTTGTCGCGCAACCGAAGGCTGTAGGACCGTTCACCTTATCTTCAGAAAAGTTAATAATGCGTTGCCGTGATCGGCCGCTGTTAGGCTGTTCTCCGTCGTGATGAAGGGATTGCCGCAGGATTCCGATATATCTGGCACGAGCATGACAGAAGCGGCCCACCCGATAAGCCAGGATCGGGTATGAGGGGAATTCCCTCGATGATGATGTCGATCGCCCGGCGGTTGCCGTCGGGAGCCATGAGGGGGACGCGCGGCCGTCCGCGCGGTGCTCGCGACGCGACAGCCCTCCGCCGAGCGATGGCTCGAGGAGGACGTCAGCATGCGACGGAATGGCGACTCACGTATTGCGCCAGATTGGCGCGACGCCGACACCTATGCTTATACCCAGGACTTGCCCCGCCGCGCCTGGGCTTGGGAGTTCCTGCGTCGCAATCCGGCTTATCGTCGGTCGGCGGAGCGAGCGCTTTCCAAACGGCCACGCAAGGTCGCGAAATTCGCGGCGGCGACCGTCCTGTTCTCCGCCGCTCCCGATTGTTGGGAGTCCGCGCCGTGGGGCCTGCTTGGGTTTTGAGGCGCCCGACCTGGATGCCTGCGCCGCCTCGGTCTTCTGGCGGCCGGATTGGTGCCCTGCTGTTCTCCCAGTGAAGGTCGCGCCAAGCTGCGACCTCGCCGAGAGGCGGGTGCCGATTCCCCTGGACCGGCTCGAGTGTCGCATCACGATCCTGAGGTACAAAGAGGAACAGGAGAGCATCCTCTTCGACACCGCCGGACGCGCCTTACAGATAGCGATCACGAGCGGAAGTATATTGCACGCCGAGGCGCTTCTCACCGACGCCCTTATAGGCATTGCGGTGCTGCCGGCCCGTCTGCATACGCTCCGCTGTCTCGCGGATCTCCTCGCAACGCGACGCTTAAAGCCCGCTCGTTTCCCACCCGATCCGCGGCGACGGCGTCACGCACAGCTCCTGCAGGCCCTCGATGGGTGGCTTGCTGGTGCTTCTCAGTATGACATCGCTCATGCCCTCGTCGGGGCCGAGCGCGCCGCACGGGACTGGCGCGATCCCGGCGATCATCTGCGCGACCATGTTCGGCGCGCGATACGGCGCGCCCGGGCCCTGATGGACGGCGGCTATCGCGGGTTCCTGACGTGATCGCTCGCGGTCTCGTCAATGCTGCAGGAGGTGCTGGTAGCCAGCCTCGGTCATCCACCGCGCCCGCCGCAGATGACTAGCAACGGCTCTCTCAGCTCGTTCAGGTTCCGTCGCTGGGTCGATCCCAAGAATAATCTTGGCCATCTCGTCTGTACTGGCTCCCTCAGAGCTTGCATCCAGCAGCCGCAGATACGTCAGAAGGTGCGCTTCATCATATGAAGTCAGCTCATTCGACCACGGCGCTTCATCGGCGATCGTCGCGTCATCTGTTTGCTTCGACATTTCGGCACTCGCTCGCGCTCTCGGCGTGCAACTCACTTTCTCTTCTCGGGGTCGCCGTCCGGAGCCTGGCGGCCGGACGTTTGCAACCCTCGCACGCAAGGGCACAGCACCTTTAGGCCGGAGCCCTGGACATAGTGCCGTCGTCCGGCCATAGGCCGAACGTGCGTGGGGTTGCAAAGCCCCCTGAGCGAATTGGCGCTCAGGCACATAGAATCGCAGACCTTTCCGAGCACCGCAAGGCCTGCTACGGAATGACCGACAACTGCATCTGCGCCAATCGCCGCGACGCCGATGCAGCAACTGCCGCCATTCACCTGGGCGACTACTTCACATGGGCGTGCTCAGTGGCGTGCCGGTCTCCGCCAGGACGCCAGGAGGCGAGATTAAGCGCCGATGTTCGAAGGCGGCCAAAGCCGGTGGGCATACGCTTAGCGGTGTCACCCATCGGAGGAACCCGTCGGACGCCTTGCCTCCGACAATTGGAAAACCTCCGACGTGCCCGGTTGCAGAACGACGGTCCGCCGACCGACGGCGACCGAAATCGCCTCGGCGCCGCTGGGATCGCTCGCAATCTTGAGTGTGGTCGCGGTCAGGTCGACCGACAGCGAGTGCTTGCGGTAGCGCAGCTGGAAGGAAAGGCGGCTGAGCTCTTCGGGAAGCACTGGGTGGAAGCGAAGCTTGTCGCCGCGTAATTCCAAGCCGGTGTAGCAGCGCTGTAGAAGATCGATGGTTCCGGCCATGGCACCCAGATGGATGCCTTCGGGCGTGCTGCCGCCCTGAATGTCGTCGATGTCGCTTCGCAACGCTTCCGTAAACAGGTTCCAGGACTGGCGCCGCAGGGATCGCGCGAGCACCCAAGCGTGAACGATGCTACTCAAAGTCGAGCCGTGCGAGGTGCGCCGGAGATAGTAGTCGATCGTCTGGGGAATTATCGCGCTCTCGAAGGCGTAGCCAAGGCGCCCGAAGAGTTCGGCCAATTCCTCGGCGGAAAACAAGTAGAACAACATGAGGACATCGGCCTGCTTCGAAAGCTTGTAACGGTTGGGCGAATCGCCCTCCGCCTCAAGGATCAGGTCGAGCCGCATGATGTTGCCATAGCGGCGCCGGTAGGCCGCCCAATCGAATTCCTCGAGTCCCTCGTAGCCTTCGAACTGGCTAAGGATGCCGTCACTGTGAAAAGGCAGGTAAAGCTTGCGGCTCACATCCTCCCAATGAGCGATTTCATCCCGTTCGATATCCAGAGTCTCGCAAAGGTCGCGGCATCGCTCGACGGGGAGCAGGTCGAACAGGTCGAGCGCGCGGGCAAGGCACCACGCCGCCATGACGTTCGTGTAGGCGTTGTTGTCCAAACCCGGCACATCGCGGCCCGGATAGCGGTCGTGGAACTCGTCCGGCCCCATGACATCGCAGATGTCGTAGCGACTGCGGGCCTCGTTCCACCGGGCGATGCTCGCCCAGAAGCGGGCAATCTCGAAGAGTAGTTCCGCCCCGTAGCTATAGAGGAACTCGGAGTCGCCAGTTGCCTGGTGATAGCGCCACACGTTGTAGGCGATTGCGGCGCCGACATGCCTTTGCAGGTGCGTATCGTCCCGAATCCAGTTGCCGGACCGGGGATTGAGGTACGCCACATCGGTCTCTTCCCGTCCGTTGCTGCCGCTCTGCCAAGGAAACATCGCGCCGCGGTACCCGGCCGCGCGCGCTGCCCAGCGGGCCTCTGGCAGGCGACGGTAGCGGTAGAGGAGGAGGGACCGCGTCAGGACCGGTATGCGCAGACTGAGGAACGGAAAGATGAAGAGTTCGTCCCAGAAGATATGACCGCGGTAGCCCTCACCATGCCAGCCGCGAGCCGGAACACCGGCATCGAGCTCCATCGTGTGCCGCGAGACGGTCTGCAAAAGGTGAAAAATGTGGAGACGGACGGTCAAGTGCGCGCGGTGGAGCGGATCGGCGTGGAGCTCGACGACATCCATATCGCAGCGCCGCCACAGATGGGCCCAGGCGAGGGCATGGCTTGCGAGGAGCTCCTCGAATCCGCCGGCGCGGGAAACGGCGGCGCGCGCCTCCGTCCGGCTGTCCGCAACGGCGCGGTCGCGCGAGGTGTAGAGGGCTACGATCTTCTCCAACTCGGCGCGATCACCGGGGGCGAGATCGAGAGCGAGCTCCTGGCCGACATGGGTAGGCTCTACAATTGCGTGCCGGTCGAACGGACGGACCTGTCCGTTGACGGCAAGGCGGATGCGCGCGGCCTCCGTGATCCGCAGTTGCGACTGCGTCGTTTCCGCATCGAGGAGGATGATCTCGGGATCCGGCGCAGCTGTGTCACGCACCATCAAGTGTGCGCCGTTGAAGGGGCGGTACCGCTGTACGCCCGCATTCTTGACTCTGCCGTCCAGGAAGGCACGGACGGTGAGTCGTCCCGACCAGTTCTCGGCAGTGATTGCGACGTGCTGACCGGCGAGATGCTTCTCTTGCACATGGACGAAGCGCCGTTCGAAGACGCGGGTGCGCCGTCCCTTCGGATCGCGAATGCGGATGTTACGCTCGTACAATCCACGTCGCAGGTCGAGTGCCTGCCGATAGCCCAGGATCTCGACGTGGCGCAGGTCGAACCAGTCATCGTCGTCAGCACGGAACGTCAGAGGCAGCCAGTTCGGCAGATTGACCAAATCCTCGTGCTCCACCATCCGGCCGGCAATCGCCGTTGTCAGCCGGTTGTAGCCGCCGGCGAGATAGGTGCCGGGATAGTGAATGTCATCGGCGGCCGCTTCGGCCGCGGCCCCTCGGGTAACGAAATAGCCGTTGCCGAGGGCAGAGAGCGTTTCGCGCCGTCCCTCGACGGCAGGATCGAACCCGTCGTAGGCAAATACCCATGGGTCGGTTTCGGCCAGAGCGCCGGCATGACGCCGCTCCATCCCGGGCTGGCTTATGAAGGGGTCCAGCCGATGCACGTCCGGCTCGGCCCGGGGAGCGCGCGCACGCGGTGCCGTCGGTCTGTCCGGCCGCAACTCGACCTCCGAAAGGTCGGCTACGACAACATGGGCACCGTGCGCCCGGAGCGCCTCGGCTTGGCCGGAACGGTCGACGCCGATGACCAAGCCGAACTTGCCGGCGCGGCCAGCCGCGACCCCGGCGGTTGCGTCCTCTATTACGACGGTTCGCGCCGGGGCTGTCCTGAGCCGGCGCGCCGCTTCGAGGAAGGCGTCGGGTGCCGGCTTGCCGCGCAGCGAAAGCGCTGCTTGGACGTTTCCGTCCACTGTTGCATCGAACAGCGACTCGAGCCTGGCGGCGCCGACGATCTCGGCGCAATTCCGACTCGCCGTCACCAGCCCGACTTTGAAGCCGAGCGCCCGCAGGCGCCGGATCAGCGCCACCGTCGAGGGATAGACGTCCACTCCGTGAGCCCGAATGTGATCAAGGAAGAGCCGATTCTTGCGCGCGCCGAGCCCGTGCACCGTATCCCGGTCCGGCCCATCGGACGGATCGCCCTCCGGTAAGGACAGATTTCGCGCGGGGAGGAAGGCCCGGATCGCTTCGAGACGCGGCCGGCCGTCGACGTAGGCTTGATAGTCCGCACGAGTGAAGGGCACGAACGGGACGGTGTCCTCCTGGGCTCGCTCTTGAAGGAACGCATCGAACACTTGGGTCCATGCGGCAGCATGGACCCGGGCCGTATCGGTCACCACGCCATCGAGATCGAACAGGACGGTCGCGAATCGTCTGCGCGTCAGGACGACGCCATCGGATCCCTTTCCCTGAGCGGCGCTATCTTTCATGACATTTCATCCAGCGCCCACCTGCTGCCAGGAGAGAAGAGTGTAGCGCATCATGCCCTCTGGACCGCCCTTCGTAGCGAACCCTGCGGCACGCGCTGTTGAACATCCCGAGCGTAGCGTCGTCCCGAAGCGACGGCATGCAACTATGAGCCGACGCCACTCGATCGACCATCAACAACCCGGTCCTTGCATGGCCTGAGCCGCTGGTTGTTTCCTCGGTCAAAGCAGCGATGCCGGGCGATCATTGGCCGCAGCGGGTGGGTTGCGGACTCGCCGGCCGCCGGCGGGCTTATCGCGGGTACCCAACCCGCGTCACGTGAGGGCGGCGCGGACACCATCCGCCAGGAGACCGGTAACGTCGATGGCATTTGTCTCGTGCGGCACCGTGTTGCAGGTCACGACCCTCGCCGCGCCGGCGGCTAACAGTTCGCGGTAGGCATCGCCCGCAAAAATTCCATGAACGGCAATGCAGACCGGCGCCGGCATGCCTGTGCGCTGGAGATGCCGCACGGTCTCGATCATCGTGCGCGCTGTCGAGACGATATCGTCGATCAAGACGGGAGTTCGACCCTGCCAACGCTCGATCTCAGGCACCGAGATCTCGACCGTGCGGTCGCCGTGGCGGATTTTTCGCAATACCACGTGCGGCAGGTCCGCCTCTCGGGCAGCGACGCCCACCCATTGCGCGCTCTCGCTGTCGGGCCCGATCAGAAGAGGCCGCTCGACCTCACGGCCGATCCAGGTGGACATCAGCGGCGCCGCGTGCACCGCTATGGCTGGCACTGAGTAGAGTTCGGAAAGGTCGGCGTGCCGATGCAGATGCGGGTCGACTGTCACCAGCCAGTCGATCTGCGCGGACAGGATCTTCGCAAAGTCGGTGGCCGTGACCGCCTCGCCCGGCCTGAACCGGCGGTCCTGACGCATATAGGCGAGGTACGGTGCAATGAGACCCACTCGTTCGGCCCCTGCATCGCGTGCGGCCGCGGCCGCGAACAGGACTGGAAGGATCTTGCTGTCGGGCCGATCCAGCGTACGCAGCAGACACACCGACCGGTGGGCGACCGGTGTCTCGTACCGGAGATACGTCTCCCCGTCGGGAAAGCTACGGATCTCCACCCGGCCGAGGTCCGCGCCCAGTGTCTCGGCCAGCCCCTTCGCGAGTCGATCATCCGCCGCGAGCGGGATCAGCACGGGATCGCTCATTTCTCTACCACCTCCACGACATCGCGGTTCGCGGAGACAAACTCCAAGGCATAAGCGAGCTCGCCCGGCGTTTCCGCGTGGACCGTGAACAGAGGCCCGCCGCGATCGATCGCGGCGCCGAGCCGCGTATGCAGCTCTAGGCCGGCTGCCTTCGCATCTGGCGCCCCCGCGAGCTTCGCGACCCTGGCGAGCCGGCGGTTATCGATCCTCGACACGCGGCCGGCACGGTCTGCAAGTACGGGGTGATGGTGCGGGGCCACGGGGGGCTGCCGCAGACCGCCCTGCGCCTCGCAGATCCGCTGGAACTTCGCCCAGGCGATCCCTTCGGTCAGCGCTTGCGCTGCCGCAGCGACGCCGGCCCCGCGCGGCGCCGTTCCCGTCATTTCGAGCAGGCGGCCGGCAAGCGCAACCGCCCGGGTGCGTAGGTCGGCTGGAGCCCCCGGCGCGCCCTGGAGCACGGCCAGGACGTCCACGGCCTCCAGCGCCGGACCGATGCCGCGCCCGACCGGCTGGCTGCCATCGCTCGCGACCACCTCGACCACTATTCCGAATGCCTCTGCGACATCCATCAGATGGCGCGAGAGCGCCGCGGCCGCCTCGTCGCTGCGGACCTTCGCCGTCGGTCCTACCGGGATATCGAGCACGACGTGGGTCGAGCCGGCCGCGATCTTTTTGGAGAGGACGGAGGCGACAAGTTGTCCCTCGCTGTCGAGGTCGAGCGCCCGTTCGACCCGGATCAGCGTGTCGTCGGCCGGGCTGAGCTGCACCGCACCACCCCACACGACGCAACCGCTCTCCCGCTCCACGACCCGCCGCATCGCTGCGATGTCGAGATTCACCGGCGCCAGCGTCTCCATGGCGTCCGCGGTTCCGGCCGGCGACGTGATCGCGCGCGAGGAAGTCTTCGGCATCGTCAGGCCGCACGCCGCTGCGATCGCCACAACGATCGGCGTCGTGCGGTTGCCGGGAAGCCCACCCACGGAGTGCTTGTCAGCCACCGGACGCACGGGCCACGACAGCCGGTCACCGGCGTCCACCATCGCCCGGGTAAGCCCGATCATCTCGACGCGGTCCAGCGAACGCGCCGCGCAGGCGGTGAGGAAGGAAGCGAGATGGATGTCGTCGTAGCGGCCGCCGACAATGTCCCGGAGGATATTGCGCAGCGCCGCCGCGCTGAGGCGATCGCCGTAGATTTTCCCTCGCACCCGGCTCAGCGAATCCAGCGGTTGCGGGTGACTTGCGGCGATCTCGTCGCCGTCGGTCGCGCCCAGCTGCACCCAGGCCGACTCGGAGAGACCGGCCTCGTCGACTTCCAGTAGACCATCCGTCACATGGTAGAGCGTCGCTATGATCGACTGCTCGCCGCGGCTCAAGCGGACACGGGCATGCGCCGCAAAACCTTCCGAGCGGCAGACTGGGCAGTCCTGACGCATAAACACGACCATCTCGTGCTGCGTGTCGACACCGAGACGGCGTGCGCGCAGCCGGTTAGGCTGACGGCCAACTGGCATGGAGGCGAGGTGCGTGGGGTTTTGCGTCACGGCAGCGCCACCGTCTCGCCATGCTCGGGGATCCGGCAGTTCCAACCGAGTTCTTCCTCGATTCGGTGGCGCAGGACGTCGGAGCCGACGGGCTCGCCGTGGGTGATGAATGTCAGCGCGGGCGGCCGTTCGAAGTTGCGGAGCCAGCCGAGGATCTCGTCGGAATCGGCATGCGCCGAGAGCATCGAGAGATTGTCGATCTCGGCCCGCACCGGGAAGTATTCGCCATGGATCTTCACGCGCTCGGCGCCGGCCACCAGAGCCGCGCCGCGCGTGCCGCCCGCCTGGAAGCCGGCGAACAGAACGGTGTTCCGGGGGTCAGGGGCCAGCCGCTTCAGGTGATGGAGCACGCGGCCACCGGTCGCCATGCCGCTCGCCGAGATGATCACCTTCGGGACGGGATTTGTATTCAGCGCCTTCGACTCCTCGACCGCGCGGACGTAGCGCGCCACACCGCAAGAGATCCGGCACTCCTGCTCGGTGAGCTTGTGCGCGTTGAGATGCCGGCAGAGGAGTTCGCTCGCGTCTATCGCCATCGGACTGTCGAGGAAGACGGGCAGGTCGGGGATCCGACCCGAGGCCTTGAGCCGCTGAAGATGGTAGAGCAGCGTCTGCGCGCGGCCGACGGCGAAGGCGGGCACGAGAACCGTGCCGCCCCGCGCCGCCGTCCGCGTGATCACCTCCGCTAGCGCGTCCTCGGGATCCCGCGGCTCGTGCCGGCGATCGCCGTAGGTGGATTCGACGAGCAGGTAGTCGGCCTCGGGAATCGGGGTTGGATCCAGCATTGTGGGGCTGTCGGCGCGCCCGAGATCGCCGGAGAATACCAGTCGCGTCGAACCGTGCACGAACTCGACGATGGCGGCGCCGAGGATATGTCCGGCAGGCAGGAACCGCACGGTGAGGCTTCGCCCGATCGGGCACTCCTGCCCGAAAGCCACAGGGGCAAACCTCTCGAGCGAGGCCTCCGCATCGGCGCGCGTGTAGAGGGGTAGCGCCGGGCGATGCTTGGAGAAGCCGTGCCGGTTGGCGAATTCGGCATCCTTCTCCTGAAGATAGCCGCTGTCCGGCAGGAGGATGGCACAAAGATCGCGCGTTGCTTCCGTCGACAGGATCGGTCCCGAGAAGCCGTTCCGGACGAGGAGGGGAAGATAACCGCTGTGGTCGAGATGCGCATGCGTCAGCACGACCGCATCGAGGCGCTCCGGGGCGATCGGGAAGGGCGCCCAGTTACGCAGCCGCAGTTGCTTGAAGCCCTGGAAGAGACCGCAATCGACGAGCACGCGCGCGTCCGGCATCTCAAGGAGGTATTTGGAGCCGGTCACCGTGCCGGCGCCGCCGAGAAAGGTCAGGGCGAATGGCGCCGCGCCGGCCACTTTCGATCGTCGTGGTTCCGCGGATCGCGCGTGCCGGATCTGAGCGGCGTCAGGAGATCGCATGTTCACCTCATGCCTTAAATGTCACTTACGGTCTCACGCACCGCTCATTGCCGCCGGCGGCTCCGGAGCTCCGAGATCAAGCTCCTGATCCTGCCTGCTGTTTTCTTGCCCGTGTTCAGCGCTTCGTGTGACCGCTCGCCCGTAACGCTCGTTCCCCCACCAGGACACAAGGACCATGGTGGTTCGGGCCTCAAGGCGGATCTCGTGCACGTCATCGATGCTGGGCGCGCCGCCGAGGTCCGGTGCGTCGTCAGGCGCCGTTTTCGACGTGTCGACGGCGATGCGCCACGGCTCCATCGGCGGCGCCGGCAGGAGGAAGCCGCACGGGGCATGGCTGGCGTTGAAGAGCAGGCACAGAGTCGCGTGGCTGCCGCGGACAAGGCAGGCCAGCCGGTTGTCGGGCCCGTGCCAGTCGGGCATGCTACCCTTCGCCCCGAACCAGGCGACGTCCGCGTCCGTGTAGAAGGTCTCGGCGCGCAGCACGGAATGCGCCTTGCGGAACGCGATCAGCTGCCGGACGAAGCGCGCGAGACTCGCGTTCCGCTCTGCCAGCGACCAGTCGTACCAGGAGGTTGCATTGTCCTGGCAGTAGGCGTTGTTGTTGCCCCTCTGGGTGCGGCGGAACTCGTCGCCGCCGAGCAGCATCGGCACGCCGCGGGAGAGCAGGAGCGTGGCGAGCAGGTTCTTGATCTGCCGCAGGCGCATGGCCTCGATGCGGGGGTCATCCGTCGGGCCTTCCGCGCCGTTATTCTCGCTGTAATTCGCGTCGATGCCATCCCGGTTGCCCTCGCCGTTCGCCTCGTTGTGCTTGCGCGCGTAGCTCACGAGGTCGTTGAGCGTGAAGCCGTCGTGGCTGGTGATGAAGTTGACGCTGTTGAGCGGGCTCTCGCCGCCGCCCTGGTAGAGATCGCTGCTGCCGGCGAGCCGGGTCGCGAACGCGCCGGTCAGTCCGGGGTCGCCCCGCCAGAAGCGGCGCACGTCGTCGCGGTAGTGGCAGTTCCACTCGGCCCAGCGCCGGCCCGGGAAACGGCCCACCTGGAAGGCGCCGCCGGCATCCCAGGCCTCGGCGATCAGCTTGACGTCGCGCAGGATCGGATCCTCGGCGATCTGCTCCAGCAGCGGCGGGTTCGGCAGGAGATTGCCGCTCTGGTCGCGCCCGAGCACCGAGGCGAGGTCGAAGCGGAAGCCGTCGACGTGGCACTGCACCACCCAGTGCCGCAGGCAGTCGACGATCATGCCGCGCACCACCGGGTGGTTGCAGTTCAGCGTGTTGCCGCAGCCGGTATAGTCCGCGTAATCCCCGTCGGGGGTCAGGATGTAATAGATCGCGTTGTCGAGTCCCCGGAAGCTGTAGGTCGGGCCGGTGCGTCCGCCTTCACCCGTGTGATTGAAGACGACGTCCAGGATGACCTCGATGCCCGCCCGGTGCAGTTCGCGCACCATGGTCTTGAACGCCGCGAGTTCGCCGCCCGGCGCGACGTCGCCCGCGTACCCCGCCATCGGCGCGAACAGGGCGATAGGGTTGTAGCCCCAGTAGTCGCGCAACGCCTCGCCGGTGAGCGGATTTCGCCGCGCGATCGCCTCCGGGTAGAAGGCCTGCACCGGCATCAGCTCGAGCGCGGTGACGCCGAGCGCCTGCAAGTAGGGAATCTTCTCGATCACCCCGAGATACTGCCCGGGATAGCGGGCACCGGACGAGGGGTGGATGGTGAGCCCCCGCACGTGCGTCTCGTAGATGATGGTGTCGCCCCAGGGATGGCGGAGTGGCGCATCATCCTGCCAGTCGAACCGCTGGTCGGCGATCGCGCACCGAACGCTTCGCGCCGGAAGCGGGTCCGGCTCGCCGTTCGGGGTGGAGGCGCGGGATCCGGCCACCAGGCCGGCGACGGCGCCGGCATAGGGGTCGAGCAGGACCCGGTTCGGGTTGAACAGGTGGCCCTCTTCCAGGGCCTCCGGCCCATCCACCCGAAGCGCGTAGAACCTGCCGCGAAGGTCGCCCCTAAGGCGGACGTGCCAAGCATCTCCGGTCCGATGGCGCCGCGGCTCAAGCATGATGCGGGAGCTCGGCTCGGCCTGGGCGGGATCATCGAACAGGAGCACCTCCATCCGCGTGGCGTGGCGGCTGAACACCGCGAGGTTCACGCCATCCCAGCATTCGTGCAGACCAAGCGGGAGCGGATCACCGCGGGCGATCCCGACGGTGCCGTTGCCGGCGCCGGCTGGCGCGGCCGCATGACGCACCGGCTTCGGCAGACCGGAGGACCTGCCGGACACGACCTGGAGCCGATCCAGCGCGCGACGCACGGAACGGGGCGGCTCAGCCATCCGACACCACGTTCCGTGGCTCACCGCGCGCGAAGGCCTCAATGTTCTCCATCGTGGTCTCGACGATGCGCCGGACGGCGCTGTCCGTGTTGTAGGCGTTGTGCGGCGTCACGATCACGTTCGGGAACCGCAGCAGCACGTGGTTGGCGACGAGCGCCTTGAGGTCGTAGCCGCCGATCGATGGGGCGCGGAAGATCTGCGCCTCCTCGCGGATCAAGGGTTCCTGTGGCAACACGTCAAGGCCTGCCGCCTTGAGTCTGCCGTCGGCCAGCGCCCGTACCAATGCCGGGACATCGACAATGTTGCCCCGGGCCGTGTTGATGAGCACGGCGCCCGGGCGCATCTGGCCGAAGGCGCGGTCGGACAGCAGACCTGCCGTCTGCGGCGTGGCGGGCACGTGCAGTGTGACGACGTCGGCCGCCGCGAGCACTGCATCGAGAGCGGCGTAGCGGAAGCCAAGCTGGCGTGCGGCCTCTTCGTTCGGATGGGCGTCAAACGCCAGGACGGTCATGCCAAAGCCCTTGGCGATCTCGACCACCCGGCGTCCGATGCGGCCCGTGCCGATCACGCCCAGGGTCTTATCCCGCAGCTCGAAGCCGCGGAGGCCGGCCTGCGAGAAGTTGCCCCGCCGCGTCCGCTCGACCGCCTCGACGAGGTGGCGGGCCACCGCGAGGAGCAGAGCGAACGCGTGCTCTGCGACCGTCGAGTCGCCGTAATCCGGCACGTTGCTGACCGTTATCCCACGGCTGCGGCAGTAGGCGAGGTCGATATGGTCGTAGCCGGTGGAGCGCGTGGCGATGAGCTTCAGGTCGGAGAACCGCGCCAGAACAGCAGCGCTCAGGGTCGAGGTGACGAAGGTGCTGACGGCTTCGGCATCCGCGTGATCCGAAGCCGTCCCCTCGTCGAGCGCATCGCGGGTGCAGACCACCTGATGCTCCGGCTGCAGCCGCAGACAGGCTCGGTGCTCCCATTCCTCGGTCTCGAATACGGCAACCCTCATGCTGGTCCTTCCGTCGGTTCTGGATGCGGTCCTATTTGCCGGGGCACGCAGCCGCTTGCGCCATTACCATTGACGGCAACTCTGATCTTCTCCGCTGCTATGATGTGTGAATCCTCCGTTGAATTGCTCCTGTGAGCCCGGCTCGTTCTGCGCAGGCTCAATGTTGCGCCGCAGTGGCGGCGGGCTGCGGTCTCTGGCCGTCTCCCGCCGGGATGGGCTCGGCGCTGGCGACCAGCCGGCGGGCACGCTCCAGCAGCTTGGCGTTGATCGCCACGATCACAGTACTGAGCGACATGAAGGCAGCACCTATGGCCGGCGTGAGCAGGATGTCCCAGCCGTAGCCGATGCCGGCGGCGAGCGGCAGGGCGACCGCGTTGTAGCCGGTGGCCCAGAGCAGGTTCTGGGCCATCTTGCGGTAGGTCGCCCGCGAGAGCGCCAGGATGGCGAAGACATCCCGCGGATCGCTGCGGACCAGCACCACGTCGGCCGATTCGATGGCCACGTCGGTGCCCGCGCCGACGGCGATGCCGAGATCGGACTGCACCAGCGCCGGCGCGTCGTTGACCCCGTCCCCCACCATGGCCACGCGCAGCCCCTTGGCCTGCACCTCCCTAACCTTCTCTGCCTTCTGGTTCGGCAGTACCTCCGCGAAATAATCGGCGAGCCCCAGCTTCTCGGCGACCGTCTTCGCCACCGCCCTGGCGTCACCGGTCAGCATCATCGACTGGATGCCAAGCTCCTTGAGCCGCCGGACCGTCTCGTAGGACTCCTCGCGGATCACGTCGGCCAGCGCCACCGCGCCGATGACCGCGCCGTCCAGCAGCACATAGACCACCGTGTTGCCCTGTTCGGCGAGGCGGCCGATCGCCGGATCGTCCGCGGAGAGGTTGTTGGCCCGCAGATATCCGGGGCTCACCACCTTGACGTCGTGCCCCTCGATCCTGGCTTCGGCGCCCCGGCCGGGCAGGTTGCGAAAGTCCGTCACCGGCTTCAGGCTGATGCCGCGCTCGGCGGCACCGCGCACCACGCCTTGCGCGATCGGGTGTTCCGACTGGCTCTCCAGCGCTGCGGCCCAGGAGAGCACCTCCTCGGCGGAGCGTCCGCCCAGCGGCACCACATCGGCGACGCCGAACCGACCCTCGGTGAGCGTGCCGGTCTTGTCGAAGATCACGACGTCCAGGTTGCGGGCGCGTTCGAACGCGGCGCGGTCGCGGATGAGGAGGCCGTTCTGGGCCGTGAGCTTGGTGCTGACCGCCACCACCAGCGGCACCGCGAGCCCCAGCGCGTGCGGGCAGGCGATGACCATGACGGTCACCATGCGGGTGAGCGCGAAGTTGAAGCCGGCGCCGGCGATGAGCCACACGGCGAGCGTGCCGCCGCCGCCGAGGATGGCGATCCAGGTCAGCCACTGCGCCGCCCGGTTTGCCAGGTCCTGCGCCCGCGAACGCGTCGCCTGTGCCTGACGCACCATCTCGATCACCTGGCTGAGATAGGTCTGGTCGCCGGTCTTCCGCACCTCGATCGTGACCGCGCCCTCGCCGTTGATGCTGCCGCCGACCGCCTCCTGGCCCTCACCCTTGTCCACCGGCCGGGATTCGCCGGTCAGCATCGATTCGTTGAAGCTGGAGCTGCCTTTGACGATCATGCCGTCGATCGGCACCTTGTCGCCTGGCCGGACGAGCACGCGGTCGCCGGGCTTGAGCTCTGATACCGGCACCTCTTCGGTCTCGCCGGTCGGCGTCAGCCGTAGGGTGGTGGCGGGCAGCAGCCGGACCAGGGCCTCAAGCGCCCCCGAGGCCCCCATGACCGAGCGCATCTCGATCCAGTGGCCGAGCAGCATCACGTCGATCAGGGTGGCGAGCTCCCAGTAGAACACCTCGCCTTCGAGGCCGAAGACCACGGCGCTCGAATAGACATAGGCGACGGTGATCGCCAGCGAGATCAGCGTCATCATGCCGGGCCGCCGGCTCTTCAACTCCTCGGCAAGGCCGACGAGGAACGGCCAGCCACCGTAAAAGAACACGACCGAGGACAGCGCGAACAGGACATAGTCCGAGCCTGGGAACGCCAGCGCTGCCTCAAGGCCCAGGATGCCCTGGATCATCGGCGACAGCGCCAAGATCGGCACGGTCAGAACGAGGCACACCCAAAAGCGCCGACGGAAGTCCGCGATCATCGCGGCGTGATCGTGGCCACCGGCGTGGGCGTGGCCGCCTTCTTCGGTCCCGGTGTGGCCGTGCCGCGCGGCGGTGGCGATCTCGGTCCGGGTCGCGCGATCCTCTGGGCCAAGCCCGGCGGCGTGGCCTTCGTGGTGGCGGTGGGAAGACTTAGCCATAACTATCTGCCTTTCTGTGCGCCCGCTTGCCCGGCGAGCAGACGTCTTTTCTCCTCGAACTCCTCCCGCTCGATCTCGCCCCGCGCGAATCTCTCCTCGAGGATCTCAAGCGCCGAGCGATCTGGCGGGCGCTGCTCGCGCGCGCTTCCCGACAACCAGCGGACGATCAGGACGATCAGGGCGATAACGGCGGCCCAGAACAGGAGCATCATCAGGCCGCCGACCACCATATGTCCCCAGCCCCATGTTCCGTGCCACATGCCGACGCCGTCTCCATAGACCTGGGCCGCAACGGGAGACGCCGCCAGACTGGCCGCCAACATGCTACTCATCTGTGCTGCCGGCCTCTTCATGTCCTGCCTCGGACGCCGGATCCCGGAGCGCCGGCCACGCGTGCTGAGTCCCGCCGCCGCTCGACCTCGGCGACATGGCGGACGGTCGCGACGAAGCTGTCGGGGTTGAAGGAAATCGAGTCGATCCCTTCCTCGACGAGGAAGGCGGCGAACTCGGGGTAGTTGCTCGGCGCCTGGCCGCAGATGCCGATCTTGATCCCGGCCGCGTGCGCCTTGGTGATCGCCTCGCGAATGGCACGTTTCACGGCTTCGCTGCGCTCATCGAACAGCGGCGCGAGATCGCCCGAATCCCGGTCGACGCCGAGGATGAGCTGGGTGAGGTCGTTGCTGCCGATCGAGAAGCCGTCGAAGCGCTTGGCGAATTCCTCGGCCAGGAGCACGTTCGAGGGAATCTCGCACATCATGTAGACCTGAAGCCCGTCCGTGCCGCGCCCGAGTCCATACTTGGCCATCACCGCCAGCACGCGCTCGGCTTCCTCCGGCGTGCGGCAGAACGGCACCATGACGATGACGTTGGTGAGCCCGATCTCTTCGCGCACCGTCCGCAGCGCGCGGCACTCCAGCGCGAAGCCCTCGCGGTACCGCTCGTCATAGTAGCGCGAGGCGCCGCGCCAGCCGAGCATCGGATTCTCCTCCTTCGGCTCGAACGCGCTGCCGCCGATCAGGTGCGCGTACTCGTTGGTCTTGAAGTCGCTGAGGCGCACGATCACCGGGTGCGGATGGAAGGGGGCGGCGATCTTGGCGATGCCACGCGCGAGCTGGTCGACGAAGTAGTCCCGTGGATCCCGATAGCCGCGGGTCAGCTCGCGGATCTGCTGCCGCGCCTGCCGGTCCTCGACCCGCTCGGGGTGGACCAGCGCCATCGGGTGGATCTTGATGATGTTGTTGACGATGAATTCCATCCGGGCGAGGCCCACGCCCTTGGCCGGCAGGCGCCACCACTGGAACGCCGCGGCCGGGCTTGCGATGTTGACCATCATCGCGGTGCGCGTCTCCGGGATGTCCTTCAGGTTGACATCCGCCGCCTCGAAGGCGAGGGCGCCGTCATAGACGTAGCCGATATCGCCCTCGGCGCAGGACAGGGTGATATCCTGCCCGTCGCGCAGCAGCTCGGTAGCGTGGCCGGTGCCGACGACGGCCGGCACACCCAGCTCCCGGCTGACGATGGCGGCATGGCTGGTGGTGCCGCCGTGGTCCGTGATGATGCCGGCCGCCTGCTTCATGACCGGCACCCAGTCCGGGTCGGTGATCTCGGTGACCAGAATCGAGCCCGGCCGGAAGCGGTCGATCTCCGTGGCGCTCCGGATGACGCAGGCCCGAGCGGCCGCAATCGCCTGGCCGATGGCCGCACCGGAGAGCAGCCGCTTGCCTTTCTCCTTGAGCCGGTAGACCTTAAGCGGCGCCGAGCCCCGGAGCGACTGCACCGTCTCCGGCCGGGCCTGGACGATGGCGAGCTCGCCGGTCTCGCCGTCCTTGGCCCACTCCATGTCCATGGGCCGGCCGTAATGCTCCTCGATGACCACGGCCCAGCGGGCGAGCTGCAGGATCTCGTTGTCCTGGAGCACGAACACCTCCTGCTCGCGGCGCGTGGTGTCGACGTTCTTCGTCCGGCCGCTGCCGCCCTCGGCGTAGATCATCTTCTTTTCCTTCGCGCCGCGCGCTTTCTCGATGATCGGCCGGTAGCGCTTCTCGCCGAGCGGCGGCTTGAAGACCAGGTACTTGTCCGGGTTGACGGCGCCCTGCACGATGTTCTCGCCGAGCCCCCAGGCGGCATTGATCACGACCACGCCGGGGAAGCCGGTCTCGGTGTCGATCGAGAACATCACGCCCGATCCCGCCTTGTCGGATCGGACCATCCGCTGCACGCCGATCGAGAGCGCAACCTGCAGATGGTCGAAGCCCTGGGTCTCGCGGTAGCTGATCGCGCGATCGGTGAACAGCGAGGCGAAGCAGCGGCGGCAGGCCGCGAGCAGCGCCCGCTCGCCGCGCACATTGAGGAACGTCTCCTGCTGGCCGGCGAAGCTCGCCTCGGGCAGGTCCTCGGCGGTGGCGCTGGAGCGAACGGCGACCGACACCTCGTCCTGCCCACTGCGCCGGGACAGTTCGCGGTAGGAGGCCCGGATCGCCTCGGCGATCCCCTCCGGGAACTCGCCGTCGAGGAACAGCCGGCGAATTGCCTCGCCGGTTTGGTGCAGCGACGCGCGTCCACTCTTCATTGCCTCGATGCGCTCGCGCAGCGCTGCCTCGATCGCGTTCGCCGCGATGTATTCCCGATAGGCCCGCGCCGTGGTGGCGAAACCGTCCGGGACGCGCACGCCTTCGTCCTTCAGGCTGCGTACCATCTCGCCAAGTGAGGCGTTCTTGCCGCCGACGCGGGCGACGTCGCCGGACCCCAGATCCTCAAACCATGCGATATAGTCGGAGCTCACAAATGTCTCCTTTTGGTTGCTCTCCCGCTTCTAATTTGCATCCTGCGGCAGAGCGACGTAGCCGGTCGAGCCGTGTGATACAACGTCAAAGACGGCTTTGCGGCCGCAGTATTACAGTTGGAACGGCGCTTTTCCGGTGCGCCCCAGGCGGCGCGGCGCCCACAACCGTAACCGGATCTCAGAATATTCGTCTGCACACCGACAGATAGGGCGTCCATGGATCAGGTAGCCCACTATGTTGTTCACGTGCAGGAAGATGAGCAGCGGTAAGCGCTCTTCACGGCAGCGCCCGCAGGACGACGCGTGCTCGCGCCCAGGGCGAAACATCGCAGGCAAATACCCATTCCCTTGCCGCTGCGGCGTGACTCTGAAGACCGCCGCCGGGGCGCCAGAGGACGAGTCCGCCTCGATGGCCGGCCCTCGGCTTCATGGCGCGCCTGCCGCGCGAACTCTGCTCAGGCTGTGCCGCCGTGCGGACAATGCCGGTCGGACGCTTGCGGGCGGGCCCGTACGTCCGCGCGGATACGAACGATGAGCGCGCGAACCGGTCCATCCGGTCCGATTGGAGGAGGGGCGCCCCTCGAGAACGGTGGCGCAGCCCGGCAAGCCGAGATTGCACGCGACCGCGCCTGGATCTGCCTTCCCGAGTTGCGTGAGGGTCGGGGCGCTTTTCGGCTCTTCGTCGAGGGCGACGACCTCTACGACGCCATGGTCGCGGCGATCGGGCGCGCCGAACAAGACATCCGCATGGAATCCTTCATTTTTGCCGCTGACGAGGTGGGACGGCGCTTCGCCGCCGCCCTGGCCGCCAAGGCCCGCAGCGGGTTGCACGTGCGGCTGCACCTCGACGCCTTCGGCGCCGGCTTCCCCGCGTTTCGCGACCTGCAGCGCGAGCTTGAGGGCGCGGGCGTGCGGTTCCGGTGGTTCCATCCCTTCCGCTGGCGCCGCCCGCTCCAATACCTTCAGCGCAACCATCGCAAGCTGCTAGTCGTCGACGGGCGGGAGGCCTTCCTCGGCGGCTTCAACATCCGCCGACTGAACTCGCGCGAGCTCCACGGCGAAACGCGCCAGCGCGACAGCCATGTGCGCGTCGCCGGCGAGCTCGCAGCCCTGGCCGCGGCGCTATTCGATCAACTCTGGCAGCATGAGCGACCGCCCCGTGCCGAGGCCATTCCCGAGGACGCCACGAGACTCGAAGCCTTGCTCGTGCCGAGCTATTCCCGCCATTGCCGGCAGCGGCTCGCCTGCCTGCACGCCGGCCTGATCGAGAACGCGCGCCGTCACGTTTACCTGACCTCCCCCTATTTCGGACCGGGCACAATCGTCGAGGCGGCGCTGCGCGCGGCGGCGAGGCGCGGCGTCGACGTGCGCCTGCTGGTGCCCCGCCGGGGCGATCCGCCGGTGGCCGGCTGGGCGACCCGCGCCGCCTACGAGCCGCTTCTGGCGGCGGGCGTTCGCATCTACGAGTACATGCCCCGCAAGCTTCACGCCAAGACGTCCGCCATCGACGAAGAGTGGGGCGTCATCGGGTCGGCGAACCTCGACTATCTGAGCCTGTTCGTCAATCAGGAGCTCGTCCTGCTGGCGCGTGACCGGTCGCTGGCCAAGGCGTTGGACGCTCAGTATCAACGCGATCTTGAATATGCGGCCGAGGTGACGCTGGCCCTATGGCGTCGCCGTCGTTGGCACGAGCGTGGCCTGGAAGCGTTCGGCCGTTCCGTACGCTGGCTCCTCTGAGCAGGTCCGCTGATGTGCGGCGGGTGCACTCGCTGCGGGTCGCCACATCAACCGCATGAGCTTCGCCGGCTGGCCGCGCAGCAGTCCCCGTCTTCGGCTAGGAAGAGCGCGGCCGCGCTCCGAACAGTTAGCGGGCCCTCAAGGCACCGCCGTGGAAGAAGCTCTGCAGCTCTTCCAGCGTGAGTTTGCCGTCCTTATCCCCGTCGGCATAGTTGAACATCCGGGTATGTACGGCCTGAACCTCCTCCAGCGACAGCGCGCGGTCGCCATTCGTGTCCATCATGACCATCATCATCGTCATCATGCCCGGACCCATCCGTTCTGGACCCGAGCCCGCTCGCCCCCGCATGCCGGAGTCCATCATCCCGGGACCATCAGTCTCGCCCATCATTCCCGGCCCGGTGGTTTCGGGCTGGCTGCCCTGCTGGCTTGCACCGCCACCGCGCTGCTGCATCAGCATGCCGGGCCGGTCCTGCTGCTGCATCATCGGGCCAGAGGGCCCCTGCTGAGCGTGAGAAGCGGTAATGCCGCTTGCCAGAAGGACGGTGGACGCTGCAAATGTGAAAAAGATCTTCCGCATGTCGATTTCTCCTCTCGGTGACCCGCTCTCAGAAGCATGTTCGAGGGTTTTTCAGATTCCCTTTCCGCGATGACAACGCTGCCGGACCAAAGGGGGTCCGAGGTCGATGCGTGGCCTTTGCAACCGCCCAAACCTCGAAGGCCGCCCGACCATTCTATCGACGCGGCGCCTGTCGGCGCATTACACATCTGGTGATCGTCGTGTGCACAGGTCACCAAAGCGCTCGCGGAGCTGGCCAAGCGAGCCCGTCGCGCGCTATTGGGCGCCCGGCGAGACGGCGTCTGTTCAACTGCTTGAGTTCCCGCCCTCGAGAGGCGGCTTTGTCGCGAACACGCGCCGCAATCCGATCGATGTGATCAGGGTGGTTATCACGGCCATGATCACCAGTGCGGAGAAAAGATTGGCGACAATTGGATCCGCCTGATTGAACAGGCCAGCTTCGAGCGCGATGCTGGCGATGACGAGTTCAACCGCGCCGCGGCCGCTCATCGCCACACCGACCGCGACCGACTCGCGCGAGGACAGCCCAGCAAGCCGCGCCGGCACGCCCGCGCCGATCAGCTTCCCAAAAAACGCCGCCACCAGCAGCGCTGCCAGGAAGGCTGGCACTGCGGCTACGGCACCAAGGTCAACGCGAACTCCGATCGACGCGAAGAACAGCGGTGCCAGCAACCCGTTTGTGACGTCTCCGACGCTCTGCTTGGCGTTGGCGTAAGGCTCCTCGCCGACGGCATCGGGGTCGAAGAACAGCCCTGCCACGAACGGACCGAGAATGAAGTCCATGCCCAGAGCCTCGGCGAGGACGGCGAAGGCCAGCGCCATGGAGATCAGGGCGCTGAAATGCGGCGCCGGAATACGCAGCCGCGCAACCCAACGGGCGATCCGCGGATAGAGGAGGAGCCCGGCGGCGACGGTGATGGCAAAAAACGCACCGACCTGGCCGAGCAGCACCATCATCGATCGGAGATCGGGTCCGGCGCCGGTCTTGATCACGCCGGTCATGACGGCGAGCAGCATCAGCCCAATCACGTCATCGAAAATCGCCGCCGAAACCACCGTCCGGCCGACGCGCGTGTGCAAGAGCCCAAGCTCCATCAGGATGCGTACCGTCACCGGCACGGCCGAAATCGACAGCGCCACACCGACGAGAAGTGCCTGCGCGAACTTCAGCGGCGTCTCCGGAAGGAATGCCCAGGCAAGAGCGAAGCCGCCCGCCAGCGGCACGAGCACGCCGCCGAGTGCGACGGCGAGCGATCCACCCGAATGCTCCGCGATCTCGCGCGGGCGCATCTCGATCCCAGCGAGCAGCAGGATGAAAAAGATGCCGAACTCGGCAGCCACCTCAAGAAACGGACTCTCGGCCAAGTTGACAAGCAGCGGCAGGGGGAGGGCTGCGGCAGTGACCAGCGCGATGGCGACGCCGGCGACGATCTCCCCCATCGAGGCGGGCTGGCCGACGCGTTCCGAAACCTCGCCGAACAGCCGCGTCACAACAAGGAGGAGGAAGAGGTGGAGGGCGTGTTCCATTGTGCTCACGCCCGGTGGTCGTGACCGCGCAATCGGCCAAGGCACCGTCCAACGAGCTTTTCCAGTTCAAGGGGAACGAGCAGGGCGACGCCCACGAGCACTATGGCCAACCCGTCCCGGAACGCGACGGGGCGCGTCTCGAACAGCGCCTGCATGACGGGCGCATAGGTGAAGAGAAACTGCAGCGCCGTCACCGCGGCCACGGCAAGCAGCACCGCCCGGGTGCCGAGCACCCCTTCCCGGGTGAAGGACGTGCGGTACTGATAGCGCACGCTGAACAGATAGAAGATCTCCATCACGACGATCGTGTTGACCACGATCGTCCGCGCCGCCTCGAGCGGCAGCCCGCGCTGCAGCGCCCAGAAGAACATGCCAAACGCGCCGATCACGAACAGGACCGAGGTAAAGACGATCCGCCAGACGAGCAGGCCCGAGAGCAGCGGCTCGCGCGCCGCGCGGGGCGGCCGCCGCATCACATCCGGCTCGGGCGGCTCGAAGGCGAGCGCGATGCCGAGCGTCGCCGCCGTGACCATGTTGATCCACAGGATCTGGACCGGCGTGAGCGGCAAGGTGAACCCGAGCAGGATGGCGGCGATGATGATCAGCGACTCGCCGCCATTCGTCGGCAGGGTCCAGGCGATGACCTTCTTGAGGTTGTCGTAGACGGCCCGCCCCTCGCGCACCGCCGCGGCGATCGAGGCGAAGTTGTCGTCGGCCAGCACCATCTCGGCCGCCTCCTTGGCTGCCTCGGTGCCTTTGCGGCCCATGGCGATGCCGACATCCGCCCGCTTGAGCGCCGGGGCGTCGTTGACCCCGTCGCCGGTCATCGCCAGCACCGTCCCCTCGGCCTGGAGCGCCTGAACGAGGCGCAGCTTGTGCTCGGGGCTCGTGCGGGCGAAGACGTCGGCCGCGCGTGCGGCGCGCCGCAGCTCCGGCTCGCTGGGGTTGTCGAGCTCCCGTCCGGTAACGGCGTCGCGCGCATTCTCCAGGCCAAGCTGCCCGGCGATGGTGCGCGCCGTCGCGGCGTGATCGCCGGTGATCATCTTGACGCGGATCCCGGCGGCCTGGCAGTCGCGGACGGCCGCGATCGCCTCCTCGCGCGGGGGGTCGATCAGGCCGACGAGCCCGAGCAGTGTCAAGCCGCCCTCGGCGTCGGCGAAGGTGAAGTCGCGGCGCCCCGCGGGCATCGGCTTGGTCGCGAGGGCGAGCACCCGCTGGCCCTCGGCGGCAAGCGCCTCCACCCGCGCGCGCCATGCGTCGCGGTCCAGGGGCTCGTCGTCCGCGGCCCCGCGCTGCCGGTCGCACATCGCGAGCAGCCGCTCCGGCGCGCCCTTGACGCAGAGGAAGCCCCCGCCGTCATGGCCGTGATGCAGCGTCGCCATGAAGCGGTACTGCGCGTCGAACGGAATCTCGTCGGTACGCGGCAGGTGCCGGCGCAACTCCGGCTCGAGCCCCGCCTTGCGCGCGAAGGCGACCAGCGCCCCCTCCATCGGGTCGCCCTCGACCACCCAGCCATCTCCGACCTGGCGCAACGCGGCGTCATTGCAGAGCAGCGCCGCGCGCGCGAGCTCCGCGAGCGGCGGATGCGTGGCCGGATCGACGTCCTCCTCATCCCGCCGGATCGCGCCGCGGGGCTCGTAGCCGACGCCGGTGACGGCGAAGCTGCCAGCCGTCGTCACGACGGCACGGACCGTCATCTCGTTGCGCGTGAGCGTGCCGGTCTTGTCGGTGCAGATGACCGACACCGAACCGAGCGTCTCGACCGCGGGCAGGCGTCGGACGATGGCGTTGCGCGCCGCCATGCGCCGCACGCCGATGGCGAGCGCGATCGTCATGACCGCCGGCAGGCCCTCGGGAATCGCCGCCACGGCGAGGCCGACCACCGTCAGGAAGGCGTCCTCGGCGGCGTAGTCGCGGGCGAGCACAGCGAAGGCGAACACCGCCGCGGCGCCGCCGAGGATCACGGCGGTGAGCCGGCGGGCGAACGTATCCATCTGGCGCAGGAGCGGCGTCGTGAGTTTCTCGACCGTGCCGACGAGCGCGCTGACACGCCCGATCTCGGTTGCGGTCCCCGTACCAACGACCACGCCCGCGCCGCTCCCGGCCGCCACCAGGGTTCCCGAAAAGGCCATAGAGCTGCGGTCGCCGAGCGGGGCATCCGCTGCCACAGGCACAGGCGCCTTCTCGACGGGAACCGACTCCCCCGTCAGCGCCGCCTCTTCGATCCGCAGATTGCGGCTGCGGATCAGGCGCAGATCCGCGGGCACGCGGTCGCCGGCTTCGAGCAGGACGAGATCGCCGGGAACGAGCTCCTCCGCGGCGACGGTGAGGCGGGGGCCGCCGCGCACCACCGAAGCCTGCGGCGCCAGCATGGAGCGGATGGCGTCGAGCGCCTGCTCCGCCCGGCCTTCCTGTACGAAGCCGACGACGGCGTTGATGATCACGACGCCCAGGATCACGCCCGCGTCGATGACATGACCAAGCGCCAGCGTGATTGCGGCAGCGGCGAGGAGGACATAGATCAGCAGGTTGTCAAATTGCGCGAGGAAGCGGCGAAATGCGCTCCGGGGCTTGGCTGCAGGCAAGCGGTTGGGACCGTGCGCGGCGAGCCGCCGGACGGCCTCGCTGTCCTCCAGCCCGTCGCGGCCGGTCACGAAATCCCGCAGCGCCTCGTCAACGGCAAGGGCGTGCCAAGGCCGATCGGCAGCCGCCCCGGTACGGTCAGACTCCATGGTGCCGGCCGGCGGCGGCGCTGCGGTGTCTGCCTGTTGGTAATGGGGGTCGGTCATCGCCTGCTCAGGCTGGCTTGTGACCGGCACGGTGCCGGCCTCCGGGCGTGCATGCGTGAACGCTCTCATGCCAGGACGTTGTCGCCATCTACTGTGCCGTGTAGCCGCCGTCGATCACTAGCTCGGCGCCAGTCACGAACTTCGACTCGTCCGAAGCGAGATAGACGACGCCGTAGGCGATGTCGTCGGGCTCGCCGACATGGCCGATCGGGTGCAGGGTATCGAGCGCCTTGCGGCCTTCTTCGACGCCGCCGTGCTCGCGGAGATAATGCTCCACCATCGGTGTCCAGATATAGCCGGGATGGATCGAATTGACCCGGATGCCCAGCCCCTGCTTGGCGCAATAGAGCGCCACCGACTTGGTGTAGAGCCGCACGCCGCCCTTGGAGGCGTTGTAGGCTCCGAGGTTGGGATCGCCGACCAAGCCTTCGATCGACGACAGATTGATGATCGAGCCGCCCTTTGGCGGGACCCGCTTCATCGCCAGGATCGCGTGCTTGGTGCCGAGGAAGACGCCATTCAGGTTGATGCTCATCAACCGGTTCCAGCGCTCCAGCGTCTCCTCCTCGGGCGGTCCGCCCCAGCCGACCCCAGCGTTGTTGACCAGCACGTCAACCCGGCCGAAACGGTCGAGGGTGGCCTGGATCACGCGCTCCCAGGCGTTCTCCTCGGCGACGTCGTGGTGAAGGTAGATCGCTTCGCCGCCGTCCTCGACGATGGCCTGCGCCGCCCGCTCACCGTCATCATCCTTGATGTCGGTGAGGACCACTCTGGCGCCCTCGCGCGCCAGCATCCGGGCCGAGGCTTCGCCCAGACCCAACGCTGCCCCGGTCACAAGCGCAACCTTATCTTGCACGCGAATCATCGTTCACCCTCCTTTCTGTGGCGTTGGATATCCGCGACGCGCATCGGACCGGCACAGGGTGCCGGACCGCATCACATCCTGTCGATGCCGACGATCCGCCGGGCCGCCCTAGCTAAGACGTTGGGCACATCCGCAGATTACACCCAAGCCCGACAACTGCGGAACGCACACCAGATCAACCCCTCGTCACTTGTTGCATTCCGAGCAGGACCAAGCCGATCCCGGCAAACTCGACCAGGCTCACACCTTCGTCGAAAAATCCCATGCCGATGGCAACGCCAAATACCGGTGTCAGAAAGCTGAACGCATTCGCGCGGCTCAAGCTGCTCCTCTGCAGGATGGAGAACCACAGGTAGAAGGCCAGAGCGGTCCCGAGCAGCCCGAGAACGGCCAGAACGATCAAGAACTGCGGCGCCCACAAGGCTGATGGAAGCGGCTCCAGGACTGTCGCGGCGACCAGCAACGGAACGCCGCCGAACACCAGCTGCCAGCCCATGGCCATGAGTGGGTCGACGCGATCCGCCATGCGCTTCATCAGGATGTTGCCGACGGCGACCCCGATTGCGGCAAGCGCGATATAGGCGGTGCCGAGCGAGTACGCGTTTCCGCCATCCGCCAGAAGCCGAGGCAGCGTCATCAGCACAATGCCGGCGAAGCCGAGAAGAAGCCCCACTCTGCTGCGCCACCGCAGATGCTCCCCAAGCAGCAATGAAGCGAGCACGGCGGCTATGAGGGGTTGGGTGTTCGCGATCACCGTTGCGAAGCCCGGGGACACGAACTGGCTTGCGAGGAACATGCCGAAAAAGCCCAGACTGGTTGCCGTGATGCCGATGCCGACAAGGAGCGCCCAGGTGCGACATCCACTTGGGAGCGGTCGCCGCAGTGTCATCGCCAGGACGAGCAAACCGCCGCCGGCCACGAACGCCCTTGCCGCGGCGAAGTAGAACGGGGAGACCATCGAAAGGCCGATCGAAATGAGTGGAAAGCACAGTGCCCAAAGCAGCATCACCAGGACGATGCGCGCGAGCACGGCTGTCGGCAGCCTGCCGGGGTGGTGGTCCTCGCTGGACGCGGCGGCGGGCTCCTGCATCGCGGGATGCCGTCACAGGACCATTGGGAGAGAAAAGGCCAGTATTCCGGCCGCCAGGCAGTAATACAACATTGGTGCCAAGGTGAAGCGGATGATCGTTCCCTCCTGGCCGAGCAGGCTGACGACCGCGGCCGCTGCGACCACGTTGAGCACCGAAATCATGTTCCCAGCGTTCGCCCCGAGCATCTGTGCCGCCAGGACCGCTGTTTCCGGGACCGCCGCCCGGTCTGCGGCGCTGAGCTGGAACAGCGCGAACGTCATGTTGCTGAACGTGGCGCTGCCTGACAGGAAGGCGCCAAAGGCGCCGATGAACGGTGCGGCTAGCGGCCAATCCGCGCCGATGTAGTTCGCGGCGACCACCCCCAGCTCCATCGGCATGCTGGCCAGACCGGTGCCGTTGACCCCGGAATGGATGAAGATCCGCACCATCGGCACGGCCGCGCCCAAGGCCAGTGCGCTGCTGACGAGGGCCGCGCCCGCTTCCCGCAGCGAGGTGCCTGCCTGACGGGCGCTCACCCCGAGTAGGGGGACGGTAATCAGAACGACGGCGACGAACATGGTCCCAGGCAGGTAGAGCGGCGCGAGCGAGACGCCGACCTCGGTCCCGAGAATCCCCGCCCAGGAGATTGTCGCAGCCTGCAGCCAGTCCTTTAGCGGCAGGTACTCGATGCGGGTGGCGACCAGCAGCCCAGTCAACAGCAGATAGGGCGCCCACGCACGGCCGAGCGACATTCCGGGTGACGCCGGGTCGCCGATGGGCCCGTCGCCCTCAGTCTGGGGCGGCGAGCTCGGTCCGAGCATCAGCCCTTTTCGAGCAACCGGAACCACCACCGCGAGCCCGACTAGGGGGCCGATGAGCGAGGGGAATTCCGGCCCGAGCAGGACCGCGACGGCGAGTGCCGGCAAGGTGAAAGCGAGGCCCGCGAACACGGCAAACCGCCAAGCGCGGAGCCCGTCCCGCCAGTTCCGCCTGGGATCGAAGAAACGGGTCAGCATCATCACCATGATCAGGGGAATGAACGTGGCGACGAACAGGTCGATCGTGATGGCCTGCACCGCCACGGACCGAAGGAAATCCGGCAAGGACGCGTCACCGATCACGCCGGCTGCGCCGGGGGCGACATTGCCGCCCTCCTGCAGGCCCTGCGCGAGTCCGACCACGACTGGGGTGCCGATGGCGCCGAACGACGACGGACTGCTGTCGGCGACGAGCGCGAGGACCACGGCCCCCATCGGCGCAAAGCCGAGCGCGACCAGCAAGGGCGCGGCGATCGCCGCCGGAGTTCCGAAGCCCGCCGCGCCCTCGAGAAAGGCGCCGAACAGCCAAGCAATCAGGATGACCTGAGCGCGCGGGTCGGGCGAGATGCGCATGAACCCGCCGCGGATTGCGGCCATCGCGCCGCTCGCGGTCAGGACCTTCACGAGCAAGATGGCGCCAAATACGATCCACAGGATCGAGGCCGCGATCAGCACGCCCTCGATCAACGAAGCGAGCACATGCCGAACGGGAACCTCCCAGACGGCGATGCTCATGCCGGCGGTAAGGGCCAAGCTGAGCGGCATGGCCTGCGTCGCCGGCAGGCGCAAGATCACGAGCAGACCGAAGACCGCGAGCAGGGGCGTCAGCGCGGCAAGAATCATCCGTTCGGTAATCGAAGCAGCGCGACCATTACGCTCTGTCGTTCCCGGCTGCGTGTCTGGGGCGGACTGAGCGACGAAACTTGATCGGCAGTCAGACCCCTTGCTCCAATGAGAGACGCACGCATCCAGGCGCCATTACACTCCCGATGAAGGGCAATGGTCCAAACCCTCTCAAACGTGCTGCGAGCGAAGCAACGCGTGTCTCGGTTTTTCCCAGCCCCATGCATGCAAGCACGGCTCGCTCTTGTGGTATCCGAGGAAGTGTAAGTAATTCCGGGCGAGTTGCGTCACTTTCCCTGATGACCGCCGACCTTTGGACGGCTACGAGAACACCCCCTGGTGACACGTGACGCGGCGGAGCATCCTGCTACCCTCGCAGGTCTTAACGATGCGAGGCACCTCCGTTGAACGTCGTCCGAGAGGAAAAAGCGATGAAACCCATCGTTACGTTGACGTTGAATCCGTCCATCGACGGTGCCGCCCAGACGCACGTCGTACGGCCGATTCGCAAGATACGTACCTCGGACGAACGCTACGACCCGGGCGGAGGCGGGATCAACGTGGCTCGGGTGGTCCAGGAACTCGGTGGCACGGCCTTCGCCACCTACCTTGCGGGCGGCGCGACCGGCCGCGTGCTCGACGATCTTCTGGAATCCGCAGCAATTATGCGGCGGCGAATCTCAATCGACGACCACACCCGGATTAGCCACGCCGTCTACGAACGATCGAGCGGCCTTGAGTATCGTTTTGTGCCCGAAGGACCCGTGGTCCGCGAGGCCGAGTGGCGGGCCTGCCTGGAAGCGCTGGAGGATCTCGACTGCGACTATCTTGTCGCGAGCGGCAGCTTGCCCCGTGGCATACCGGAAGATTTTTATGCCATCATTGCGGACCGCGCCGACCGAAATGGATTCAAACTGGTGCTCGACACCTCGGGCGCTGCACTGCGTAGGGCGCTCGAACGCGGCGTCCATCTGGTCAAACCCAATCTCGGCGAGTTCGAATCTATGCGCGGACGGAAACTTCCCAACCCGGCGTTGCAGGAGGAAGCCGCCCGGGAACTTGTCCGCTCGGGAGCAGCCGAAATCGTGGCGCTTACCTTGGGGCGTGACGGCGCGCTGCTCGTCAGCGATCAGAGCGTCCTGCGCCTGGCCGCACCCGATGTGACCGTAAAAAGCGCCGTGGGCGCTGGCGACAGCTTTGTCGCGGCCATGACGCTCGGCCTTGCACGAGAGCGCCCGGTCGCGGACGCGTTCGCCTATGGGATGGCCGCCGGAGCCGCCGCGGTGCTGTCGGCGGGTACCGGACTGTGCCGGCGCGAGGACGTCGAGCGGCTCTATGGCGAAATTAAGATGAACTTACCCCAGCCGCGATAGAATTTCTTATGGACGGATCGCCTCGCCCAAAAAGGCGCCCCGCAAGCTGATCCGCCGCCACGTGCGCTCGCGACCCGAGTCCGTGGTAAGCCGATCACCCGCGGGCAGTGACGAATTGAAGAACTCTTGAATGTCATAGTTGCTGGAGACTTACAGACAGTTTCAGCGGACGAACTTGATCCAGGTCAACATCCGGCAACATTATACCCCATATAATGTTAGAAGGATGGTGCTCCTCGAGATCGCGATGCGGGTCCACGAACAACAACGGCGACACAGGGCCGGGTTCGCGCGGAAATGCGTGGCGCTACTCCTATGTCTGCTCTTCGCGTTCGGCGGGAACCTCCACTCCGCACACGGCGCGCTTGGCCTCGCCGGGGCGGACGCGGCGCAGGTGATCAGTTCCACTGATCATCCGGATGACCATCAGCACGAAGGGCTTCTGGGCATCGAGCACTGTCAATCCGCTAGCTCGTGCCCCTGTTGCGCGCCGATCGCTGTTTCGCCGTACTGCTTGAACCCGCGGGCCAATCAACGGCCGCTTGGTTCGGTCACGCTCGCGCTCCCCGAATTCATCCACCGCCACCTCCGCCCACCTCGCCTCCCTGCGCACGCCTGATCACTGGCGACGCTTCTCATGCGTCTCATGCGTCGCCACCCAGTCGTGACGTCTCCGGACGTCCACTTGCGCATGGAGCTACTGCAATGCCTGCTTTTTCCCGCCGCCAATCTGGCCCTCCAACTTCTACCCTCAACGCCATCGTCAATCAGCGATTGCTCGATTGTCGACGGGAGTTCCTGGGCTTCTTCCGCCGCCGCCTCAATCGGCCCGAGGACGCCGAAGATGCCCTGCAGGACTTCTGCCTGAAGGTGGTTCGCGCCGCGGAGACGCTGGGGGATGACGAAAAGATCGATTCCTGGCTCGGCCGCATCCTGCGGAACACACTGACCGATCACTATCGTCGCCGCGCTGCGCGGCAGCGGGCGGAAGCCGCCTATGGCCTCGAGATGCAGACGGCGGTGTTCGAAGTGCAGGCGGAGCAGGACGCAAAGCCGTGCTCCTGCGTTCACCATGCCCTGCCGACGCTGAGGCCGCATTACGCCGAGATTCTGACACGCGCCGATCTCAACGAAGAGCCGCGAGAGCAGATCGCCGCCGATTTGGGGCTCACCACCAACAATGTGGGCGTGCGCCTGCACCGGGCGCGTCAGGCCTTAAAGGCAAAGCTCGAGGACATCTGCCCGACATGTCGGGATCGAGTCGGCCTGGGTTGCAATTGCGAGCCGGCCGGCGAAACGAGGAGCCGCCTTGATAGGGATCCGGCCAAGCGTAACGCCACCGCTCCCGGTGCGTCCTTGTCGAGGTAGCGCCAGCCCTAAATGGCCTGGTAACCCCGATCCGGCATGCATGAAAAAAGGTGAACCAATGATGTTCCGTCTCTCCGTCGCCGCCCTGCTCGCAACGATGCCTGTGGCCGCGTTGGCCGATCCTGTCTACATCCCGCTCGGCAGCGCCGACGCCATTCTCGTCGTGGACAGCAGCACCGACCACGTCACCGGCCGCATCGACGGCGTCCCCGCCGTCCACGGCCTTGCACCGACACCCGATGGCCGATATCTGATTGCCGGAAGCGCGGACGAACGCCCGGCCCGCGCTGCTGTGCCCGACAAACCGGAAACCATCTCCGACGCGGAGCACGTGGCCCACCATCCGGGGCCCCTTGCACCGATCGCGAGAGCCCCGGCGACGCTGAGCACCGTCTCGATCATCGACACCGAGGCGGATGCGGTCGTCCGCCGCATCGATGTGCCCGGTGGCGTGCATCATGTCGCGGTCGACCCGACCGGTCGCGTTGCCGCCGTGACCCATCCGGCGCCCGGCGGAATTACCGCGATCGATCTCTCCAGCTTCGAAATCGCGGCGACGGTTGCCACAGGGCCATACGCCAACTATGCCGCCTTCTCGCCGGACGGCCGCCGGCTTTATGTGAGCAACGCCGGCAATGGCACGGTCAGCGAACTCGACGTCGAGCGCTGGATTGTGCGCCGCAACGTGATCGTCGGGGCGAGTCCCGAGCATCTCGTGCTCTCCCGCGAGGGCCGCCGACTTTACGTGAACAATGTAGAGGCGGGTACCGTCTCGGTGGTCGACACCTCTGCGTTTGAGGTCGTCGAACATCTGGCCGTCAGCGCCCCGCTGCACGGTATCGAACTCGCCGAGAACGGAGATACGCTGTTCGTTGCGGCGATGGGCGAGGATCGTCTCGTTGCCTTCGACCTCGCCGCGCGCACACAACGCGACGTGGCGCTCAGGCCCGCGCCCTACCACGTCGCCGCAATCGCCGGAACCGGCAAGCTCTACGTCTCCAGCGACGTCGAGCCGAAGCTCTGGGTTGTCGACCAGAAGACGCTCGCGGTGATGCGCGAGATCGAGCTCGGCGGCAAGGGCCATCAGATCGCCCTGCCGACGCAGCGATAGGCGCCAATTCGCTGCGTTGCAGCCTAGCATCCGGCGCGAGAGAAGGTCCAGCCATGGACTGGCTTTCAGAGAACTGGCTTTGGATTCTCATCGGCGTGGCCTTCATCGCCATGCATCTGTTCGGTCACGGCGGACATGGAGGCCACGGCCGGCACGGGGGCAGCGAACGTGATATCGGGCCAAGCCGCCACGACCCTGCCAAGCGTCCGGGCGCGAATGCGCCGACGGCTCATCGCCACGAGGGCAAGGCACACAGGCAGTGACGGCCCGACCTTGCCTCATCCTGTGCGCGCCAACGCCCGGATCCATGGCCCGCGCCGTCGGAACCTCGCGGCCGGATACAGCGGACGCCGTGGCGCAGGAGGAGCCGCCCCGTGCCTGGAGTAAGAACGGCACCCTCGGACCCGGAGCAAAGCGGCGGACAGGCGGTCCATCTCGACATCGAACGAACGGAGAGCGCGATGCTGAACACGAGGCTGGTAACTTGGGCCTTAAGTCTCTGGACGGCGATCACCTTTGTGGTTTGTGTGGTCTACGGGCTGGTGACGCCGCAAAGCCTTGGCATGCAACAGTTTCTCGAAATGGTGTTGCCTGCCTTCAAGTGGCTGACCTGGTGGGGCTTCCTCCTCGGCCTAGCCGAGAGCTTTCTGTACGGCGCTTATGCCGGCCTCGTCTTCTGCCCGGTCTATAATCTGCTGCAACGGCGGTGGGGAGCGCAGACAGGCCAAAAGGCCTGATGCGACGTTGTGCACAAGATCCACGATGATAAACGCGATTGTACGGTTAGCCTGCCGATCCGCACGCGACCGAAGGCGTCGGTCGCCGCAGCTGGGAGACGGAGCGCCAGAGATCGATGCCGCACGCCGCGCCGAGGAGTCCGAGCGCGTCACGCCGTGCAGATCGATCTGCGCCAGCCGCAGCCGGCAAACAGGATGGTGATACAGCCAGTGACACAGGAGCCCGGATGAGCCACAGGGGCAATTCAGGCGCACCCGCCGCTCGCCTCCGAGCGGCGTTCGGTGCAGAGGAAGAATGGGTGCCGCGTTACTCGATCTTGCGCTTTGCCCGGCCTGGCGCCTTTGGGGTAGGTCCAGCAGTCTCGGCGACGGCCGAAGTCGGTGGCCCGGCATAGGCCCGCTCCGCTTGGTTCGTCACCTGGGACTGCTCGGTTTCGATCTCCGCCTCGGCGCGGAGCCAGTGCTCGAGATCTTTGCCATCGGGTCTGTTCTCGCGCTCCCAGATGAGGTAGGCGCGCTGCCTGACTTTCGCCGCGAAATCCTCGGTCATATTCTATCTCCTAGCCTGCTGTTGCGTGACGATACTTTTCACGTGCTTATTGTTCGGGCTCGCATGGGGGTGGATACCCGCATGTCAGCTTCCTGCGGCCGTGGAGCGGGCGGGCCCGGTGCAGCCGACACTGGACCGGCCCGGGGTCCCGTGAGTGTCCGATAGAGCGCAAAATACTCTTCAGCCGGTCCTTTCCATCCGAAGTCCCGGCGCATGGCGCAGCGCTGCATCCGACGCCAGCCGACCGGCTGCCGGAATGTGTCCAAGGCACGCGTCAGGCAGCCCAGCAGATCCTCCAGGGAACCACCGGTGAAGGCGAAGCCTGTCGCCTCGCCATCGTTGTTGGTCGCGCTGTCAACGACGCTGTCGGCCAATCCACCGACCCGCCGGACGACGGGCAGGGTCCCGTAGCGCAAGGCGTATATCGGCACGAGGCCGAAAGGCTCAAAGCGCGACGGATGAAGCAGGATGTCGGCCACTGCCAGCAAACGCCGCGCGCGTCGCTCCTGATAGCCGATCCGCACCGAAACGCGGCCGGGATAGCGCTCGGCCAGCGCCAGGAACCGTGTCTCATGTGTACGGTCGCCCTGTCCGTGCACGGCAAGCTGCGCGCCGACCTCGACGAGCCGCGGCACGGCTTCCGCGACCGTGTCGGCCATCTTCTGTTCGGTCAGACGGCTCATGAAGGCGACGACAGGGGTATCCGGCTCGACCGCGAGGCCGAGCTCCCGCTGTAAGACTTCCTTGCAGATGCGCTTGCCGGCGATCTCAGCGAGACTGTATCGCCGGGGCAGTGGCAGGTCGCGGGCTGGGTCCCAGATCCTGTAATCCGCCCCGTTCGGAATGCCGACAAGGCGCTCGGCCCGCTGGCGGAGCAAGCCGTCGAGCCCGCAGCCGAATTCCGGCGTCTGGATCTCCTGTGCGTAGGTTCGGCTGACCGTCGTCAAATGATTGGCATGGCGGATTCCCGCCTTCAGAAAGGAGATCCGGCCATAAAACTCAATCCCGTCGGGCGAAAAGCAATCCGCCGGGAGACCCAGGCGTGGCAGCCGATCCGCATCGAAGAGCCCCTGGAACGCCAGATTGTGGATCGTGAGCACAGTCGCCGGGCGCCGTGTAGCAGCATGGCTCAGCAGGAGCGGCACCAGCCCCGAATGCCAGTCGTTGGCATGAACCACGTCCGGGCGCCAATTCAGCCCATGCTCGCCCTGAGAAACACGCGCGGCGGCCCGGCTCAAGGCGGCGAAACGAAGGTCGTTGTCCGGCCAGTCGCGGCCGTCCGGATCCTGGTATGGCCCGCCCGCTCTCTGATAGAGCGGTGGGCAGTCGATCAGCCAGAGCGGTAGGCCGGAATCAGGGCTTCGTGCGGGGAGGAGCCGGATCGTGCCCGCGCCGGGCACCTCACCGAGCGGAACGGACTCGTCGAGATGCTCTGCACCGTCCAGAGCCTCAGAGTAGCCCGGCACCATCACGCGCACATCGATGCCGAGTTCAGCCAGTGCGGCGGGGAGGGCGGCCGAAACGTCGGCGAGCCCGCCGGTCTTGACCAGGGGATAGAATTCCGACGTGACGAACAGGATGCGCATGGTTTCAGGCCTGATCACCTCTGATCGCAATCCGGCGGCGACCCAGAAGCGGCCTGCCGAGCAGGCCTTTGCGCCGCCGATGGCGTTCAAGGGGCGTGACGGAGGATTGTTCAGCCATATTGCTTCGTTCCGCGGCGGATCGCGGTAGCTCCGGCGCCAGCCACACCTACGCCGGCCGTGGGCCCGGGCTCAACATCACTCCTTGACGGTTCGGAAGGTGACCCCGTTCGGACCTTTGCCGACACGCACATTCGCAGTCACGGTCCGACTGGCCTCGTCGATCACCGAAACCGTACCATCGACGATGTTGGTCACGAACACTCTGGTCCCGTTGTCGCTGACGACGACGCCATGCGCGCCCCTGCCGGTCCGGATTGTTTCAACAACCCGATTTGCCGTCACGTCGATGACCGAGACGGTGTCGTCCGGTTCGGCCTCACTTCCCTGATTGGCCACATAGACCCGCTGGCCATCGGGCGTCGCATAGACCTGGATCGGATTGCGGCCGACCTCGATCTTACCCACGAGCTGACGCGTCGCGGTGTCGATGACCGCAACGCGGTTCTCATCGCGCAGTGAGACATAGGCGCGGCTTCCGTCGGGAAGAAACCCGACCTGCACAGGCGCAGCACCCACGGAGATCCGTGCCGCTTCGGTGAGGCTAGCCGTATCGATCACCGAAACGCTCCCGTCCTCGACCGTGGCGACATACGCCTCCTGCCCGTCAGGGCTGATCCGCAGCCCGTGGGGATATCTGCCGGTGGTGATCGTCCGAACGATGGCGTTCTTCGCCAGGTCCACCACCGCAACTGCATCGTCTCCGGCATTGGTGACGAAGGCATGTCTGCCATCGCGGTCGACGACGACATGGGCAGGGTGGTCGCCGACCGGAATCGTGGCGAGCGGACCGGCGGCCAGATCATCGGGATCGAGGATGACGAGGAGCCCGCGCGCCTCGGGCGCGCCATGACCTTCATCCTTACCCGCGTGTCCATGGCCCTCATCGGCCGGGTTGCCGACCGCCAGAAGCCGGTTCCCATCAGCGCTGATCTGGATGTTGTGCGGCTCGATCGGGATGGGCGTTGTCACGACGCGTCGGTTCCGAAGGTCGATGGCACTGACGGAATTCCCATATTCGTCAGCTGTATAGACGAATTCCACCCCGCTTCCCTCGGCGTGAGCGGATCCAGACGCACTCCCAGCTCCGATGGACAGGAAGACAGTCGCGGCCAGGGCAGCCAGCACGCTCCGTCCCATGGTCGTTTTCCGCCTCCGAGCGTTGAGGCGTGAGATCTTTTCCTGCTCGATCGACTGCAATGGCATTGTCTGTCCTCCGTCACCTATCGAATTCCGAGCGTCCACCACCGGCTCTCGGCCGCATGCGCGGCCCACGCGCTGCCGGCGTGGCAGTCCGGCCTGTCGCGCCGTGCGAGCGAAGTTGCTTGGACGTGTGTCTACCCCCACTGACGGTCGATGGGTGCGCGCCTTACACCGCTTCTGCGGCGCAATGCCTGCCGGTGGGATCAGCAGACCGAATGCCCCGCGATCTATCGCCGCCCGCGCATGGTGTAATGCGGCCGACCGTGGGGCGTCTGATAGACACCAGGTGGACGATGATGGGCGATGATCACGAGACGGGCTCGGCTGGGGACAATAAGCCGCGTGCGCCTGGGAAGGCGACGGACGCCACGGTGCGCCGCGTATTGGTGGAAAGCCACCGGCAGCTGCTCGGTTTCCTGCGCCGGCGATCAGGCAGTACGGAGGAGGCTGAGGAGGTCCTGCAGGTGTTCATGCTGCGCGCCATCGAGCGATCGGCGGAACTGCGCGACGTTCGAACGGTGCGCGGCTGGCTGAGCCGGATTCTCGCGACGACCATCATCGACTATCAGCGTCGCGCTGCCCGGCGGCGGGAGGCGATCATGAGACCTGATGAATTCGAAGGTTTGTCGGTTGAACCAGACGTCGAGCTGGATGAAGCAGTCTGCAACTGCCTCTATAAGCTCCTTCCCACGCTCAAGCCGGAATACGCCGAGGTAGTCTGGCGGGTCGATCTGGTCGGGGAGCCGCGGGACCGGGTGGCCGCAAGCCTGGGCGTCACCTTGAACAACGTCACGGTGCGACTGCATCGCGGCCGCCGGGCGCTGAAGAAGCGGCTCGAGGAGATGTGCCTGACCTGTCCCGTGCATGGCTTTCTCGACTGCCATTGCGAAGCGGCCGAGCGCGCCCGCCGTCGGCGTACGGAAGCGGCCGGCGCTCCCGACCTGTAACGCCGAAGGCGTCGCTGCGTCTATCTCTACGGACGGCAGAGAAGCCAAGCGCTGATCCCGGTCAACCACCGGCTAAGCCGAGCCGGTCATTCCAGCTCAGCGACGGCCGGGCACTTTCCTGCGCTCGCGACCGGGCGCGCCGCGCCACAGGAGAAGAGCGATGAGCACGAATGCGCAGACTAAAGCGACCCAAACCGGCAATCCACCGGGCCGGACCGAAGCTTGCTGTTGCGCCCATGGTGCGCGTTCCGTTCCAGAGGAGGTGCCTCCGGCGCGGAAGCCGGCCGCGGAGCCGCGGCTAGGGGGCGTACCGCAACCCGCGCAGGACGGGTCGCAGCGCTGCTGCGGACGCGGTTGAACCCGGCGTGCCAGCCGAGGGTAGGAGAGCTGCGCCCGGTCGCAGAGACGGTCTGGTCTTCGGCGAATACTGGGAGATTGCTGATGAGCACAGTGACGCTGGAGGTTGGCGGCCTCTTCGAAGAGCTTGATCATCTCGGCGTCGAGAAGCAGCTGAGGACGGAGAAGGGCGTCCGCAGCGCCAGTGCCAGCCCTGCCTTCGACAGCGTGACGACCGACTACGAAGAGAGCGTCACGAGCGCCGACAGGCTGCAAAGGACTGTGCGGGCTGCGGCTTCCGCTGCCGCGGCCGGGTGGTGCCGCGGCACCTGTGTGAGCTGGGCGCTGCGACGTTGCCCCCGCGCCTCCGGCGGACGGTGGCCACGCCCATGTCGCGAGGTTCGGCGGGGCGGCTATGTCGATTGGAGCCCAAAGCTGCAGGAGAATCTATGACTGATCCCGGCGTTCTGCAGCCATGGCGTGCTCGCGCGGGTCTTGCGGTTCTTCTCCTGGCCCTCGTCGCCTTCGCGGTTATGCTCGCCGGGTTCGGCAGGCCGGCGTCGGCGGCGGTTGACGAGAGGTACAAGATAGCGGATGGCCTCGCAGTCTATCTTGGCGTGCTGCCGGCGCAGGTGCTTCGCGGTCACCCACCGGAGCATGCGGAGCGCTCGATGCACGGCGGTCCGCCTGGCGGGCGCCACGATTACCATCTCGTCATTGCGGTATTTGACGCTGCATCCGGCGCGCGGATCAACGATGCCAACGTGACGGCCACGGTTTTCGGCTTGGGGTATGTCGGGAGCAGCCGGCGCCAGCTCGAACCCATGAGTCTCGCGGACACTGTGACCTACGGCGGATTTATCGCCCTGCCAGGCAACGACCGCTACACGATTACGATCGACATCCGGCGCCCGGGTCAAGGCTCTCCGGTCCGGGTCGACTTCGTTTACCAGCACGGCGCGCGATGAGACGGAGCGCACGCGAGGAGAGGACAGAATGGATCACGGAGAGAACAGGCGCGGGTTCTTCGAATCACGCGTCAATATCGCCTTGGTCGGCTTTCTGGCGATTGCCGGCTTTTTTCTGATCGCTGAACATTGGGCACATGTCCTTGGCTACTGGCCATGGTTGCTGCTCCTTGCCTGTCCCCTTCTGCATATCTTCATGCACGGAGGCCATGGCGGCACGGGAAATTCCGATAGCCGGGATCGGCAGCCGCCAGAGCCGCATCGCCACTGACCGGACGGGGGTAATTCGAAATGACCGACACTGCGCCCGCCTACGGCCTGTGGGGCCTTGCAATTATAAACTCTGCGATCTTCATTCTGTTCGCGTTCAGCTTTTTCAAGCCGCGCACGGCGCGCGACTGGCGCTCCTTCGGCGCGTTCAGTGCCTTCCTTGTGGCGCTGTTCACCGAAATGTACGGCTTCCCGCTGACGATCTACCTGCTCTCAGGATGGCTGCAGAGCCGCTATCCACAGGTGGAGTGGTTTTCGCACGACGCCGGCCATCTGCTCGAGATGCTGTTCGGCTGGGAGGCGAACCCGCATTTCGGACCCTTCCACCTCCTGAGCTTCGCCTTCATCGGTGGCGGCTTCATCCTGATTTCGGCCGCATGGAAGGTGCTTTATGAGGCGCAGCGGCGGCATTCGTTGGCGACCGCCGGTCCCTACGCTTATCTGCGCCACCCGCAATATGTCGGGTTCGTCCTCGTCATGTTCGGCTTTCTGCTGCAGTGGCCGACTCTGCTGACACTGGTGATGTTCCCCGTCCTTGTCGCCATGTACGTCCGATTGGCAAGAGCCGAAGAGCGCGAGGCGCTCGCGGAGTTTGGCGATGCCTATCGCCGATACATGGTCGAGGTGCCGGGATTTTTTCCAAGATTTTCACGTCGGGCCGGCCGCGATTCGCGCGGCGGTGCACGGCTGCCATGATCGGGCGAGGCCGACCGATGCAGCCCCAAACGCAAGGAGGAACAGATGAACGGAAGCAGCAAGACCCGTGTGGCGGTTAACGGTTACGGCGTCATCGGCAAGCGCGTGGCCGAGGCGGTCGCCCGGCAGGACGATATGGAGCTTGCCGGTGTGTCTGACATCGGTACCGACTGGCGGCCCCGCATGGCGACGCACAAGGGATTCCGCCTTTATGGCGCCGGGGCCGAGCATGTGCAGGCGATGCGCGATGCAGGTCTCAACGTCGCAGGGACCCTCGACGACCTGCTCGGAGCGGCTGACCTGGTCGTCGACTGCACGCCGAAGCGCGTTGCGGCAAAGAACGTCGACCTTTACCGGAAGAGGGGGATCAAGTTCATCCTCCAGGGCGGCGAGAGGCACAACGTGACGGGCCACTCCTTCGTCGCCGAGGCGAACTATGCAAGTGCTCTCGACCGGGATAGCACGCGCGTCGTCTCCTGCAACACAACCTCGACCGTTCGGACCCTGACCGCACTGAAGCAAGCGGGGCTGCTGCGCCGCGCCCGCGGCACGTTGCTCCGCCGCGCCACCGACCCGTGGGAGAGCCATGAGGGCGGGATCATGAACACGCTGGTGCCCGAACCCGAGATCCCAAGCCATCAAGGGCCGGATGCCCGGAGCGTCGACCCGGAGCTGGACGTCATCACGATGGCGGTTAAGGTCCCGGAGACCCTGGCGCACCTTCATTACTGGTCCGTGCAGATGACGCGCAAGGCCGACAAGGAGGAGGTGCTGGATGCGTTCCGTGCGGTCTCGCGTATCGCCCTCATCCGCATGGATGAGGGGCTGACGGCGCTCAACACGGTCAAGGAACTCATGATCGACCTCGGCCGGCCGCACGAAAATCTCTACGAAGTGGCGCTCTGGGGCGACATGCTGAAGGTGGAGGGCGATGAGCTCTTCTACGCCTACATGGTCGACAATCAGGCCATCGTGATCCCTGAGACCATCGACGCCATTCGGGCCCTCACCGGCACGATCCGCGAGGCCCGCGAATCCATCGCAAAGACCGATGCGGCGCTCGGAATCGGCCTGATCACCGAAGCGCTCGGCGCGAGGTGATGAAGGGGCAAATCCGATGATCTCATCAGTGGATCCGTTTCTGCCGCGCACCCGCATCGCCTATTTCTCAATGGAGATTGCGATTCGGCCGGAGATGCACACCTACTCCGGCGGGCTTGGCGTCCTCGCCGGTGACACCGCCCGGTCCTGCGCCGACCTGGACCTTCCTGTCGTGTTCGTGACCCTGGCCAGCCGGGAGGGCTATCTCCGCCAGGAGATCGACAGTGATGGCTACCAAGTCGATCTTCCCGACCCATGGGATCTGGCGGAGTGGGCGATGCCGCTCGATGCCGCGGTGGCCGTCCGGATCGAGGGGCGTCCGGTGTGGATTCGGCCGTGGCTCCACGTTGTGACCTGCCCGACCGGCCACACCGTGCCCGTCCTGCTGCTGGATACGCGGCTCGAGCAGAACGATCCCTCCGACCGCGCGATCACCGATCGACTTTACGGTGGAGATGAGGTCTACCGGCTCAAGCAGGAGATCGTGCTCGGGATCGGCGGTGAGCGGCTGCTGCATGCGCTCGGCTTCGAGGTGGAAACATACCACCTGAACGAGGGTCACGCCGCCTTGCTCGCAGCCGCACTGCTTCGCCGGCATCCACGCCCGGCCGACCGGCCGAGGGAAGGTGCATTGCGTTATGACGCCGAGCCGGTGCGCGAGCGCTGTGTGTTCACCACCCACACCCCGGTCGAGGCCGGACACGATCGCTTCTCCTATGATGACGCGGTCAGGCTGCTCGGCGATTTTATCGAGAGCGACCAGTTGAAGCTGATGGCCGGCGAAGACCGGCTCAATATGACGCGTTTGGCGCTCAACTTGAGCGGTTACATCAACGGCGTGGCGACGCGCCACGCCCAGACGGCTCGGCAGATGTTCCCTGGGTACAGCATCCGGGCGGTCACAAACGGCGTGCATGTGCCGACCTGGGCGCATCCCGCCTTTGCCCGCCTTTTCGAGGCGGTCGCGCCGGACTGGGGACACGACCCCGAACAGTTGGCCGCTGCGGATCAGCTCCCCGACGACGCAGTGTCGACGGCGCATGCGGAGGCCAAGAGGGACTTACTGGCCGAAGTCCAGGGCCTGACCGGCATCGCGATGGCACCCGACCTGCCGGTGATCGCTTTCGCCCGACGGATGACCGGTTACAAGCGGCCGGATCTGCTGTTCGCCGACATCGAGCGGTTACGGGCGATCAATCGTGCGCATCCTTTCCAGCTCGTGATGGCGGGCAAGGCGCACCCGCGGGATAATCCCGGCAAGGCCCTTGTCCACGAGGTTCACGCCCACATGCGGCGGCTGGTGGGTGAGATCCCGATGGCGTTCCTGCCTAACTACGACTTGACGCTTGCGAAGGTTCTGGCTGCAGGTGCGGACATTTGGCTCAACACCCCGGTACCGCCGATGGAAGCCTCGGGCACGAGCGGGATGAAGGCGGCGCTTAACGGCGTCCTGAACCTGAGCGTCCTCGACGGCTGGTGGATCGAAGCCTGCATCGAAGGCGTGACGGGCTGGGCGATTGGGCGGGACGACGGTAAGCACGACGACGACGCGGTGAATCTCTACGAAACACTCGAAGAGAAGATCCTGCCGCTCTACCACGACGACCGAGGCCGCTGGACCTGGATGATGAAGCAGGCGATCAGCAAGATCGGCCCACGCTTCAACAGCCAGCGCATGATGCGCCGCTATGCCAGCGAAGCCTATCTCCGGTGATGCCGGTTCCAACATGACTGTTCGCTCGATCCCCACGCGACCGTTTCCCGATCAGCAGCCGGGTACCTCGGGATTGCGCAAGAAGGTGGCCGTCTTTCAGCAGCCACAGTATCTCGAGAACTTCGTTCAATCGGTCTTCGACACGCTCGTTGGGCGTTCCGGTGCGATCTTGGTCGTCGGCGGCGACGGGCGATATCATAACCGTTGCGCCATCCAGACCGTCATCAAGATGGCCGCCGCGAACGGCTTTGGTCGGATCATCGTCGGCCGCGAGGGGCTGCTGTCCACGCCGGCCGCCTCCGGCCTCATCCGCAAGCGCGCCGCCCTTGGCGGCCTGATCCTCTCAGCAAGTCACAATCCGGGCGGTCCCGAGGGCGATTTCGGAATCAAGTACAACGGATCGAACGGCGGTCCGGCGCCGGAGGCTCTCACCGAGGCCATCTACGCCCAGAGCCGGAAGATCCATGCCTACCGTATCGTCGAGGCACGAGACCTCGATATCGACCGGCTCGGCGTAACCGTCCTCGGCGACACGGCCGTGGAGGTCGTGGATCCGATTGCCGACTACGCGGCCCTGATGGAGGCACTCTTCGATTTTGATCGGGTTCGGGAGCTGTTCGCGACGGGCGGCTTTCGGATGCGCTTCGACGCCATGAACGCGGTGACGGGCCCCTATGCCCGCATGATTCTGGAAGACCGCCTCGGCGCGCCGTCCGGAACCGTGGTCAACGGCGTGCCGCTGCCCGACTTCGGGCGCCGCAAGCCGGATCCGAACCTCGTCAATGCGCGGGAGTTGGTCGAGGCCATGAACCATGCCGATCCGCCCGACCTCGGCGCCGCCTCCGATGGCGATGGGGATCGCAACATGATCCTCGGCCCCGGCTTCTTCGTGACCCCGAGCGACAGTTTGGCGATCCTTGCTGCCAACGCGCCTCTCGCCCCCGGGTACCGCGCCGGACTTGCCGGCGTTGCCCGGTCGATGCCGACCAGCCGCGCACTCGATCGGGTCGCCGAGGATCTCGGCATCCCCTGCTTCGAGACGCCAACCGGCTGGAAGTTCTTCGGTGCCCTGCTCGACGCCGACAAGGTCACCATCTGCGGCGAGGAGAGCTTCGGCACAGGCTCGAACCATCTACGCGAGAAGGATGGGATGTGGGCAGTTCTGCTGTGGCTGAACATTTTGGCTGTGCGCCGGCAGCCGCTGCCCGAGATCGTGCGCGATCACTGGCGCAAATACGGACGGCACTTGTATTCGCGGCACGACTACGAGGACCTGGAGGAGGTCGCCGCGACCGCGCTCATGGACCGGCTGCGCGGCTGCGTCACCGAACTGGCCGGGCGCCGACTTGGGGCTTCGACGGTCCGCTTTGGCGACGACTTCAGCTATACCGATCCGGTCGATCATCACGTGACACACCATCAGGGCATCCGGATCTTCCTGGACGACGAATCCCGGATCGTCTACCGGCTGTCCGGCACGGGGAGCGGCGGAGCGACCTTGAGGATTTATATCGAGCGTTACGAACCGGACACAAAGCGGCAGAACCAAGATGCGACGGTTGCGCTCGCGGACTTGGCAGCCATGGCCCGTGAGCTTGCCGATATTCCTCGCCGCCTCGGACGGAATGCGCCGTCCGTCGCTACCTGAGTCGACCCACGACCGCGACGTCTGTCGGCACCTCCAGCTCTTTCGCCGGTCAGCACGACTTCCGCAAGAGCAAGGTTCTTCCGCGAACACTCGGGCCCATGGCTCAACTCGTGCCGCAATCGCTGCTTTGATCGGCCTACGACCGATCGACCGGAGTAAACATCACCGCATCAAACCGGCGCTGGAAAAGGCGATGCCAAGAAGTTCGTCCGTTACCGCAGCTACCGATGTTGATTTTTGCCGGATCAGAGGTGAGTGATCAGCGAGATACCCACAGAAGCAAGGCAAATTTCCAGTGGAGCTGATTTTGGAACCTGCGTTCGGGTCATGACTGATTCTTTTCACTAGGCATTCCTGCTGATCGGGCGTCGAGCCCACCAGAAGGCCACGAGGGGTACGGCGATCCATTGGGCGAAAGGTGAAACCCCCGCCCCGATCAGCGGAAGTCTGGGCATGTAGTCCGTATAGGCCCAGCTGCCCCTAATCTCCGTGTTCAACCACTCGCTGAATACCGTATAGGCAAGCCCGCCGAGCAGGGCGAATGCGGCCACGCTCTGGAACCGCGCGTGCGGCCAACGCCCGTCTCCGACGATCACGAGGGCGGCGAGCAGGGCCATGCTTGCGATCAGGACGTCGCCTCCGGTGCAGTGTAGAACAGCAAAGACAATCTCGTCGGGCTTACCATCGCGCCACAGAGTGTAGAGTGGCAGCTGCGCAATTTCCCAGACGAGGTTTCCGCAAGTGGTCGCGACAAAATAACGCCGCAGGATGATCAGCCAGTCGCCGACGGCTGCTGCTGGCGTCTCCATCACCGCCACTTCTCCTTCTGCCCGGGGCGGCTCCGCCGGATCCGGATTTCGTCCGGCCATTTGCTTTTGATAAACGCGAGAACTGCCCAGATCTTCTCGGCGGTGAGTACCGAACCGAACGCTGGCATGTCGCTCTGGTAACTCTCGGGCGCGAGGGGCGGCACAAGACCGGCCTCGGTAATGCGAAAGAGCTGCTCGTCCGGATGGCGCCAGGTATGCCCCGTTTCGTCGTGTGGAGGGGCCGGCAGCCGGCCGTCCGCTTCGCGGACCCGCCAGTTCGCTTGCCCTTCGAGATTGGCCCCGTGGCAGCTCGCGCAGTGCTGCTGGTAGACCGCCGCGCCGCGCGCTATCTGCTGGGTGTTGTCTGCGTCAGCGCGGTCGCCCAATGGCCGGTTCCGGAGCATCCATCCGGCGCCGCCCGCCAGGATGACAATAGCGGTGGCGAGGAGCAGACTTGTGAACGTCCAACGTCTCCAGTGGCTCATTCGCAGCCGTCGACCTGTTGCACTCCGGCCGCAATCTCTTGAGTCTTGAACGGAGCGGCGTCAAGAGTCACCATTTCTCTCATGTACGGGTGCCTTCTTACCCGATGGCCCGCTAGTCTGATGCGCAAACAGCGATGTGCGTCGACATCGGAAAGATCAGTTCGTCGCCCTCGCCGTATTGGCTTACGACGGAAGCGATCTCGTGAGCGACCGCCTGGACCAGCGCGAAGCGCTCGGTTTCGTCCAGCCGGGTGAACGCGGGAATCGACGTGGCCGCTCCTAAGACCGTGAGTTGCACGAAGCGGTCTGGCGAAGGAAGGTGAATCTCGAGCGACCGCGGCGTGATCTCGACCTTGGAGAAGTTGGTGGTGCCCAAAAGTGCCCGCAACTCTTCGGCGTCCCCTAGGGAGAAGGACAGATCCACTGCGGAGATGGGCACGCCGAGATGACGGGCCGTCGCGTCAAACAACGCTTCGAAAACCGGATGGCGTTCCAGAGCCTGCCATACACTAATGATGGCCCGCCCGCCATCAGTCAGGACCCTCCGCATTTCTGCCACCGCCGCGGCGCGGTCGGAAAAGAATTGCACTCCTTGCTGGCACAACGCGAGATCGATGATCCCGTCCGGTAGCTCGAGTCTGCGCGCATCCCCCTCGCACCACTCGATTGGCGCGCCCGCCGGCGCGGGCAGTGCACGGGCTACTGCCAGCATGGCAGCGCTTATATCGATCGCGACGATTCTACCCGCCACGCCGACCATCGGCGCAACCTGTCGCGCGACGCTGCCTGTACCGCAGGCGAGATCGAGGACACTCTCCCCGCGTCGCGGAGAAGCGTATTTGAGGAGCACCCGGGTCCAGGGATCCGCAATCGCGGGTCCCAAATAGTGCTCGTACACCTCGGCTGGGTTGGAGCTGTCGTTTCTGCCCATGGGCTTTCTCCTGCCGCATCTTCGTACCAGGAATTCCGGTCACTACAGCCTCGCCGTCTGGAGCCGCGCCGCGTTAGAGATGACGCTCACTGATGAGGGCCATGGCGGCAGCCGCGATGATCGGCGAGAGCATGATCCCAAAGAACGGGTAGAGCAGGCCGACTGCGACCGGCACTCCGAGCGTGTTACAGATGAAGACGAAGAACAAGTTCTAATGGATGTTGCGCGACAGTCACCTGCTCGGGATGCGCGCTGATGCCGTTGCTGCTGGATAAAAGGGTGAGGACCTACGGCTTCGTCTCCATTCGCGGCGCACTACAGCGAGAGGTGGAAGCCGGATCCTATCCCGAGTGCGAGTTCTGCCCTTCCGTTCCTTTTTTGCACATGCGTTGCCCGCGGACACGCGAACGCTTCTTCCTGCCCGATTCGGTATGTCGAATCGGCGCACTCTATTCAGAAATCGACGCCGACTGGCGCGATTTTCGCGATTACCTCCGCGATCGCTGTCGTTCCCGCCACGGCCGAATGGTCATGAACACCGGACGTCGCAGGTCCTGAGATGAGGATTTTCGAGGAGCATGCCGCTTCTCAGATCGGCCTAGGCGGCCCACGAAACCGGGAGAGGGAGAGGACGATCGGATTTTGGTAACGGGCTCGAGAGGCGAGAGAGAGGCTCTTGCCGGTCCGTCGCTGAAAGGATCTCCCGATGAACGGTCCAGACTTCATCCAGAACATCCCCCTCGACAGGCTCGCCAAGTCGCCGCGCAACGCACGCAGGACGCCGCCGTCGGAGACGGCCGAAGCAGAGCTGAGGGCGAGCATCGCCGTCCATGGCCTCCAGCAGAATCTTGTCGTCACACCGGCCAATGGGGACGGCGTTCATGAGGTGATCGCTGGCGGTCGCCGTCTCGCCGCGCTGAAGGCATTGCAGGCGGAGGGCAAGCTGCCGTCGGACTGCGTCGTGCCCTGCTTCATCCGGACGCACAATGCGGCCGAACTCTCGCTCGCGGAGAACATCGTCCGCCAGGCGATGCACCCGGCCGATCAGTTCGAGGCCTTCGCCGCCTTGGTAGACGCAGGTGAGACCGTGCCGGCGATCGCGGCCCGTTTCGGTGTCTCCGAGAAGCTCGTCCGCCAGCGTCTCAAGCTCGGCAAGGTCGCGCCCAAGCTTCTCGCCGCCTACCGGGCCGAAGAGATGGACCTTGAGACGCTGACAGCCTTCACCTTGGCCGACAGCCATCGCCGTCAGCTCGCGGTCTGGAAGCAGGTCAGGGATGAGCATTACGGCGTCTCGCCCCACACGGTTCGCCGCCTCCTGACCGAGAAGTCGATCTCCTCCACCTCGCGGCTCGGCCGCTTCGTCGGTGCTGAAGCCTACGAGCAGGCCGGCGGACGCGTGACCCGCGACCTCTTCAGCGAGCGGGACGAGGGCTATTTCGATGATGCCAAGCTGGTCCACAAGCTCGCCCTCCAGAAGCTCGCGGCCAGGGCCAAGGAGCTTGAGGCGACCTGGAAATGGGCCAAGCCGATGCTCGAGCCAGACTACGGCTTCACCGCGGAGTTCGCCCGTGTCCATCCCCAGCCCATCGATGTGCCGGCCGAGGTCACCGAGGAACTGGAACGCCTCGACCAGCGCGAGGACGACCTGACGAACCTCGATGAAGAGGACTGGACCGAGGGGCTCGAAGCCGAAGCCGACCAGCTCGCCGCCCGGCGCGAAGAGCTGCAGCAGGTCATCCAGGAGCATACCGCGTTCAGCGACGACGATCGCAAGCGCGCCGGCTGCATCGTCACCATCGGCCATGACGGCGATTTCCAGGTCTATGAGGGCCTGATCCCGCGCGACGAGCTCTCCCGGGACAACGATGACGTCTCGGGTGAAGAGCCTGGCGAGATGCCGTCGGATCGATCGCCCGAGGCGGCCTTATCGGGTGAGCAGGCGGTCCGCAAGGCGCATGGGCTCAGCCAGGTGCTGATCGACGATCTGAAGGCCCACCGGCTCCAGATCACCAAGGCCCATCTGGCGCAAGACTTCGAGACCAGCTTCGATGTTGCGCTCTACAGCCTGTGCATCGGCATCCTGCATCTCGGCTATCGCGCCAATCCCCTCGATCTCCGCGCGGTCCAGACCCATGAGCACAGCTCGCTCGGCGACCTCAAGGAGACGCCGGCAGCTCAGCTCCTGGCGGCGCGGTGCGACGGACTGGACCTCGCCTGGCTTAGCCTGCCGCCCGCCGAGGGCTTTGCCCAGCTCTGCGCGCTCCCACCAGAAGCCAAGCAGACGCTGTTCGCCTGGTGTGTCGCACAGACCTTACAGACCCAGCTCGCCTTCGAGGACAAGGCCGATCCGGTGATCGAGCGGGTCGGCGAGCGACTCGACATCGACTTCTCGGCCTATTGGCGCCCCACGACGGAGAACTACTGGGGGCGGGTCAAGAAGTCTCATGCGCTGGAGGTCGGCGCCACTGTGCTCGGGGCACGCTGGGAACGCGACCACGACAAGGACAAGAAGCCCGTGCTCGCCAAGGCACTGGAAGCCGCCTTCGCGGGCGACGGCACGACTACGCTCGGCCTGGACTCGGAGACGGCCGCACGGGCCGGCGCCTGGATCCCACCCGGGATGGCATACGGCGCATCGCGCGATGACCCGCCGCCCGCCGACACCAGCAACGTGGACGAGCCTGACCGGATCGATTCTGAGCCCGGTTCGGCCTCGGCAGCGGAGATGGTACCGGCTTTCCTGACCGCCGATTCCGAGCCTGCGGACACTGAGGTCCCCCAAGCCTAGGGGCCCGCCGACGACGACCGGCGGGTATGCCGATATGCGGCGTGCCCGCCGGTTCCCTCCATGTTTCCGATCCCGGAGATCCATCATGATAACGAACTACCGCATGCTCGACCGCGAGCCGGGCCAGCGTCTCATGACCGTGCGCACGCACGACATCAAGCGCATCGAGGAATACGATCCGGACCCGGACCTGTCGTACCTAGAACCCGATGCCAGTCCCGAATATGCCGCGCAGAACGCCGAGCGGCTGGCGGCCTACCGCGCGGGCGCGTGGCACTGCATCGGCCTCAAGGCTCGGGCCAGCTTCCTCATCGGTCTCGGCGAAGTGGCCGTGATCCAGACCGTCGAGAGTCCCGGCCTGTGGGGTATCGAGAGCGACAGCGACCCCAGCTATCTCGACGAGGTGTTTCACGAAGAGGCGCAGACCCTACGCGACATGCTCGCGCAGCTGAACGTCTCGGTCATCGACGCCTAGAGCAGATTCCCATCATTTGGGTTCATAACCTGCGGCGGTGAAGAAGTTCCGGCATTGGTCGGGTGTGAAGGCATCGAGCGCGGTGGCGACGGCGTTCCAGAGGGCGTCGCGGGTGCGGGCGGCGGCCTTGCGGACGAGGGCCTTGAGCTCGGCGAAGGCGTTCTCGATCGGATTGCAGTCGGGGCTGTAGGGCGGCAGGAAGCGGAGCTCCGCGCCGGCAGCCTCGATGGCCTCGCGCACGGCGACGCCCTTGTGGCTGCCGAGATTGTCCATGATCACTACGTCGCCCGGCCGGAGCGTCGGCCCGAGAACCTGCCGGACATAGGCGAGGAAGCTGTCGCCGTTGATCGCTCCGTCGATCACCATCGGCGCGTCGATCCCCGACAGCCTCAACCCGGCGACAAAGGTCGTGGTGCGCCAGTGCCCGTGCGGGATCGGGGATCGCAGGCGCTCGCCTCGCGGCGCCCGGCCGCGGAGCCTGGTCATCTTCGTGTTCAGCCAGGTCTCATCGATGAAGACGAGCCGTTCGGGGTCCAGGTCCGGTTGCGCCTCGAACCAGGCCTGGCGGGCGGCGGCGACGTCGGCGCGCTCCTGTTCGGCGGCGTGGGCCGACTTTTTTTGAACGTCCAGCCGTGGCGGCGGAAGAAGCGGTGCACGGTCGAGGGGGCGAAACGCTCGCCGTGCTCGACCGCGAGGCGCTCGGAGATCTCGGCCAGCGTGATGTGCGCCGCCTCCTCGACCATGGCGAAGATCGCGGAACCGAGCGCCTCGATCCGCTCGGAGCGCCGGTCCCCGCCTTGCGCCCGCGGCGCCACCGATCCTGTCTCGCGCCAGAGCCGGTGCCACTTCACCGCCGCCGACGGGGCGATGCCGAACCGGGCCGCTGCCGCACGGCAACTCTGGCCCGCGTTGATCGCGTCCACGACACGCTGCCTGAGATCGAGGGAGAGAGGTCTGGTCATGAAGGCTGGCCTCCTCACCAGCCTTCACGATGAATCACACCTCAGCCCAAATGGGAATCCCCTTCAGCGATTCCATGCGGTCGCGAAGTGCTCTAGTGTTTCGCTGTGGCGCGGGACCTTGTCGGCCAATGACATCGCGTCCCTCCCGCGGGCGTCGAACTCGGTCAAGAGGGGGCGTTTCTCCGACGCACCTCGCCAGGCCCAGAGGATCTGTCGCAAACACGGATACCCTCGCACGACTTCTCGCGTTTGACTGTATCCTCTCCAGGGGGATAGGATCGGACCATGAGTCACGCAGACAATCCGGACATCCTCAAGCGTCTTCGCCGCGCTGAAGGCCACCTCGCATCCGTCGTCCGCATGGTCGCGGAGGGACGGGACGGGCTAGCCATCGCCCAGCAGATGCAGGCGGTGATCAGGGCCCTTGAAAAGACGAAGCAGATGCTGATTCTCGACCACATCGACCACCATCTGGGCGAGGTCACCGGACCGCTGCCGCCTGACGTGCAGCAGAAGATCGCGGCGTTTCGCGAGATCACGAAATACCTTTGAGCGGAGTCATCGAATGCACTCTGATTCCGTCGAATCCTGGCGGCACGAGCATGTCTTCCTGGGTGTGGATCATGACCGTAACGAGCGGCGGACCTGGATTGTCATTGCCCTGACGGCCGTGATGATGGTGGGAGAGATCATCGCCGGGGCCATGTTCGGGTCGATGGCGCTGCTCGCCGATGGCTTCCACATGGCGACCCATGCCGGGGCGCTGACGATTGCGGCTGTCGCCTATCTCTATGCCCGCCGCCATGCCCATGACGCGCACTTCACCTTCGGAACCGGCAAGCTCGGAGAGCTGGCCGGATATTCGAGCGCGGTCATCCTGGCGGTCATCGCCCTGCTGATCGGCTTCGAGTCCGTGCTCCGCCTGACCGCTCCTATCCCGATCCAGTTCAACGAGGCCATCGCCGTGGCCATTCTGGGCTTGCTCGTCAATCTGGCGAGCGCCTGGCTGCTCCGCGATGGTGATCATCACGATCGTCAGCACCATGACCATGGTTGGCACGATGATCACCGGCGCGGGCATGCGCATGGTCATCAGGATCACAACCTGCATTCGGCCTATTTCCACGTCCTCACAGACGCCCTGACCTCTGTTCTGGCGATTATCGGCCTTCTCGCCGGGCGATTTTACGGCTGGCTGTGGATGGACCCGCTCATGGGCATTGTGGGAGGTGTCGTGATTGCCCGTTGGTCATGGGGCCTGCTACGCGGCGCGGGGGCGGTCCTGCTCGACACGGTGCCGGACAGCGCTTTGTCGGAGCGGATCCGTCATACGCTCGAACAGGGCGGGGATCGGGTCTCCGATCTGCATCTGTGGCGGATCGGTCCCGGCCATATGGCGGTGATCGTATCGGTCGTATCCGATCGTCCCCAAGCACCCGGCTATTACAAAGCGAAGCTCCAGGGGCTGTCGCAGCTCTCGCACGTAACCATTGAAACCCACCGCTGCGAACACGTGCGGCAAGCGGCATGAGCCGATGCCGCGCTCCGGGCAACACGGCCAATCAGCAGGCGAATCGACGACCCAAACGGCGCTGCGGGCAAGTGCACAGTATTCGCTGATGGCGCGTACGAGCGGCCGCAAATCATCAGGTTCGCACCTGATATCCGGGGAGGGGCGGCTATATCAGCTGCCAGACTTTCAAGACGGATGGTCGGCTGCCGATGAGGGTCGACTTAGGGCTTGAGCGCCGTCCGCGCACCGAAGGTTGGGGCCGGCCCCCCAACAGGACGCCTTTACAGCATATAGCCGATGTCCGAGGCCCCGGTCGGGTAGGCGAACATGGTGGATTTCAGGGCCTCGGCCGTCAGCCCATGGCGGATCGCCAGAGCGAAGAGATTGATGACCTCATTGGCGTGCGGGCCGACGAGATGCGCGCCAAGGATGCGCTCGGTCCCGTCCTCGACCATTGTCTTGAAGACATAGACCGGCTCGGCCGCTTGTCGAGCCGTAAACCAGTCGGAAGCCTTCTGCGTCTGCACGCGGAATTTGAGGCCTTTCCGGCGCGCTTCCGCCTCACTGAGGCCTACGGCCGCAATGGGCGGAATCGTGAAAGCGACGCTTGGGACACCACGATAGTCGGGCTTGTGCCGGTTCCCTTCCAGCAGGTTCGCGGCCACGATCTTGGCATCATGGCTCGATACTGGCGTGAGTGGCGGGCCTGAGTTGGCGGCATCTCCTGCCGCATAGACAGCCGGGTTTGAGACGCTTTGTAGGTGTTCGTTGAGCTGCAAACGGCCATCCTTCACCGCCACCATGGCGGCCTTCAGATCGAGGCTGTCAATAGCGGGCACGCGGCCCGCCGCATGAACCACCAAGTCCGTCTCGACGGTAACGACCTGCCCGCCCGATGAGGCGTTCACTCGATATCCGCTCCCGGTCTTCTCGACACCCTCGACGGTTGTTCCGGTCCGCACGTCGATCCCGATTACCTGGAACCTCTCCATGAGCCAGCCGACCAGCTCCGGCTCGAAATGGGTCAGCATGCGCTCGCCCCGTTGCAGCAGCGTGACCTGCGCCCCAGCCCGCGCCGCGATATGCGAGAACTCGGCGGCGATGTAGCCGCCGCCGACCATGACGATCCGCTGCGGCAGCGCCTCGAGGGCAAGGAACTCTTCATTCGTGATCAGGTGCTCCTCGCCGGGAAGGCCGAGCGTTACCGGCCGTGCCCCCGTGGCGATCAGGATGTGCCGGGCTTCGAGCGTCTGCCCCTCGACCGCGATGCTGTTCCGGCCGGTGAACCGTGCCTGTCCGTGGAAGGTGACAATGCCCTTTGCGGCATAGCCTTCCTCATGCCTCTGCGGCACCGGATCGGTGAAGCTGCGCTTGAAGGCGATCAGCCCCGGCCAGGCGATATGTAGCCCATCCGACACAATGCCCTTACCCTCCATGCGCCGGGCATGGTCGAGGGCGGAGGCCCCGCCGACGAGCATCTTCTTCGGATCGCAGCCGCGCAGGGCGCAGGTGCCGCCGAACGGACGGCAGTCGATCACGGCGACGGTCCAGCCAGCCGCACGGCAGCGCATGGCCGCAACCCGCGCCGCCGTGCCCGTCCCGATCACGATGAGGTCGAACTTTTCAGTCACGACACCGCCAATGATCAGGTTGCGCAGCAAGTTCCGGATTCAGCACCCGTCCGGCGAGCCGCCTGCACCGGCGGGCAGGGGACCGAGCCGAACGAGCAGAACACGCAGCAATCGCCCCGATGCGGCCGCAGCACCACGCCGCAGCTCTTGCAGTCATAGAAGAACTGGCAGGTGTTCGTCGGCATGACTTCCGTCTGCCGGTGCCCGCAAGCCGGGCAGGCAATGGTCGATTGCAGCTCCGTCATATTGTTCGTTGCCTTCTCCAAAGCGCGTAAGCCGTGCTTCCGATGAACATTGCGAGGGCGGGCAACAGCACGTAATCCAGCCACCCGCCGGGCGCCGACAATCCTACGACACCGAGCAGGATCACCAGAATCGGCGTAAAGCAACGCAGCGCCACTACGACGGTGCCGATGATTCCGACCTGCAGTAGGTTCCGGTCGTTCAAGCTGTCCCCTCCGCCAACCGGAGTAGGGCGGCCATCACGGCGGGCCCGATCCAGCTCCATGCCGCGGCTACGCCGACCAGTAGCGTAGACAGGCCTAGCGTGCCGAAGGTCAGCCAACTCCGCTGAGGCCGGGCGCACGCGTCGTCTGCCGTGCAGACGATCGGCCGCCGCCGCAGGACCACGACCCAGCCCATGGCGAGGGTGACGGCCGCCGCGATCAGGAAATAGGGCCGGTAGAAAACCAGCTCGCTCACCCCGCTGAGCCATGCGCCGCCGAATCCGACGACAGAAAGCGCGAGTGGCAGGACGCAGCAGGACGAAGCGGCGACCGCGCCCAAGCCCGTGACCAGGCTGATGAACGCCGCGCCGAGTCCAGCCGTTCCGTTGACCCAAGCCCGCATAATCATCCATGCTAGGACCTGTAGGAACTACAGATTCAAGGAGAAGATTTGGCGGCAAAACGGGATTTCAGCATCGGGGCGCTGTCGCAACGGACCGGCGTCAAAATCGAGACGATCCGGTATTACGAGAAGATCGCGCTTTTGCCGCCACCGCCACGCACCCAGGGCGGCCACCGACTCTATCCGGACGATCACCTCAAGCGGCTGTCCTTCATCCGGCGCAGCCGCGAGTTGGGATTCACCCTCGACGAAATTCGCAACCTGCTCGACCTGGTCGAAGGCGGCTATAGCTGCGACGAGGTGAAAGGCGCCGCCCTCACGCACTTGAAGGACATCCGCCGCAAGATTTCCGATCTCCGGCGCATGGAACGGACTCTCGCAGAGACAGCCGCCCGCTGCGAAGGCGGAAGTACACCGGATTGCCCGATCGTGGACGTGCTCTTTGCAACTGGCCCTTCCGGACGCAGCACGGCCGGATGATTGAGTGTCCCCGTCTATATCGCCGCCGCTCTCGCGGAGATCGCGGGATGCTTCGCCTTCTGGGCGTGGCTGCGCTTGGGAAGGTCCATCCTGTCGTGCCCGGGGTGGCGAGCCTGATCGCCTCCACCTTTCTGCGTCCCTGCTGTGGCTGTGGCTCGCTGACGGCGTCAGACTGGGCGGTTGGGATTTCTTGGCCATGGTCATGAGCTTGGCCGGAGCCGCCCTGAACCTGTCGGATCCGCGCTCTGCTTGAGCCTGAAAATGCAGTGCCCTTTCCGAGTGAATCCTCCCGAGCGAAACGGAAATCGTCTCTGGATAGATCAGCTCCCCGAGGCCGTCCCGCACACATTCCGCCCGTTCGAGACCGCAGCGCACTCCTGACAGGAATTGCCGCGATTGCGTGCGAGCCCCCCGCCGCCCGAATCTGTGCGGGCTGCCCAAAGGAAGAGGGCCGCGCCCCGTCGGCGACGGGTTTCCAGGCGAGAGAGAGGCTTTCGCCGCCCGTCGCTGACGGGAGTCTCCCATGAAGCTCATCACCAAGGAGATCGAGCGCCGGCTGCTCGAGAATGGCCGCAGGCCCGACGAGGACCACCGGCCGGTGGTCAAGTTCTTCGACCCCTGCGGCGCCGCCACCTGGCTCATCATCCAGATGGACCCGGACGAGCCCGACATCCTGTTCGGGCTCTGCGATCTCGGGCTCGGCTTTCCCGAGCTCGGCCCCGTGCGCCTGAGCGAGCTCGAAAGCGTCAAGGGCCGGCTCGGCCTCGGCATCGAGCGCGACCTCTATTTCGAGGCCCGATACCCCTTGAGCGTCTATACCGAGGCCGCCCGCGTGGTCGGTTCGATCGTCACCGCGACGCGGCTGCTCGACGACGCGGCGCTCCGCCTCGGCCATCCCCTCAACCGCTCGAACGACGGAGACACGCCATGACCATCTACACCGTGCAATGCGGCTACGCCGCCTATCACGCCAACACCGTCGAAGTGGAGGCGGAGAGCCTCGATGCCGCCCTTGAACAGGCCATCGAGAGGGCCAACGACGATCCCCATTGGAAGGCGCTCGACCATTGCGGCCCGACCTTCATCGACGCGGTCGCCGAAGGCGCCGATGCCGACCCCTGGTCCGGCTTCGCCTCGGCGTTGCCGATCCCCGGCCGCTTCACCGAGGAGGGCGAACCGCCCACCGTGACCGTGATCATGGAGGGCGGCGTCGTTCAGGGCGTGATCGCGGAGGGCGGCGCGGTGCGCGTGCTGGTCAAGGACTACGACACCGAGGGGCTTGATTCCGGGGTCTACGATATCCGTCGCGACGAGAACGGCGATCTCTACACGCTGACCGACCGGAGCCCTTGAGGGCACCTCGGAGCGGCCCGGCCGGTGGCGCTTCGCGCCTCGCCGGCCGGGGCCGCTCCGAGACGAGAGCGAGAGGGAGACCGGGGAACGGGCGAAGCCCGGGCGGGACGAGAGAGCACGACCCGTCCGGGCGCCCGTCCCTCGCTCTCGGAGATCCGCCATGCCGACGACCGCTGCCGCGCCCCGCCAAGGGGCGGCGCTTCCCCTGTTCTCCGCTCAGGCCCCGGACAAGATCTCGGGGCTTTTCCATGCCGGGACTATCCTCGCCCGCCTCCTCGAGAAGGGCCGCGTCCTCGACACCCAGCTCCTGCGGACCGCCATGGAGGAGGCGCTCGGCGCCTCCGATGCCGAAGGCGCCTGGGTCTGGAAGGACGCCTATGAGGCTGTCGAGGTCGCCCAGGTCCTGTTCCTCCAGAAGTTCGGCCCGGCCATGGCCGCGCAGGCCGCGGCATCCGCCGACCTGCTCGCTATGCTGGGGCGGCTTGCCGCGCGCGTGCCCAGCCAGACCCGGCGTTCCGAAGAGTCCCAGCACCTCCAGCAGTTCTCCACGCCCCTCACGCTCGGCGCCGTCGCCGCCCGGGCGGCGGGGATCGGTCCCGGTGACCTCGTCCTGGAGCCTTCGGCCGGCACCGGCCTACTCGCCGTCTTCGCGCAGATAGCGGGCGCCGCGCTGGCGCTCAACGAGACCGCCGAGACCCGCGCCGGCCTTTTGGCCCGTCTCTACCGCGAGGCGCCGGTCACCCGCCACAACGCCGAGCAGATTCATGATCACCTGCCGCCCGGCCTGCGGCCGAGCGTGGTGCTCATGAACCCGCCGTTCTCGGCGTCGCCCGCCGTGGCGGGCCGTTACCGCGCCGCCACCGCCAGGCACCTCGGCGCGGCGCTCGCCCGTCTCGCGGACGGCGGCCGGCTGGTCGCGATCACCGGCAACGGCTTCGCGCCCGATAATCCGACCTGGCGCGAGACGTTCGAGCGGTGGCAGGAGAGGGGCCGCATTGTCTTCTCGGCCGGGCTCGCCGGCAAGGTCTATGCCCGGCATGGCACCACGGCCGAGACCCGGCTCACCGTGATCGACAAGCGGCCAGCAGACGCGCCGAGTGCGCTTCCGGCAATCCACGGCGTGGCCGACTCCGTCGAGGCTCTCCTCGCGCTGGTCGAGCATCACGTTCCCGACCGCGTGCCGCTGCCCGGCGCCGTCGCCCGCGCCGATGGCACCAAAGCCGTGGCCGTTGTCACGCCGCGGCGCTCCGCCGTTCCGGTTAACGGATCGCCCGCGCCCGAGCGCACGCCGCCGCTGCGCCGGCCGGCGCACCGGCTCGATGCCGCGACCGCGGTCGAGCTCGATTATGCGACCCGCGACTGGACGCCGGCCGACAAGGCGATCACCGAGGCGCTCTACGAGGGCTACGAGGTGCAGTCCGTCGTCATTGCCGGCGCCAGGCCGCATCCGACCAGGCTCGTCCAGTCCGCCGCCATGGCCTCGGTGGCGCCGCCCAAGCCCCGCTACCGGCCTCACATCCCCGAACGGCTCGTCACCGACGGCGTCCTCTCCGACGCCCAGCTCGAGAGCCTGATCTATGCCGGCGAGGCCCATGCGGGCTTCCTCACCGGCCATTATGCTGTCGACGAGACCTTCGACACGGTGAACGCCGTTGACCTCGAAACCGCGGGCGCCGTGCGCTTCCGGCGCGGCTGGTTCCTGGGCGACGGCACCGGCGCCGGCAAGGGCCGCCAGGTCGCCGGTATCATCCTCGACAACTGGCTCAAGGGCCGGCGCCGGGCGCTCTGGATCTCCAAGTCAGACAAGCTGATCGAGGACGCGGTGCGCGACTGGACCGCGCTCGGCGGCGCCAAGAGCGACATCATCGCGCTCGCGCAGTACCGGCAGGGCGCCGCCATCCAGCTCGGCGACGCCATCCTCTTCACCACCTACGCGACCCTGCGGACCCAGGAGCGCCAGGGCAAATGTTCGCGGGTCAAGCAGATCGTCGACTGGCTGGGGCGTGACTTCGACGGCGTCATCGTCTTCGACGAGGCGCACGCCATGGCCAACGCCGGCGGTGACAAGAGCGCCCGCGGCGAGAAGGCGCCCTCGCAGCAGGGCCGGGCGGGCCTGCGTTTGCAGAACGCCCTCGCCAATGCCCGTGTCGTCTACGTCTCCGCGACCGGCGCCACCACGGTCAACAACCTCGCCTATGCCGCCCGGCTCGGTCTCTGGGGCACGGGCGACTTCCCCTTCGCTTCGCGGGTCGAGTTCATCGCCGCCATGGAGGCGGGCGGCATCGCCGCGATGGAGGTGATCTCGCGCGACCTCAAGGCGCTCGGCCTCTACGCCTCCCGCGCGCTCTCCTACGAGGGTGTCGTCTACGAGATCGTCGAGCACGACCTGACGCCGGAGCAGGTCTCCATCTATGACGCCTATGCCGACGCCTTCAAGATCATCCACCAGAACATCGAGGCGGCGCTCGAAGCCGTCAACATCACGGGTCCCGAAGGCACCTTGAACCGCAACGCCAAGGGCGCCGCGCGCTCGGCCTTCGAGTCCAACAAGCAGCGCTTCTTCAACCATCTCCTGACCGCCATGAAGTGCCCGACCTTGATCAAGGCGATCGAGCGCGACCTCGAGGCCGGTCACGCCGTCGTGGTGCAGGTGGTCTCGACCGGCGAGGCGCTGCTCGACCGGCGGCTCGCCGAAATCCCGGCCGCCGAATGGTCGGACATCGCGGTCGACATCACGCCGCGCGAGTACGTCCTCGACTATCTCGCCCACTCCTTCCCGACGCAGCTCTTCGAGGTCTTCTCCGACGCGGACGGCAACCTCATGTCGCGGCCGGTCTACGACGCCGACGGCAACCCGGTCGTCTCGCGCGAAGCGGTCGAGCGGCGCGACCGCCTGATCGAGCATCTGGCCGCGCTGCCGCCGGTCCAGGCGGCGCTCGACCAGATCGTCTGGCACTTCGGGACAGAGCAGGTGGCCGAAGTTACCGGGCGATCGAAGCGCGTCGTGCGCAAGGCCGGCGCCGGCGGCGACCGGCTCTGCGTCGAGAGCCGGCCAGCCTCGGCCAATCTCGGCGAGACGCAGGCCTTCATGGACGACGAGAAGCGCATCCTCGTCTTCTCCGATGCCGGGGGCACCGGGCGCAGCTACCACGCCGATCTCGGGGCCAGGAACCGGCGCCTGCGCATCCACTACCTGCTGGAGCCCGGCTGGAAGGCGGACACCGCAATCCAGGGGCTCGGGCGCTCCAACCGCACCAACCAGGCCCAGCCGCCGGTGTTCCGGCCGGTCGCCACCGACGTCAAGGGCGAGAAGCGGTTCCTCTCGACCATCGCCCGCCGGCTCGACACGCTCGGCGCCATCACCCGCGGCCAGCGCCAGACCGGCGGCCAGGGCCTGTTCCGGGCCGACGACAATCTCGAGAGCCCCTATGCCAAGGCGGCGCTGCGGCAGTTCTACCAGGCACTCCACGCCGGGCGCATCGCCTGCTGCTCGCTATCCGCCTTCGCCGAGCACACCGGGCTCGAGCTGACCGACCAGGACGGCAGCCTCAAGGAGGACCTGCCGCCGATCACCCGCTTCCTCAACCGCATGCTGGCGCTGCGCATCGAACTGCAGAACGCGCTCTTCGAGGCGTTCGAGGCGCGGCTCGAGTCCCAGATCGAGGGCGCCATCGCGTCGGGCACCTACGATGTCGGCGTCGAGACGCTGATCGCCGAGAGTTTCGCGATCACCGAGCGGCGCACCGTCTTTACCCATGCCGCCACCGGCGCTGAGACGCGGAGCTACCGGGTCCGGCGCAAGGACCGCAACCGGCCGCTCGGCTTGGATGCGGCCCACAAGGTCGCACTGCGGCACCATGGCGAGCTGATCGTCAACCCCGTCTCCGACCGCGCCGCCGTGCGCATCCCCGCGCCCAGCCGCATGTACGATGACGGCAGCGTCGAAGAGCGCGTGCGCCTGGTCCGGCCCATGAGCCGCGAGACCATGAGCGTTCGCGACTACGCAGCCTCACGCTGGGAGGCCTCGCAGAACACCGGCTTCGGAACCCTCTGGCAGAAGGAGGTCGACGAGACTCCTCCGTTCTCGACGACCGAGTTCCACGTCATCACCGGGCTCCTGCTGCCGATCTGGGACCGTCTGCCCGGCGACAACATGCGCGTCTACCGGCTGCAAACCGACGACGGCGAGCGGGTCATCGGCCGCCTTGTGACTCCCGAGGCCTTGGGCGCCGTCTATGCCGCGCTCGGTGTCGACGCCGACCACGCGCTCTCGGCGGAGGACGTCTGGGCCGCGGTCATGGAGCGCGGCGCCAGCGTCGCCCTTGCCGGCGGCCTGAGCCTGCGCCGCGCCCGCATCATGGACGCCGAGCGCTTCGAGGTCGCGGGCTTCCCGGCGGGCGCCGTCGATCAGCTCAAGGCGCTCGGCCTGATGAGCGAGATCATCACCTGGCGGCTGCGCCTCTTCATTCCCACGACGGATGCGGGCGTTGCCATTCTCGGCCGGCTCCTCGACCGCCACCCGTTTCTTCAGGGCACCGCGCAGGCGCGGATTTGAGCGTGGGAGGGCGCCATGACCGAGCATCCCGCCGCTGTCCTCGCACGGCATCTCGCGGCGCACGCCGAAGACGTCTGCCGCCGATATCTCCCCAACGGGCGCCGCGCCGGGCGCTACTGGCTCGTCGGCGACGTCCAGAACAGGAAGGGACGCAGCCTCTATGTCCGTCTCGACGGCCCGCTCGCGGGTCCGGGCGCCGCCGGCAAGTGGACCGACGCCGCGACCGGCGAGCATGGCGATCTCCTGGACCTCATCCGTTTGCGCTGCGCGTCCGGCGCCGCAGGCGAGGCCATGGGTGAAGCCCGCAGCTTTCTCGCCCTGCCGCGCTCGACCCCGGAACCCCGGCGCCCGCGGTCCTATGAGCGCGGGTCCACGCCCGAGGCCGCGCGGCGCCTGTTCTGCGCCGGCCGGCCGATCCCCGACACGCCCGCCGAGGCCTATCTCCGCGCGCGCGGCATCACCGCGGTCGGCTTTCCGGCGCTGCGCTTCCACCCGTCCGTCTACTATCGCGCCCACGACCGGGCGCCGCTCCGCCGGATTCCCGCCATGCTTGCCGCCATCACTGACCTCGATGGCCGCATCGTCGGCGTCAACCGGACCTGGCTCGATGTCGAGCGCCTGTCTGTCGCCGACCTCGACGCGCCGCGCAAGGTCCTGGGCGTCCTGCTCGGTCATGGCATCCGCTTCGGCCGCGCCACCGACCGCCTTCTGGCGGGCGAGGGCATCGAAACGGTGCTCTCGCTCAAATCCGTCCTGCCCGAGCTACCCATGATCTCGGCGCTTACCGCCAACCATCTGGCGGCGCTGCTCTTGCCGGCCGGTCTCGCCCAGCTCGTCATCGCCCGCGACAACGGCGACGCCGGCGTCCGCGCCGCGGCCCGTCTCCGCGACCGGGCGGAGGCCCAGGGCGTCGCCGTCCGCGACCTCGTGCCGTGCCTCGACGACTTCAACGACGATCTGCGTCGTCTCGGTCCTGCGCACCTGCGCCGGCACGCGCGCGACCAGATCGCCGACGTCTTGCTACGGCCGACCGGCTGATCGTCCGCGCGAGCGTCCCTCGGCCTGCTGCCCTGGCCGCGCCGGAAAGGGGTGCGGTAAGGGAGGCGGCGCTGCTGGCATCGCCGGCCGTCTCCCCGGCGCTCCGGGAACGGGCCCGCGCCGGCCTTGCTCGGCAGGCGATCTACCGGAGGTCGGGCGGCGAACGGCCGCCCTCGCGCCGGGACCGCAATGGCGGGGACCGGCTTTTTTCCCCTGGTCGCGCCGAGCGCGGCCATTCCTCGCGGATCAAAAAAGCCGGTCCCCGCCATCCTCCGCGTGCGCTCCGGCCCTCCGGGTGCGGCCGCCGCGCGCCTCCGGTCCCCCCGATCGCCAGCAAGGCCGCGATGGGCGCGGCCTTCCCTTACAAGGAGACCACTCATGGCGATCAACGGCACCAACCCCCTCGCGACCCGCAACGGCCTCGCCGGCCCGGCGCAGTCGCCCACCGCCTATCTGCTCGACGAACTGGCACTCTACGGCCACCGGCCGCACCAGGACGAGCCCGATCACCGGCCGTTGCCGGACGCCGATGCCTGCGAGGGAGCGCTCAACGACATGTTCGACATCCTCGCCCAAATGCTCGGTGAGACCCGGCTCGAGGACGATCTCGCCGACCTGCTCTGGTCCGTCGTCAATCTCTTCCATCGCAAGATCGATCGGGTCCAGCGCGACCTCGACGACAACGAGGACGCCCAGCGCCGGTCCCAGCGCGAGCAGGACGGCTCCGAGGTCAGGTCGGTCGAGCTCGAGCGGCTGATCGCCCAGGGCCTGACGCTCATCGAGCGGCGCAATACCTTCGAGTTCCTGCGCGACCATGCGGCCGAGCTGTTCGAGAGGCGCACCGGCTCGGCCTGGAAGCCGATGTCCGGCTCCAAGGTCAATCACCGCGCCCTGACCGCCGCCGTCATCGACAGCCGCGACTTCATCAACGCCAAGCGCCGGGCCGAGACCGAGATCTTCCTGCCCGAGGGTCCTCGCATCCTCGTCACCGGCGGCGTCGACTATCAGGACCATCACCGCATCTGGGCCGCCCTCGACAAGGTCAAGGCCAAGCATCCCGCCATGGTTCTGCTGCACGGCGGCGCCCCGCGCGGCGCCGAGCTGATCGCCGCCAAATGGGCCGACAACCGCGGTGTGCCGCAGGTCGTCTTCAAGCCCGACTGGGCTCGCCATCAGAAGGCCGCCCCCTTCAAGCGTAACGACGCGATGCTGGAGGCGATGCCGATCGGCGTCGTCGCCTTCCCGGGCTCGGGCATCACCGAGAACCTCGTCGACAAGGCCAAGGCACGGCGCATTCCGGTGCGGCGCTACAGTGCCGACACCTGACATCGGCCGGCGGCCGCGACCCTAGGCGGTCCCGCTCGCGCGGGATCGCCCTTTTCCTGCGCGTCCGTGCTGTCGATCCGGCACGCCCGGATGCACTCTTCTCGCATCCGTCTCCACCGCAACGCCTCTCAAAGAGGAACCTTTTTCGAGGGCTCAGGTCGGTGGTTCGTCTTTGTAATTCCGGCATGGGTCAACGCCCTGCGCCGTTCCGGTCAGCAGCTCATCCGCGAGGCTTAGCAATGCTTCCAGCCGGGAATCGCTCAGGCTGTAATGGACAAAGCGCCCGCGCTGCTCGCCTGCGACAAGACCGCATTCGCTCAGGCAACGGAGATGGTTTGAGGCGTTCGACTGCGACAGGCCGGTCATCGCGACAATCTCCCCGACCGACAGTGGTCCCGCACGCAGCGCGTCCAGGATCGATAGCCGCGAGAGGTCGCCCAGCCCCCGGAACAGCTTTGCCCGTAGTTCGACGCTACGGGGGTCCACCCGCTGTATGAGTTCGGTTTTGCTCGACATATCAGTAAGTAATGATACGTTATCTGTCTGACCTATGGAAGATCGTCATGAGCGTAACCGCTTCGATGGAAGATCGAACAGCACGATATCGCATCACCGGTATGGATTGTGCGTCCTGCGCCGCCAAGATCGAAAGGGCGGTGCGCGCGGTCGGCGTGGAGAATGTGAAGGTTTCGACCGCCACCCAGATCATGACGCTGCGTGTAGACAATCCCGCCGCGCGGCTGCCGGAGGTCGAACGCGCGGTGTCGGGCATGGGCTACCAGATCGACCGACTTGACCTGGCTGCGGCGGACGCCCGAGGCGATGACGGCGACCTGCCGAAACATCTGAGCCACATCACTCCGGCCTACCGGCGGGCGCTTTGGATCGTCATCCTGCTCAATGTGGGCTACGGCGTTATCGAGATGGGCGGCGGCTTCATTGCGGGGTCGCAGGCGCTAAAAGCCGACGCGCTCGATTTTCTCGGGGATGGCCTGATCACCTTTCTCGGCATTCTTGCCATTGGCTGGAGTCTAGTCTGGCGTGCCCGCTCGGCGCTCATTCAGGGCCTGTTCCTTGGCGGGCTCGGCTTGGGCGTCCTGGGTACCACGGTTTATCGCGTGCTGGTGGAACACCAGCCCGAAGCAGAGTTGATGGGACTGCTCGGTATCATTGCACTTACCGTCAATGTGGCGGCGGCGCTCGTCCTCATCCCACACCGGACAGGCGATTCCAACGTGCGGGCGGTCTGGCTGTTCTCGCGCAATGATGCGATCGGCAACGCGGCTGTGGTCGTTGCGGCGGGGCTCGTTGCCTGGACCGGCACGGCGTGGCCCGATCTTGTCGTTGCGGTCGTGATCGCCGGGCTGTTCCTGCAATCCTCATGGTCGATCATCCGCGATGCGCGCAGCGACCTGCGGGACGCGAAGGCATGACCGGGGCAGGTCGGCGGATCGGGATCGCCTGCGCAGTCGCGGCATTCGCTCTTGATCAGGGCACCAAGGTGCTTGCGCTTGGCTCACCTGCCTTGTCGACCGGCCTCGAAGTACTCCCCGTTCTGAACCTCGTCCTCGTACGCAATTCCGGCGTCAGCTTCGGGATGCTCGATGGCCTGCCGTGGTGGGCACTTACCCTGCTCGGGCTGACTATTGTGGCGGCCCTGTCCGTCTGGCTGTCGCGGGCGCAAAGCCGATTTATCAGCGTCGCCCTCGGGCTGGCGATCGGCGGTGCGCTCGGCAACCTGTTCGACCGGCTGCGCCACGAAGCAGTCACGGATTTTCTCGATTTCCACGTTGCCGGTTACCACTGGCCCGCCTTCAACCTCGCCGACGCGGCGGTGGTCTGTGGGGTAGGCCTCCTGCTGGTCGATGGCCTGCTCGAATCGCGCGGGCGAAACAAAACGGGCGGGGTGCCCGATGCGTGATGGTAACGCAGGACATGATGGGCGGCGGAACAATGTGGAGCAGGGGCCCGCTCGGGCGGCTCGCGAATTGCCGTTCTCGCTCTTCCCGTTACTGCTCTCATCGAATATCTCCGGACACGAACCGAAGGATGATCCACCATCTAACCCGTGCGAACCGAGCCCCTGGTATATAATCAAGGGTGATAAGGCCTCGATAATTCGGCAATCCGCGATACGCCCGCCCTGGCAACAACTGCTGATCCGCCGCAGCTCGTCGGCAAGGCGGTCGAGGTGGCAAATCTTCTGCCCGACCGCCGAAAAATGCTCGATGGCGACCCTGCCAACGTCGGCGTAGTTGCGGTCCTTGACATCGCCCGGCGATCGCGCCTCTGGGCGGTCCCGCTCGCGCGAGATCGCCCTTACCGCTGCTTAACCCATTGCCCGGCTTTGCGCGGATAGCCGCTTACCGACCTACCGAGGAAGATGACGCCGAACAGTGCGATAAGGGCGGCGCTCAGCTTGCCCGATCGGGGCTACTTGGCGGAGATCGGCCTTGTGGGCGAACCCGCGTCTGCAGACCCTTAGCAGGTAAGTCAATGGGTGGTCACGATCAACAGCTGTAACGGAGCCGGAGCCGACCAGCGGCAGCACGTTACGTCAGGTTGTCGGAAACAGGCGCTGCGTCCGGTTGGCGAAGGCCACGAGCGAGAGCATCACGGGGACTTCGACCAGAACGCCGACCACGGTTGCCAGAGCCGCGCCGCTGTTCAACCCGAACAGGCTGATGGCAACGGCAACGGCCAACTCGAAGAAATTGGACGTGCCGATCAGGGCGCAAGGGGCCGCGACGTTGAAGGGCACCCGCCACGCCCGCGCCGCCGCGTAAGTCAACGCGAAAATCCCGTAGGACTGGATCAGCAGCGGGGCCGCGATCAAAGCGATCAGCACCGGCTGGTCAAGAATGACCTGCCCCTGGAAGCCGAACAAGAGAACGACGGTCGCCAGCAGCCCAAGCATGGAGAACGGCTTCACGGCCGCCGTGAACCGGGCCACGGCCGCCTCGCCGCCCTCGTTCCGGTTCGCGTGCGCCACAAGCCAACGGCGCGTCAGCGCCCCCGCCGCAAGCGGGATCAGGATGTACAGGCCGACCGAGAGCAGCAGGGTTTCCCATGGCACGGCGATGTCGGTGACGCCGAGCAGCAGCGCGACGATCGGCGCGAAGGCGAAAATCATGATGACATCGTTCACCGACACCTGCACGAGTGTGTAGGTCGCATCGCCGCGCGTGAGCTGCGACCAGACGAACACCATGGCCGTGCAGGGGGCCGCGCCGAGCAGAATCAGCCCGGCGATGTATTGCTGCGCATCGGCCGGAGCGATCAGTTCCGCGAACAGGAACTCGAAGAAAAGGACGCCCAGGGCCGCCATTGTAAACGGCTTGACGAGCCAGTTGACGACAACCGTCAGCACCAGCCCCTTGGGCCGGTCGCCGATATGGCGCAGGCTGGCAAAATCGACCGCGACCATCATCGGATAGACCATGGCCCAGATCAGCACGGCCACCACCAAGTTGACCGAGGCGTATTCCCATGAAGCGAGGGTTTCGAACGCGCCCGGAAACAGGTTGCCGAGCGCCAGCCCGGCCACGATGCAGAGCGCGACCCAGACCGACAGCCATTTCTCGAAAAAGCCGATCCCGGGGGCCGAGGCCGCGAAGGATTCGGCGGAGGGGGTAAAGGTTTCCTGCATCACTAACCAGCGTTCTCGTTCGTGCTGTCCGGACGCCGCCTGGCCGCGTCAACGACCAGCTCGCCGTCCTCTTTGCGGAACTCGCCGCGCTGTGGGTTCGGCAGGATATCGAGGACGGTTTCAGAGGGGCGGCAGAGCTGTACACCGCGCGGCGTGACGACGATCGGGCGGTTGATCAGGATCGGATGAGCAAGCATCAGGTCGATCAGCTCGTCATCCGCAAATTTCGGATCATCCAGGCCCAGCTCGTCGTATGGCGTGCCTTTGCGGCGCAAGAGATCCCGAACCGGAATCCCGATGCGCCCGATCAGTTCGACCAGCTTTTCGCGCGTCGGCGGGGTTTTCAGATATTCGATGATATGCGGCTCTATCTCTGCATTCCGGATCAGGCCGAGCGTGTTGCGCGACGTGCCGCACTGCGGGTTGTGGTATATGATCACGTCCATCGTTCGGTTCCTTCGGTCAGGTTGGGCCGGGGCGAGGACGCGCCGTCGCCCTGACCGATGGCCCGCAGCTTCGCGCTGAGGGCGAGCTTGTCGAGACTCGCGAGCGGCAGCATCGTGAACAGGGAAATCCGGGTCTTGAGGGAGCGCAGCGCCTGAACGAAGGCGGCCTGCTTTTCGATGTCTGTTCCCTCGACGGCCGCAGGATCCTCAATGCCCCAATGCGCCGTCACGGGATGGCCCGGCCAGACCGGGCAGACCTCCCCGGCCGCGTTGTCGCAAACCGTAAACACGAAATCCATGACCGGCGCGTCCGGTCGGGCGAAATCGTCCCAGCTCTTCGAGCGCAGACCCTCTGTCGGATAGCCAGTGCTTTCCAGGACCTTGAGCGCGAACGGGTTTACTTCGCCCTTGGGATTGCTTCCGGCCGAAAAGGCCCGGAAGCGCTCCCCTCCATCCTTGCGCAGGATGCTTTCCGCGAGGATGCTCCGCGCCGAATTGCCGGTGCAGAGGAACAGGACGTCGTAACGCCGTTCCGTCATGCCGCCACCTCTGGAGCGGGCCCGCAGCAAGGAGCATTGGCCGCAAGTTCGGGCTTCGCATCGCAGCACACGCCCTGAGCCGTTTGCGGCGTGCAGCAGGCCTCCGCGGCCGTCGCCTCGAGGTCCGGGCTGTCACCGTAGACCGTGCTTTCACCGCTCGTCAGGAAGGTTTCCCACGCGACGCCCTGCGGGTCGCTGATCCACGATTTTTCCGAATGGTGATAGCAGCAGGTGGTAGCCCCCTCTTCGAGCACGGGACGATCCGCCGTCTTCAGACGGACATAAACCTCCTGCAACTCCTCTGCCGTCTCGACCTGGATGCCGAGATGCTCCACGCCCGCTGTCGCCCCGCGTTGCGAAATGGCGAAATTCACGTGCGGATCGTCGAGCATCCATTTCGCATAATCAGGCTTGAGCACCGTCGGCTCAGCCGCGAACAGCGTGCTGTAAAACCGGATTGATTGGGACAGGTCCTCAACGGACACGTGCACGTGCAGGCGCTTCATGGCGGACTCCTTGATTGACCGTTTCAGGGGCGGAGGGGGTGCAGATGCCGACGCCGCAGGCGTCAGGATTGCCCCGGCAGCAATTCTCGGTGAGGTAGGCCAGCAGGTCGTTCATGGCGGCATACTCGGCCGCGTAGATCAGCGAGCGGCCGTCCCGGCGGAATGTCACGAGCCCGGCCTGCTTGAGCTGGCTCAGATGGAACGACAGGGTTGCCGAAGGCAGGCCCAGCCGTTCCCCGATCTGGCCCGCCGCAAGGCCCTCTTCCCCGGACTGCACCAGCAGCCGGAAGATATCAAGGCGGGACTCTTGCGCGAGTGCCGCCAGAGCGGCCATGGCGTTTGATTTCTCCATATCTCCAAAATAATGGAAATACATGTCGCGTCAAGAGGCGCACGGCCGCACATCCCGGTCAAAGGGTTTCCTTTTACCTCTCGATCGCCCCACCGGGGATCGGGCGCCACGACCAGCGCCGACGGGGACCGGCTCCGGATCGGCATCGGTCGGCGTCCCCTGGGGCCGTGCACCGGCTGATCGCGTTCTCCTCCGGCACGGTCGTGCCTCGCCGGTTGATCCGATGCCCACCGCCTGGGCGGGCGTTCCGTGGCGCCGGCCGGTCTCTGCGGCGCACCCGGGCCGGGCATCTGCCTCAAAGGCGTGCGTCGGACGATGGCGGGCTGGCGATGTCACCGCGGCGGAGGTCCTGTGCCGGAAGCGCCGTCGGTCATCGGCGACGGCCGCCGTTCCGCCATGTGTCTCCTGCGAGTTTCCGCTCGCCCGCAGGTCCACGCGGGCCTTGATTGCTCGGCGATCTACCTGCGGGGCCGGGCGGCTGTGCCGCCCTGAGCGGTGCCGCAACGGCTTGGCCCTGACTTTTTTCCCCGCCCCGGTCACCCCACGCGACAGGTCGCGTGGGGGCCCCGACTCGCGGCTTCCTCGCGCAGCAAAAAAGTCGGGCCGCGCCATCCTCCGCATGCGCTCCGGCCCTCCGGGTGCGGCCCGCTCCCCCTTCGGCTTTCCGATCGCCATCAAGGCCGCGATGGGCGCGGCCGAGAGCAACAGGAGACTCGAAATGGCGAACATCGGCAGCTTCACCAAGACCGCGAACGGCTTCACCGGCACGATCCGCACCCTGGCGCTCAGCGTCAAAGCCAACATCGTCCCCGACGAGTACAAGGCCTCCGAGGCCGCGCCCGACTACCGGGTCTTCTCCGGGACCGTCGAGCTCGGCGCCGGCTGGAAGCGCACCGCCAAGAACGGCGAGCAGCGGGGATACGTCTCGGTCAAGCTCGACGACCCGAGCTTCCCCGCCGCGATCTACGCCAACCTGGTGCAGACCGAGGCCGACGAGAGCGTCTACAGCCTGATCTGGAGCCGGTAAGCCTTCCCGCCGCTCCGGCCCTTGGGCGCCCCGCCTCCCGGCGGGGCGCCCTTCGTCCTGTCCGCAGGGTCGCTCGCCGGCGCGCGCAAGCCCCGGACTTGATAGATGCGAGAGGCCGGGAGATACGTCTCTCCCACGATGCTCCGTGTGTTTGTTCTTGGCCGACTTTCGCGCATCGCCCTCCATCCAGTTGCATCGGTTCCGTCGATAGCGTCGCCAGCGCTTGGCATCGACGAGAGCCTTTCGATCGCACCTCATGGAGTGCCGTTTTCAGGGTCCGGACTCCTCCTTGATGACGTGTTCGTGCGCGACCAGCCTCCTTTTGTCGGGCGTCCGATAGGAGCGCGGTTCCCATAGTAAGAACGTGCTGGACGGATCGGGCGCCTGCCCGCTGACGCGGGCACCGCGCTCTACTCGCTAAGCCTCCCGACGGCGGCTGTCCGGCCGCCGCCGCCAGCCTAAGCTCGCCGAGCCCCCTCCGGGGTCTCGGCCCTCCGGGTCACGATCGCCTGGCGCGAGGGCAGCGCTGGCGCGCTGCCGAGGGTCCGCCGACACCCGTCTCCCGCGCTTGTCGGGAAGGCTTTCGGGCAAGGCCACGCCCAGCATTCCCGCAGTCACATTCCGCCAGTCGCCGCCGCCGCTCCGCGAGAGCGAGAGGGTCGCGCGTCCTGTCGCGACGGGTCTCCGAGGCGAGAGAGAGGCTTTCGCCGGCCCGTCCCGGAAAGGAGCCCGATCCATGAGTATCCATGTCCAAGAGTCGGCGCAGCGGCGGCGCGCTGGCGGCAGGAAGCCCGACGCGGCGACGGTCCGAGCTAGCAACCGGCAAGACGTCTACAGCCGCGTCACCGACAAGATCGTCGCCGATCTGGAGCAGGGCGTGCGCCCCTGGGTGAAGCCCTGGAACGCCGAGCATCTGGCCGGGCGCATCACCCGGCCGCTGCGGCACAACGGGACGCCCTATCGCGGCATCAACGTCGTGATGCTGTGGATGGCGGCCGCGGCGCAAGGCCACGCCTGCCCAATCTGGATGACCTTCCGGCAGGCGAAGGAGCTGGGCGGCTTCGTCCGCAAGGGCGAGACGGGCATGCTCGTCGTCTACGCCAACAGCTTCACGGCGACCGAGACGGACGAGGACGGCGAGGAGAGCGAGCGCGAGATCCCCTATCTCAAGGGCTACACCGTCTTCAACTGCGAGCAGATCGAGGGCCTGCCCGACCACTATTACGCCCGCGCCGAGGAGCCGGCGAGCCCCGTCGCGCGGATCGAGCAGGCCGACGCCTTCTTCGCCAATACCCGCGCCGACATCCGCCACGGCGGCGACCGGGCCTATTACGCGATCCAGCCCGACTACGTCCAGATGCCACCCGCCGAGACCTTCCGCGACGCCGAGAGCTACGCCGCGACCCTGGCCCATGAACTCACCCACTGGACGCGTCACCCGTCCCGGCTCGACCGCGATCTGGGGCGCAAGCGGTGGGGCGACGAAGGTTACGCCCGCGAGGAGCTGGTCGCCGAGATCGGGGCGGCTTTTCTCTGCGCCGACCTCGGCATCGCGCCGGAGGTCCGGGAGGACCATGCCGCCTATATGGCGTCCTGGCTCCAGGTCCTGAAGGACGACAAGCGGGCCGTTTTCCAGGCCGCCGCCCATGCACAACGGGCCGTCGACTATCTGCACGGGCTGCAACCCGGGAGGCAGGGCGCCGATGCCGCGCGGGAGAGCGTGGCATGAGTCGCGCACCCATCAACCGCCCTGCCAAGGTCGATTTCACGGCGTTCCGGCACCCCATCCTGGCCGTGGCGTGCCCCACCTGTCGGGCCCGTATCGGCACCTGGTGCAAGCGCCCGTCCGGCCATCGGGCGAGCGATTTCCACGCCTCCCGTAAGGCCGAGGCCGACCGCATCTGGGAGAGCCAGGACGACCCGCCGATCCGGCGCACGGCCACCGGCTGGGCCTATGCCTATGGCGAAACAGAGGACGCACCGCCGCCTGCTGCGGCCCGGCAACTGGCATTGTTCGGGGAGGGCGAAGGGCGATGACGAGCGATGTCTACCGCTTTCGGGGCGGCGCCGGCTGGCCCTATCAGTGCTTCCGGCTCGCCTCGGCTTGCTCGGCCAGGCGATTCAGCAGGTCGACGAGGTCGTCCGCGTCGTCGAGATCGAGGCCGGTCTGCGCCACCCCGTTCACCCGCGCCGCCTGGCCGGTTGCGGCGTCGAACACCGTCCAGCCCGCGTCATCGGGGCGCATGTCGTAGTGGGTCACCATCGGCGCAGCATGGCATGACGGCATCGCGCCGTGAAGCCGGGATCGCGTGACATCGGCCCGCTTTCGCCTGTTGTCGCTCCACAGGTTCGCACTCCGTTCCCGGGCGAAAACACCCACCTCGGTTTTCGCCCGTCCCCGGCTCACCCCTCGCGCGCGCATTCTCGCTGTCGAAGCGGCGACCTGCGCTGTCGCTGCCCACCGTCACCCGGGGAGGTCCGTCATGGACGATGAGATCATTCGCGCCGCCAACGCGAAGAAGGGCAGCCCCTTTCTCGACACCGCCCAGGCTGCACACTACGTCGGCCTGTCGCGCCGGACGCTCGAGAAGATGCGCGTCGCAGGCGGCGGCCCGAGGTTCCGCAAGCACGGCCGCTACGTCCGCTATCACATCGCCGACCTCGACGACTGGTCGGCCGCGCGCGCCAGGCGGTCCACGTCCGATGCGTGAGGACCGGCTCCGCCTGACCGGCGTTCTGCGGCCGACCCGGCGCCGGCGCGGGCGTCGCCGCCCGCGCGCCGTGCTCGCCCTCGCGCTCCTCGGGCTCGCGGCACTCGGCTTCGCG